>JAJZGI010000025.1 GCA_021798575.1 Pseudomonadota bacterium | reverse complement strand
CTTCTATGAGGGCGGGGGCGACGGCGGTTATGGCCGCCCCGGCTATTACGGCGGCGGGGGCGGCGGTGGTTATTATGGCGGCGGTGGCGGTGATGAAGGCGGTGGCGGGGGCGATGACGGCGGCGGCGGTGACGGCGACGGCGGGCATTAGCTCCGTTTGTCTAAAGCAGCGACTTGGCGTGTTGCAGGACCGCGCCGCAAATCTTTTGCGTGAGCTGGGCTTTGATGCCGCTTCCGCCAAGGCTGAGGCTGTTGCCGTTGCCGGTGTTCAGCAGCCCATTGCTGCCGGATGTATAATTGCTGTTGGACGTCGGCGTGGCGGATGAGCCGGTGTACTTGCTGAGCAGCGACTGCTTGAGCGAGGTTGCCGACGAGGCGCTGCCCGCACCGCCCAGATAGTTATTCTGGATGCAGTATTGCAGCACGCCGGCCAGGTTGGTGGGCGCGGTGGCGCCTAGCGAGGGGGTGGACATGCCGCCCAGACCGGACATCATCCCCGAGCCACCGGAGTTCGCGTTATTGCCCATGACATTCTGCATCATGCCAGAAAGCTGGGCCTGCGCCACAGGTGCGGCGAGCAGACCAATGGCCAACGAAACAATGCAAATTCCGGTAGGGTTCGGTTTTTTCATCGGTATCTCCTTAAGAATTAATCAGTATACTACAACAAAATTGTTAAAAACTTGAGAACTATGAACACATGGTCACCATCGCTCTATAAAACGCATTAAAGCTCGGCGATCGATTATTCTCGGCGTTGATATACGGAGCGATGGACTGCGCCGCTTCTGTTTTTCTCAACCCTCCGACAAAATAACCTGCCTTCTGCATGGTGCGTTCAAACAATTCCCATGTTCCACCTTTTATAGAGTCTGGGTCGCGTATTTTATTTGTTTGGTTAACTCTGGGATATGCGGCCTTGACTGCTTCCCAGTCTCCAAAATACCAGGCCTCAAGCTCCTCAATCGCAATTCTGGTCAACACCTGAAAATGACCATCTGAGTTGTCAGCGCGGTTTTTTAAGAACGCTGCTCTCACCATATCCTGAATTCTGTTTTTCAAATCTACGCAGTTTTCACTATCACGATCCAATATAATAATTATCCTATAATCTCGCGGCAACCAATTTCTATAGCTACTCAAACGCTGAGGAAGTTTTCTTAATAGATCAGATTTTCCATTATGCCTATATATCCTAAATGTTTGATTCTTGATGATTTTCGGCAACAAAATAGATATGAAGTGCTCCATCGATGGCTCTTCGACAAAAATTTCAAAATGAAAAATACTCATTTTATTTAAAGAACAAAATAATTGCCGGATGAAACGAGCGGATCGCCCACCTTAAAATGCCCTTCAGTCCACAGATCGCCCAACGTAGCACCTGCATTAATAAATTCTTTAATTCCCCGAATTTCTGATGCTTTTATTGATCTTGTAAACCCGTCAATGTCACGCCATAACACACGTACTTCTTCTGGCTTTAGTGTGTTGATGAAAAATGGCGAATGGGTCGTGACCAGAAGCTGAGCGCGCTCACTGGCGGCGCGACACTCCTCACCAAGGCCATTCAACAAGCGAGTATGCAAAAAGTTTTCTGGTTCCTCAATTCCGATAAAATGCGGTGGATCTGGATCAAATAAGACAACCAAGTAGGCCAGCATTTTGAGCGTACCGTCAGAGGCAAAGCGAGACATTACAGGTCGATCAAATGGAGCATCTTTGATTTGCAATAGCAAGCGGCCATCGGGCATCGCGTCGGCGACCACACGTTCCAGACGCGGTATCCTCTGGCTCAGTTTCTGAAATATTTCATCCAGACGATTAGGATGACGCTCCTTGAGGTATTGGACGACATTGGCTAGATTATCGCCTGTTTTGCTCAGCCGCTCCTGCGGCCCAGCTTCGGGCTGACCTCTCGCGTCATCGATCGAAAGATATGAAACATACCAATCTGTGATAAAGTCCCGCAGGGCCGCAATTCTGGGGTGATCAGCCAACTGCCCAAGCGTGTTAACCGCGATTAGGTCCTGCGCACGCAGCGGAACTTCAATTCGTTGCGCATCATCGTCCGGGGTATCTCCTATTATAACTTTACCTAGCCCTCTTTTATATTCCATAAAATTAAAAGGCCTGCCTCTTTGGCCCCGCCGCCATTGCAGCCATTCCTCCGCCACATAGGGGGTTCCGTTCTCCTCATCGATCGCGAGATGATAGGTAATCAACGGCGAGGGTTTTTCACCCTCTCGATATTTTATCTCAATAACGATCGGACCGGTCTGGTCTCTACTTTTCAATTCGCTGCCCCGCCCCCGTCGATCCCAAGCATGGCGTAGACCAAATTGAAAACACTCGGACAAAAAGTTAAATACGTCGAATATCGTCGATTTGCCGCTACCATTAGGACCCAGGAGAATTGTTAACGGTGTAATCTCCTTAAGTTCAAGGAACTTCAGAGCGCGATAATTCTGTACCTTCAGATATTCTATACGAGCCACATTTCTCGTGTGCGATAGCTCTAGATTGTCGGTTCTTAGCCTAGCCATTCCGCACTACTCCGAAGATCACCATTGAGCATTTGAAAAATCTGATCAAATTTTCTTTACCCCGCGCACGCCCGCAGACAATTCCGCCGCGAGTTCCAGCACCGCCGTTACATCCGCCTTGCATAACGTATCGATGAGCGCCGAGGCGACGATCGCCGCGTCCGCATGGGCGGCCACGATGCCCGCCTGCTCGGGCGTGCGTACGCCGAACCCGACGGCGATCGGCAGATCCGTGAAGCGCCGCAGACGTGGAACATCGCGCGCCAGATCCGCGGCTGAGGCCGTGCGCGTGCCGGTGATGCCGGTGATGCTGACGTAATAGACGAAGCCGGACGAACCCGCGAGCACCAAAGGCAGGCGCTCGTCGCTCGTCGTGGGCGCGACAAGGCGGATCACGTCCAACCCGTTTGCCGCCGCGTCGGGCAGCAGCAATTCCGCCTCCTCGGTCGGCAGATCCACCACGATCAACCCATCCACGCCCGCCTCCGCCGCATCCACGCAGAAGCGCGCCACGCCATAGGCGAGGATCGGGTTGAGATAGCCCATGAGCACGAGCGGCGTGCTGTTGTTACGAGACCGAAATTCCTGCACCAGCGCCAGCACACCCGCCAGCGACGCACCCGCGAGCAAAGCACGTCGGCCCGCCGCCTGAATCGTCGGCCCATCGGCCATCGGATCGGTGAAGGGCACACCGATCTCGATGATATCGGCGCCGCGCTCGGCCATGCCGTGCAGCAAAGCGAGCGAGGTCTCCCGGTTGGGGTCGAACGCTTCGACAAACGGAATGAAGGCGGCGCGGCGCTCCGCCCGCAGGCGGGTGAACAGAGGTGCTATACGCGTCATAGCTCCACGCCGAGATGTTTGGCGACTGTGAAGATGTCCTTGTCCCCCCGGCCGCACAGGTTCATCAGCACGACCTCATCCTTGCCCATGCCGCCTGCGATTTTTGCAACATGGGCGAGCGCGTGGGCAGGCTCCAATGCCGGAATGATCCCCTCGGTACGGGTGCACAGGGTAAAGGCGGCGAGCGCCTCGTCATCCGTCACCGCGACATACTCCACGCGCCCGATATCGTGCAGCCAGGAATGTTCCGGCCCGATTCCGGGATAATCCAGCCCGGCGGAGATGGAATGCGCCTCCTGGATCTGGCCATCTTCATCCTGCAACAGATAGGTGCGGTTGCCATGCAGCACGCCAGGCCGCCCACGGCTGAGCGAGGCGGCGTGCGCGCCGGAATCCAGCCCGTGCCCCGCGGCCTCCACGCCGATGAGCCGCACCGATGGGTCATCGAGGAACGGGTGAAACAGGCCGATGGCATTGCTGCCCCCGCCGATCGCGGCGATCGCGACATCCGGCAGCCTGCCCTCCGCCGCGTGCAGTTGCACCCGCGCCTCATTGCCGATCACGCATTGGAAGTCCCGCACCATGGCGGGGTATGGGTGCGGCCCGGCGGCGGTGCCGATGATGTAGAACGTGTCGCGCACATTGGCGACCCAGTCGCGCATCGCATCGTTCATCGCGTCCTTCAATGTGGCAGCACCTGAGCTCACGGGAACAACCTGCGCGCCCAGCAGCTTCATGCGGAACACGTTGGGCTTCTGCCGTTCGACATCCACGGCCCCCATATAGATCGTACAGGGCAGGCCGAAGAGCGCGCACACCGTGGCGGTGGCGACACCATGCTGGCCAGCGCCCGTCTCCGCGATGATCCGCGTTTTGCCCATGCGGCGCGCCAACAGAATCTGCCCCATGCAATTATTGATCTTGTGCGCGCCGGTGTGGTTGAGCTCGTCCCGTTTGAAATAGATCTTGGCGCCGCCCAGCTCGCGCGTCAGCCGCTCGGCGAACCACATGGCGCTGGGCCGCCCGACATAGTGCTCCAAATAGTAATCCAGCTCGGTCTGGAAGCTGGAGTCGGCCTTGGCGTTCTCCCACGCGGCTTGCAGCTCCAAAATCAGCGGCATCAAAGTCTCGGCCACGAACCGACCGCCGAATTCGCCGAATCTGCCCCGCCCATCCGGGCCGGCGCGCAAACTATTGGGGAGTGCTATGCTCATATTCAGGCTTTAGCGGAAGCGTGTGGCGGGATAAAGGCCGGGCTTGAGCCAATGTGGCTGGGTTTTGGAGTAGCATGACAAAGGTGTTTTTAATCGGCGCCGGGCCGGGCGATGCGGAGCTGCTCACCGTGAAGGCGCTGCGCCTGTTGGGCCAGGCGGATGTGGTACTGCACGACAGCCTGGTCGGCCCGGATATCCTAGCGCTGGCGCGGGCGGATGCGCGGCTGGTGGATGTCGGCAAGCGCTGCGGGCGGCACTCGGCCAGCCAGCAGGAGATCTGCGCGCTGCTGGTGGCCGAGGCGCGCGGCGGGGCGATGGTGGTGCGGCTCAAAGGCGGCGATCCGATGATCTTCGGCCGGGCGACCGAGGAGATGGCCGAGCTGACGCGCCATGGAATCGGCTTCGAGGTAATCCCCGGCGTCACCGCCGCAACGGCAGCGGCGGCGGCACTTGGCGTCTCGCTCACCCGGCGCGGCGTCGCCAGCTCGCTGCATTTCCTGGCCGGGCACGGCGCGCAGAGCGGGCTGCCCGCGCACGACTGGCTGGCGCTCACGAAATCCGGCGGGACGCTGGTGGTGTATATGGGCGGCCTGAGCCTGGCCGGGCTGGCGGCGCAGTTCATCGAGGCCGGGATGGCGCCGGACACGCCCGCGCTGGCGGTGGAAAATGCCAGCCTGCCCGGGCAACGGGTCGTGGAAGGCACCCTGGCCAGCCTGCCCGGCCAGATGGCGGCGGCGCCCGCCAGCGGGCCGGTGCTGGTGATGATCGGCCCGGCTTTCAGTCCCGGAGAATCGCGCCATATAAAATCTGATAGGTGATACTGATCCCGTCCTCAAATGAAGCCAGCACCCGGCGCATGTTCCCCGGACTGAGCGGCCGATAGCCGGCCACGGGCTCACGCGCCCCCAGCGCCTTCAGGCTGCGGATGAAGCTCATTCCATCAGCATAGGCGTGCACTATAGGCTCCGCTTCCAGCGTGCGGGAAACGCCAGGCGGCCAGGGGAAATTCTCAGCCCCGGGATATTCCGGCGTGCCGCAGGCCAGGCCCAGCGCGGCGTGGGCCTGCCGCCACTCCTTAAAACTATCGGCGCCCAGCGTTGCGAACATCAGCCGCCCACCCGGTGCCAGCAGTCCGGCCAGCCGAGCCAACCCGGCCTGCAAATCACCGAACCATTGCAGCGCGAGGCTGGAGACGATCAGATCGAAGCGCTCGGTGAGCTGCGGATGCTCGCCATCCAGCACCAGCCCACGCGCCCGCACGCGCGCACTGGCACAGGCCAGCATGGCGGGCGAAATATCACTCAGCAGCAGGTCCGCATCCGGGAAAATCCGCGCCATCTCAACGCTCAAAAACCCCGTGCCACAGCCGATCTCCAATATGTTGCGCGGCACCCGGGCCACACTCCCGATACGCCGGGCGAGCCGCATCGCCACCTCGCGCTGGACCTCGCCCACGGATTCATAGCTGCCCGCCTGGGCGGAAAAAGCCGCGGCGATCCGCGCCTTGCGCGCTCCCTCCGCGCTCACAGCCGGGGGATAAGCCCGGAGGCCTCAGCCAGCGCCCGGCTCTCGGCGATGGCGCTGCTCACCGCCAGCGCCGCCGCCAGGGCGCGCGCGCCCGCCGCGGCGTCCACCAGCACCGGCGCGCCACTCTGGACCGAGGCGAAAAACGCCTCATGCTCCGCCAGCAGCGCGTCGTGGTCCTGCCAGCCGGCCTGCTCCACGCCAAATTCCTCGAACCCCGGCAATTTCATGCCGATGCCCCGCCCGACCAGCGTGAGCTTGCGGGCCGAGAAATCCACCGTCAAATAGCCCGTCTGGGAAAATATACGCATCTTGCGCTCGGTTTTGAGCGAGATACGGCTAGCCGTAATGGTAGCCACCGCGCCATTGGCAAAACGGATGCGCGCGTTGGCGATATCGTCATGCAGGCTCGCCACCGGTGCGCCCACGGCGTCCACATGCACCACCGGCGAGTCGGTGAGCGCCAGAATCAGGTCCAGATCATGGATCATCAGGTCCAGGATCACCGAGACATCCGTGCCGCGCGGCTTGAAGGGGGCGATGCGCACGGCCTCGATATATAGCGGCTTGCCCATGCGGGCGCTGAGCGCGCCATGCGCTGCGGAAAACCGCTCCAGATGGCCGACCTGGAGCACCAGCCCGGCGGCGCGCGCCAGCTCCGCCAGCTCCGCCGCCTGGTCCAGCGTCGCGGCGATGGGTTTTTCCACCAGTACATGCAGCCCGGCGCGCAGCGCGCGGGCGGCGAGATCATAATGCGTCTCCGCCGGGGCGGCGATGATCACCGCCTGCGCCTGGTCCAGAATCTCAGCCACGCTTAGCACCGGGCAGCCCGCCTCCCACGCCACGGTTCTGGCGCGCTCGGCGTCCGGGTCCGCCAGGCCGATGAGCCGGGCGCGGGCCGCACCCGCCAGTTTCAGCGCATGGTAGCGGCCAAAATGGCCGGCCCCGATCAAACCGATATGCAAGCGTTCCGCCATGCCATGCTGGTATCGCCAGCCGGGGTTGCGCGCAACCGGGAGTGCTTCCATACCGCATTCGTTTCAAGAGCTGCGGAGCGATAATGCTGTATTTTACCCGAGCCCAGACGTTTGGCATCCTGCTCGCCTGCGGCCTTGGCTTTCTGCTCAGTCTGCCCAACCTGGCGCCCAGGCCCGGCTGGCTGCCCGCAGTCGTGCCGTGGTCGCAGGTGCATCTGGGGCTGGATCTGCGGGGCGGCAGCTATCTGCTGCTCCAGATCGATTTTTCAGCCGTGGAGACGCAGGATCTGAACGGGCTGGTGGACCAGGCGCGGCAGGAATTGCGCGCCGCCGGGTTGGGCTATACCGGGCTGCACGCGGACCTGCCGAACCACCAGGTCGTGCTGCACCCGCTCAACACCGCGCAGGCGCCCGCGGTGCTCACCGCGCTCAACAAACTGATCACCTACGCGCCGGGCGCCATTTCGCCGAGCGTGGCGCTGTCGCAAGGCCCGGGGGGCAGCATCGACATCCGCATTCCGCGCCAGACGCTGGCGATGCGCGAATCCCAGGCGGTCCAGCAATCCATCACGATCATCCAGCGCCGGATCGACGGCTCAGGCGTGCTCGACCCCTCCATCGCGCGCCAGGGCACCGATGAGATCGTGGTGCAGCTGCCCGGCATCTCGGACCCCGGGCGCGTCCGAAAGCTGATCGGCACGACTGCGCACATGACCTTCCAGATGGTGGATGCGCAGGCCCCGCCGGGGCCGGTGGCCCCGCTGGGCGATGAGCGTCTGCCGATGGCCGACAACCCGAAGCAGAGCCTGGATGTCTTCTCCAACGTCGCGGTGGATGGCTCGGACCTGGACAACGCGCAGGCCTCGACCGATCCACAAAGCGGCGAATGGGTCGTGAATTTCTCCCTCAACTCGGTCGGCGCGCGCGAGTTCGCGGACGTGACGACCGCGAATGTCGGCAAACTCTTCGCCATCGTGCTGGACGGGAAGATCATCGAGGCGCCGGTCATCCGTGAACCGATCACCGGCGGCTCGGGCCAGATATCCGGCAACTTCACCGCGCGGTCCGCCACCGACCTCGCACTTCTGCTGCGCGCCGGCGCGCTGCCCGCACCGCTGAACATTGTGGAGGAGCAGAGCGTGGGGCCGGAGCTGGGCGCGGATGCGATCCGCGCCGGGGCGCTCTCGCTCGCCGTGGGCTTCGTGCTGGTGCTCGCCTTCATGGCGGTGTTCTACGGGCTGTTCGGCTGGTTCGCGAATATCGCGCTGGTGCTGAACCTCGTCATCATGCTGGCGATCCTCTCCTTCATGGGCGCCACGCTCACCCTGCCCGGCATGGCGGGGATTCTGCTCACGCTGGGCATGGCGGTGGACGCCAACGTGTTGATCAACGAGCGGGTGCGCGAGGAGGTGAAGGCCGGGCGCAAGCCGCTCGCGGCGCTGGAGGCGGGCTACAAGCGCGCCTATGGCACGATCATCGACAGCAACGTGACCACCCTGCTCGCCCACATCACCTTGTTCATCTTCGGCTCGCCGCCGGTGCGCGGCTTCGCCGTGACGATCTGCGTGGGCATCATCACCACCCTGTTCACCGCGACGGTGCTGGTGCGCCTCATCACCTCGCGCTGGTACATCGCCCGCCGGCCGGCGGCGCTACCGGTTTAGGACCTCACATATGCTCATGAAACCGATGCTTCGTTTCGTGCCGGACGGCACGAAAATCCGCTTTATGAACGGGCGCTTCGCCGGGCTCATCGTCTCGGCGGTGCTCTCGACGGCCTCGCTGGTATTATTCTTCGCACCCGGGTTGAACATGGGGCTGGATTTCAGGGGCGGCGTCGTGTTGCAGGTACAGACGCCGAAGCCCGGGAACTTTGTGGCGCTGCGCGCGGCGCTGGCCCGCGCCGGGCTGGCGGACGCCGCGCTCCAGAGCTTCGGCCATGGCAACGGCGTGCTGATCAGCCTGGAGAGCCGACAGAACGCCATGGCGACGCAGAGCGCCATCACCGAGACGCAGGACGCGCTCGCCCGCGCCGCGCCCGGCGCCAAAATCCTGAGCACGCAGGCGATCGGCGCGTCGGTCTCGAAGCAATTATTCGCCCAGGGGCTGGAAGCGCTGGGCCTCAGCTTCGTGATGATCCTGTGCTATATCTGGTTCCGTTTCGAGTGGCAGTTCGCAGTGGGGGCGGTGACGACGCTGGTGCTGGACACCACGAAGACCATCGGCTTCATGGTGATCACGCGGATCCCCTTCGACCTCGTCACGATCGCCGCGATCCTCACGATCATCGGCTATTCCACTAACGACAAGGTGGTGGTGTACGACCGGGTGCGGGAAAATCTACGCAAATATAAATCCATGCCGTTGCGCGAACTCATCGACCAGTCGATCAACGAGACGCTGAACCGCACGCTGGGCACCTCGGGCACCGTGTTTCTGGCGGCACTCCCGCTGGCGCTGTTCGGCGGCTCTGCGCTCTCCGGCTTCGCCTGGATCATGTTGTTTGGCATCGTCGTCGGCACGTCGTCCTCGATTTTCATCGCCGCGCCGATTCTGCTGTTTCTGGGCGAAAAGAAACTGCGCCGCAGCGGCGCAGCGGTCCGGGCAAAGTAGGTCTGGTATTAGGCGCTATAAAAAAGATAAATTAGCCTACTAAGTAAACATATAGCCGTGACTTCACGGAAATTTTCGTCGCCATAACGAAGAAAATTTGCTAGAATCGCGCAATTAAAAAAATTTTTTGATGATAAGCGGATATTGAGATGAATAGAGACGCCTTCCCCGATGAGGCGCTGACGGCGGCGATCCGCATCTTCTACCAGCCGATCGTCCGCCTCGCCGACATGCGAACCGCGCATGTGGAGGTGCTGGCGCGCGTGATGACGGCGGATGGCACGCTGGATGGGCCGCAGGCGGTGCTGGAGGCGATGGACGGCACCGAGCGATCGATGCGCCTGACCAGCAGCATCATGCAGCGCGCCCTGGCGGAGTACGACGGGCTGGATTTTGCCGCGCACGACCTCGGCCTGGCCTTCAATTTGCCGCTGGACGCCATGCTGCATCCGGAGCTGATGGGCATCATCGAGCGGGTGCGCCGGGGCTCCGGCCTGGCGGTGCGCAACACCAGCTTCGAGCTGACCGAGCGCCACCCGGTGCACGACCTGGATGCCGCGCGCGTCGCGATCTGCGACCTCAGCGCCGCGGGCTATGGCCTCGCCCTGGATGACATCACGCCGCAGATGCCCAACCTGGCCGCGCTGATGGCGATGCCGATCCGCGCCATCAAGCTGGACCGCAGCGTGGTGATGGGCGCGCAGGCGCCCATGCAGGAATTCATTCGCACCGTGAGCGCGCGGGCGGCGAGCAGCGGGCAGGAGGTCATCGCCGAGGGGATAGAGACCGGCGTAATACGCGCCCGAATGCGCGGCCTGGGCGTGACACATGGCCAGGGGTTTCTATTCTGCCCGCCCCTGCCCGCCGCCGCCCTGCGGGATTTCCTGCGCGCCGCCTAGATCAATATTGGTTTAGATCGAATCGCCTGATTCGAGCCAAACCAATGAAATTGATCGACAAACAAAGCCCAGAGCATGATTGATGTAAAAAAACATGTTCTAGCAGGCCGCGAGACCGAACCGGCGCAGCGCGTCGCGCCGCATCTCCCGCATAAATCCACCCTTTGAAGCGCTCTCATCGATCACCAGGCCCGGCGGCGGCCCGAGCGCCTCAACCCCGGTCGGCAGCGCGCTGGCCGGGGCATGCTCCACCGCGATCCCCTCATCCTTCAGCTTGAGCAGATGCGCCAGCACGTTGCGCTGGGCGGCGCCCTTCAGATACGGGTCGGTCTTGGCGTAGAGATGCTGCGCCAGCTCGGCCACCACCCAGGTTTTTTTTTCGATCTGCTTGAAAATTTCGCCCTCGCGATATCGCCGGTGGGCGAGCAGCTCGGCCACCAGCGCGCGCGGCTGCTCCAGCAGCGGGCCATGGCCACCGAGATACATCACCTCATCCCGGCCCAGCAGCAATTCGAGCGACCGGTAATAGTGCAGCATGTTCCCATCCGGCGGGCTGACGATGGAGGACGACCAGGACATGACATGGTCTCCGCTGAACAGGATTTTCGGGCCGTCAGGCAGGCTATACTCAAAACACAGATGATCCGCCGCGTGGCCGGGGGTGAACAGAGCGCCCATCCCGGCCACAATGTCCCCGTCACCCAGCAGAATATCCGCCGTGAATCCTGCCCTGCCGCTGATTCTATAGCCGTGCACCGGCAGGCCGGTGGCCGCCTGCAAATCCGCCAGCGCACCCATATGGTCGCCATGGGTATGGGTGAGGACGATGCGGCGGATCGGCACCTCCCCCGCCGCCGCCAGAATATCGCGCACATGCTGAGCATCCTGCGGCCCAGGGTCCAGGATGGTCAGGCCATCCGCGCCCGAAATGAGATAGGTGTTGGTGCCCTGATAGGTCATGACACTGGGGTTGCGGGCGACGATGCGGCGAATAGATGGCAGCACATCAAGGGGCGTGCCGCGCGGCGGCTCAGGCTCTGTCAAAAAAGGCATGCGGCAGCATGCGCTGCAACCAGGCGGGATGTAAACCGCGCGGCTAATTCAATGCATACAGCAGTGCGAGCACCGCGAACACGCCGATGACGCAGGCGACACCCAGCCCGACCATGACAAGGCTCAGGCGACCGCCGGGCGGCGGGCTATGGCGCGACCGGGAGCGCCCCGGAGAGATGCGATGCGAATCTTTTATGTTCATGGCGTTACACCTGGTAGTGTAAAGTTTTGGTGCGGGACGTTTCTATATTACTCCCAGACAGCCATTCTGCCCCCGAACGGCCTGAAAAAGCAATAAATATGTGGGAGCACCCCCTCATCCCAACCCCATCATCACGATGAGCTCGTCACTGCTCATCACATGGCAATAGATCATGTTGATGATCTCCAACTCCCGGTGGTGCAGCGCATCCGCCCCGGCGGCGCAGCAATCCTCCAGCACGATGACGTTGAAACTCTCATCAGCCAGGCTGCGCACCGTGGAGGACACGCATTGGTCGGTGAAAATCCCCGCGCAGACAACATTCCTGACGCCCAGATTATGCAGGATAAGCCGCAGGTTGGTCCCCGTCAGGGCGGAATCGGTCGTCTTGGTCAGCTCGATCTCATCACCCACCGGGCGCAGCGCGCCAACGAGCTGCGATGGCGCGCCGCCCTTCGGCAGCAGCAGATTATTCCAGCCTGGCATTTTTTGCGAGAGCGAGCGGTCCCGCCCGTCCCTGGTATGGCAGGCGATCCGCACGAAGAGACACTCCACCCCCGCCTTGCGCGCCAGTTCCAGCAGCCGGGCGGTGCGCGGGATAACCTGGGTCTGCATCCGCTCATGAAACGGCGTCCAGGCGTCGAAACGCGCCTGCTCGGCGGGCGGCAGCGTGTCGCGCTCCGGGCGCTCGAGATAGATATCCTGCACGTCGATGACCAGCAGCGCGGTCTCGCGCACCGGCAGGATAAAATCCTCCGGCTCGGGCGCATCGAGGTAATAGAGCGAGCGATATTCGGTCTTCCAGGACATGCGGGGCTCCGGCGGTGGTGAAGAACCTCGCCATGCTGCACCCGGCGCGGCGGCGCTGGCAATGCCCGCACCTCGTTCCGCAAAAATCGCCGAAAATAGCATATTATCCTGCTCAAACTGATTATTTCAGGAAAATATGTTATTTCCTAGCCCGCTATTGAACTTTCGGGAAAAATCCTCTCATACATTCCCATGATCCCCCTCGCACTCGACCCCAAAAACAGCAGGCTCGCCCTCATCGGCGCCGGGCCCGCCGCACTGCGCCGCCTGCAAGCGCTGCACCGCGCGGGTACCACCAACCTGCTGGTGTTCTCTCCGGATGCGGATGCGCAACTGGCCCAGGCGGCGGGCGCGCACCTGCGCAACAAGCTCCCCGACGCAGCGGACCTACAAAACCTGCATCTGGTCTGGGTCGTCGGGCTGACGAATCCCGCGCAGGTAGCCGCCATGGCGCGCAGCCAGGGCGTGCTGGTGAACGTGGAAGACGAGCCGGACCTCTGCGACTTTCATTCCGTGGCCGAGATCCGCCGGGGCGACCTCCTGCTCAGCGTCTCCACCCACGGCGCCGCGCCGGGCCTGGCTGGCAGCATTCGCCGCCGGCTGGAGCGGTGCTTTCCGCCGCAATGGGCCGCACGGGTCGCCGAGGTCGCCGAGCTTCGCCGGAGCTGGAAGGCCGAGGGCCTCAGCATGGCGCAGGCCGCACAGCGCATCGACACCATGGTGAACGAGCGCGGCTGGCTCCCCTGCCCCGCCACCGAAATTTTCTCCTCAAACCAGGCTGACATCCCATGACCAAACCCATCGCCCTGCCGCACACCGCGCCCTTCGCGCCCGAACAGATCGCGGCACTCGACAAGGTGATCGGCGGGGCCTCCGCCGTGCAGCGCGCCTGGCTCTCGGGCTTTCTGGCCGGGCTGGACGCCGCCGAGGGCAAGGCGCCACCCGCCACCGCCGCCGGGCCAAAGCCCAAGCTGCTCATCCTCTACGCAACCGAGTCCGGCAATTCCGAGGCACTCGCCACCCGCGCCCGCCAGGACGCAGCGAAGCTCGGCTTTGCCGCCCAGGTGCAGGACATGGCGGACGCCGACGTCCAGACGTTGAAATCCGCCGGCACGATCATCGCCATCGTCTCCACCTGGGGCGATGGCGAGCCGCCGCAGCGCGCCGCACCCTTCTTCCGCGCCCTGATGGGCGACGCCGCACCCCGGCTGGAGGGGGTGAAATTCGCCGTGCTGGCGCTGGGGGACTCCTCCTACGCGCAGTTCTGCGAGAGCGGGCGGCAGGTCGATGCACGGCTGGAGGCTCTCGGCGCCGTCCGTACCGGGCCGTGCCTCGAGCTGGACCTGGACTACGAGCCCGCCGCCAAAAGCTGGCTGAGCGAGACGCTGGGTCACCTCGCCCCGAAGGACGCGGGCTCGGTGATCCATGTGGATTTCCAAAAGCCGGTGCCCGCAGCCTCCAAAACCGCGCCCTTCCCGGCCGAGATCACCGCGCACGGCAAGCTCACCTCCGAGCGCGCGCAGGCGGAGACCTATCATGTGGAGTTCTCGCTCGCGGGCTCCGGCCTCAGCTACGAGCCGGGTGACGCGCTGGCGATCATGCCGACGAACGACCCGGCGCTGGTGGCCCAGGTGCTACGTGCAACCGGGCAGGAGCAGGATACCGCGCTGGCCGAGAACCTCACCAAAAACTACGACATCAGCACGCTCACCGCACGGCAGATGAAGGACTACGCCGGGCTGACAGGCGATACCGCGCTGACCGCACTGGCGGAGGATGCCGAAAAACGCACGGAATTCATGGCTGGGCGGCAGATCATCGACCTGCTGGAGACCTTCCCGCACCAGCTGGAGGCATCGAACCTCACCGCCCTGCTCCGCCCGCTGGCGCCGCGCTACTACTCCATCGCCTCATCGCAGAAGCTCGTGGGTGAGGAGGCGCATCTCACCATCGCCCGCCTGGCCTACCATTCCGCTGGCCGGGCGCGGCTCGGCGTCGCCTCCGGGCAGGTGGCGGACCGGCTGCGCACCGGCGATCACGCGCCGGTCCTCATACGCGCCAACCCGCACTTCCGCCTGCCCGCCGAGGCGCAGACGCCGGTCGTGATGATCGGCGCGGGCACCGGTGTCGCGCCCTACCGTGGGTTCCTGCAGGAGCTGGAGGCCACCGCCGCGGGCAACGACACCTGGCTCATCTTCGGCCACCGCAACTTCCTGTACGACTTCCTCTACCAGCTCGAAATCCAGGACTGGCTCAAATCCGGCGTGCTGGGGCGACTGGACCTCGCGACCTCGCGCGACCAGCCCGAGAAACGCTACGTGCAGCACATACTGTGGGAGCAACGCCGGCACCTGCGCGCCAGGCTGGATGACGGCGCGAATATCTACCTCTGCGGCGACGCCAAGCACATGGCGCACGACGTGGATGCGACCCTCATGCGCATCCTGGCCGACGGCAAAGGGCAGGACGCGGGGCAGGCCGCGCTCGATGCGCTGATCAGCGCCGGGCGCTATAAAAAGGATGTGTATTGATGTTGGACACGATCGGCTCCCCCACGGCGGAGGCGGTGCTGGAGGACGCGTTGCGCCGTCAGTTCAAGGGAAAAATCGCCCTGGTATCCTCGTTTGGCACCGAGTCCGCGATTCTCCTGCACATGATCGCGCAGATCGACCAGGCGACTCCCGTGATCTTCCTCGAAACCGGAAAACTGTTCCCCGAGACCCTGGCCTACCGCGATACGCTGGTGGCGCGCTTGGGGCTCACCGGCGTGCGCAGCATCCGGCCCAGCGGCGCTCAGCTCGCCGCCTGGGACCCGGATGGCAGACTATGGCAGCGCGACGTCGATCTCTGCTGCGCGATCCGCAAGACCAACCCGCTGGATGGCGCGCTGGAGGGGTTTGAGGCCTGGATCACCGGGCGCAAGCGCAGCCAGTCCGGCACCCGCGCCACCATCGAGATGTTGGAGTCCGGGCCGGACGGGCGCATGACCGTCAATCCGCTGGCCTTCTGGGACGACGCGCAGATAGAGGCCTATTTTACGGCGCATGAGCTGCCGCACCACCCGCTGGAGGCAGAGGGCTATACCTCGATCGGCTGCGCGACCTGCACGCTCAAGCCGCGCCCGGGTGAGGACAAGCGCTCCGGCCGCTGGGCCGGGCTGGACAAGACCGAGTGCGGGATTCATATGCCGCGCACGCAGGGCAGCGGGCTGGTGTTCGCCGGCAACGGCATCTAGCCGCACATCGTTTCGTTACAAGGACGAATTGCATGACCGAGAAACTCTCGCATAACGAGGCCATCAAGACCAACAGCCGGCTGCTGCGCGGCACGCTGGCGGAAGGGCTGGAGGCGGTCGCCACTGGTGCCATCTCGGAGGATGACCAGCAGCTCATCAAATTCCACGGCATCTACCTGCAGGACGACCGGGACCTGCGGCCCGAGCGCGCCAAACGCAAGCTGGACAAGGCCTACAGCTTCATGGCGCGGCTGCGCGTGCCAGGCGGCGTGCTCAGCAGCGCGCAGTACCTCGCCATGGACAGGCTGGCCGATGAGCGGGGTAACAACACGCTGCGCCTGACCACCCGCCAATCCATCCAGTTCCACGGCGTGATCAAGACGAACCTGCGCCCGGCGCTGCGGCAGATCGACTCCGTCCTGCTCGACACCATCGCCGCCTGCGGCGACGTGAACCGCAACGTGATGTGCACGCCCAACGAGTTCGCGAGCCCGGTGCACGCGCAGGCGCTGCGCACGGCGGAGGCGATCTCGACGCATCTGTTGCCGCGCTCGGGCGCGTGGCGGGAGATCTTCATCAATGATGAACAGATAACGCAGGCGCTGGAGGAGGAGCCGATCTACGGCGCCACCTACCTGCCGCGCAAGTTCAAGATCGCCATCGCCGTGCCGCCGCAGAACGACGTGGACGTGTTCGCGCACGACCTCTGCTATATCGCGATCCTCGAGAACAACACGCTGGTCGGCTATAATGTCGTGGTCGGCGGCGGCATGGGCGCCACGCACGGCGATGCGACGACCTACCCGCTGGTCGGCAGCGTGATCGGCTTTTGCTCCGCGGATGACGCCGTGGCGGTGGCCCAGGCGGTGGTGACGACGCAGCGGGACTTCGGCAACCGCTCGAACCGCAGGCGCGCCCGCCTGAAATACACGATCGAGGATCGCGGGCTGGAATGGTTCCGCAACGAGGTGAACGCGCGCCTCGCAAAACCCCTGGCGCCAGCACGGGAGTATCATTTTACGGGCAATGGCGACGCCATGGGCTGGCACACCTCGCCCGATGGACTGCATCATCTCACGCTGTTCATCGAGAACGGGCGGGTGGCGGATGTGGGGAATTGGCGTCTGAAATCCGCGCTGAAGGCGATCGCCGCACAAGACGTCTCCTTCATCATCACGCCCAACCAGAACATCATCATCGCGCGGGCGAGCACAGCGGCGCGCGAGATCATTGAGGCCACGCTGGCATCCCACGGCGTGGCGCTGCGGGCCTCGGCCCTGCGCGAGGCGGCGATGGCCTGCGTGGCGCTGCCCACCTGCGCATTGGCACTAACAGAGAGCGAGCGCTACCTACCCAGCCTGGTCACCAGGCTCGATTCCATGCTGGGTGAGCACGGGCTGGCCGAGCAACCGATCACCCTGCGGATGACCGGCTGCCCGAATGGCTGCGCCCGGCCCTATATCGCCGAGATCGGCCTCGTCGGACGCAACCCGGGCAAGTACAATCTACATCTGGGCGGCGCGCATGATGGCTCGCGCATCGCCAAACTGCACCGGGAGGACGCCGACGAGGCGACGATCCTGGGCATCCTGGCGCCGATGTTCGCGGACTATGCGAAGCACCGGCAACCGGCCGAGCGCTTCGGGGATTTCGTGCTGCGCCACGGGCTGGTGTAGCACCATGCAGCACCGGCTCTAACCGACTCGGTCATTGCGACCACCGCGCAAGCGGTGGGAAGCAATCCAGTTTTCTGCCGCGCCAGGAAGCGCAGGAGACATGTTTGACGGGACATATGTTGCAAATTTCTCGCTTTATGATATTACCTAATTAGGTAATATCATATAAGGCAACGCCTATGGACATCACCAAAGACATCCAGCCGATGACGACCTTCCGCAACCACTCGGCGGAAATCATGCAGCACCTCAAGGATACTAAGCGTCCGCTAGTCCTGACGGTGAATGGCAAGGCGGCAGCAGTCGTTCAGGATGCGCAAGCCTATCAACACCTCCAGGACCTCGCAGCGCAAGCCAGTGCCGCAGAAGGTATCCGCCAGGGGCTTGAAGACATGGCAAACGGGCGGAGCCGCCCGGCGCGTGAGGTGCTCGACGAGATACGCGCAGAATATGACATACCGCGTTGAATTGACGGCACGGGCATCCCGAGACCTCCGGCGTATTTACCTGGACATAACTGCTGAACACTCAGCGCAGGCTCATGTATGGTTCAACGGGTTGGAAGCAGCCATTTTGAGCCTCGACGAACACCCGGCCAGAGGCGCGGCCATACCTGAGGGGAACAACCTGCGCCATCTGCTGTACGGCAACACGCCGCACATTTACCGAATCATTTACGCGGTGGACGAAGGCAGCCGCATCGTTACGGTGCTGCATATTCGCCACCGGGCGCGGCAGGCGCTTGAGCAGCCACCATTTTCAGGTCGCCCATAGTCAGGAGTAATACCAACCGCCGTAGATGATGACTCATCATCGTAGGTGGGTGGCATAAGGCCCTCGCGCCCTACTCCGTGATGCGCGTGGCGGAATCCAGCGCTGATTTCAGCATCTGCGCCATCGCATTGGTGATATCCGCCGAGCTGCTGGCCAGGAAGAAGTCACTCGGGCTGGAGGCACAGGCCTGCATCGCCTGCGCATCGGGTGAGAGCGTGGCCGTACTGCCATAGGTGTTCGAGGTCTGATTCCAAAGGTACGGCGTCCCATTATTGCTCGTGGTCAGCGCCGGGAAATCCTGCGCGATATTGGCGTTCGAGGTATTGCCGACGCGAGCCTGATAATAGAACTGTACCACCACCGATGGGTAGGCGACATCCAATACATAGACGGTGAAGCCGAGATCCTTCAAACTCTGGCAGACCGCGGTGGGCGCCGCGCCGCCGCTCGAGGCACAGCCTGTCGCGATGGTTTGGGCCTGCTCCGCCTGGATCGAGGTGATCTCGCCCAGATAACGCCCGCAGGCGCTGTCTTGTGAAGTATCGCCCATGCCATCGGTGATGATGAAGATATTCTTCTCGGGGTACTGCGCCTGACTGCCAGGCGTGGTCCCGGGCGGCGGCGGCGTCTGCAAAGGCGTGCCGGTGATCTGCGTGGGCGGCGTATTCTGGTTGTTGGTGGTGGCGGGGGTGGGCAGGCAACTGAAGTTGCCGCTGATAAGGTCCGCGACCGATTGCGGGAAATTCGTGAAGTCATCGGTCTCGCTACTGTTCACGAGCGGCGGAAAATTCAACTCATTTGGCGTTTTATTATAGTCATCGCCATCCACGGTTTGCAGCGCACCGGTGAGGTCGCTCGTGGCCTCCGCCAGCGCATCGCCCGACGAGGTATTCCCGGTGACAATCGGGCACGCGTTATCATTGAACTGATAAACCCCCACGGTGAACTGCCCCGGCACCTGGTGACTCGTGATCATCGTGTTGATCACGGATTCCGTGGCATTGAACACGACGTCGGTCTTCATCTGCACGCCCAGCCGGCGCGCCATGCCATACAGGTCGCCGTAATTCCCGTCCGCCACGGTGTTGGTCGTGGTATGGCAGGCGAAGGCGCAGGGCGCAAATGCGCCATAATAATAATTTTTTCTGGTATTGTTGCAGCGGGCGGAGGTCCCGCTGGTGCCGGGGACAATATTATTCACCTGGCTCCAGTTCACCAGATGGTCAGGGTCATCATAGGCGCCGCTGCCGCTGATTCCCTGCGTATCGGAGATTTCAGCGGATGGAATGCACACCGTATTGTCATCCATCGTGGCCACACCCGCGGGGTCCGCGCTCACGAGCATGGAGGCCGAGGTGTCCATCATCACCAGCACCTCGACATAGGAATATTGCGAGTTCGCGCCGGAGGTTCCGTCGATATACCAGTCCCGCGTGGTGCCGAACAGATGATTGAAGAACGGCGGATAGATGCCCCGATACGAGACCGTCGCGGTGAATCCCGCCGGGTTCGTGGGGGAGAGCTTCTGGTTCGGCGTTACCGTAACGGTAGGCGTCGAGCCCGAGATGGTGGTGGTCGGCAGCGTCGCGAGCTGCGAGGTGAACCAGTTCTTGCCCGCAGTCTCGCCCACGCTCACCGCATCCGCGCTGGCGTTGGGGTTGCCGTTGTAGGATTCGAGCGTGTAGGTCGCCGTCGCTTCCCGGATCGCGTAGTTGGCCGCGGCATCCCCCGCCAGCGTGAACTGCGCGCGGGCCTGGGAATAGAAGGAATAATCGATCGAGAGGCCGACCAGCATCACCAACGGCAATAACGCCAGCGCGAACATGATCGCGATGGCGCCACGCCGGCTCTGCACAAAACGGTTTACAAGGTTTTTCATGATGTCGCCCCCGGGCCTGGCTGCGCCAGGGTGGTGTTCACACAATAGCTGTCGATATTCGCAGGCCCACCGCCTGGCCCGCCGGTCAAAAGGCTCGCGGCGTTGATGGTGGTGAAATCCAGGTTGAGCGTCGCCGGCGTGCCGGAGACGGTGCTCTTCACGCTACGCACCGGCCAGTACCCATTCACCCAGAAGTCGATCGGCGTGCTGATGAACAGGCCGATCACCGGCTGATACGCCAGATGCACATCCACGACCATGATCGGCGCAGGCGGAACGTCACCGGGCCCGGAATCGGTCAGGTTCAACGTCCGCAGGTTCGTCATGTCGCTGGAGGAACCATCATTCGGCAGGCTCTGGTTCAGCGAGCCGATCAACGGCGGATTAGGCGGGCTGGGGATGGTGGAGGTGCCCGAGCAGGAGCGCAGCGGCGCGGTGGTGTCGATGATCGGCACGGTCACGGTATTGGTTATTGGCTCGTTGCTGCCGTTCGGCGTGTAGGTGTATCGATATGTTATCGTGGTGGTGTTGGAGTGGGAAGCCTGGAAGGTCCGCCCGCTGTCCCCGCCGGTATAGAGCTCGCTCCATACCACCACCGGCGTGTAGCACGGCGTGGTGTTGTTCTGGCCGCAACTGGCACTCGCGTTCGTGGGCTGAAAAACGATGGAGGAGATGGTGACCGACTTGGTGCCATCCTGGTAGCCGGAGCGCAGTTGCGGAATCTGCCCCCAGATCTCGGAGGCCGCCTGCTGCACCTGCTGGTAGGTCAGCGCGGTCGAGCCATCGGGCTGCACGGACATGTTGGTGACGGAGGCGGCGATGGAATGCGCCGCGCCATAGACCTCCTCATAGCAGATCATCGCCTGGGAGATATCATACACGCCGAACAGGATGATGACGAGCACGGGCGCCACCAGCACGAACTCCAGCGCCGCGACCGACCGCCGGTCCCGCCAGAGTGCAGGGCGCACGCGCCTCAGCACGGGTTCACCGGGGAGGTGGTGGCAAACGGCTCGGTCACGAAGGCGGCGGTGGCGAGCTGGCCACGTATATATTGGTTGTTATACTGCAACCGGTCCAGCACCAGCCCGTCGAGAAAGCTGGGGGCGACATAGACAGCGGTGACCAGCACCATCTGGCTCGGCCCGGGGTTGCAGAAGCCGCTGTTGGAGTTCGGCGTGGCGCAGGGCGAGAGCCCGACGGGAGCGCCACTTCCAGGGTCCCCGGCGCCATTGTAGAAATCCCCCAGTTGCAGCACGCCGTTGGTCACCGGGAGCTGCCCGCTCGTCGCGTCATATACGTCCCCCGTGGAGCTGTTGGAAAGATTGCTGCATGAGCCAGGGGTGAAGTCGAGCGCCTGAACGCGCAGATACACGCTGTTGCAGTTCAGCAGCCCGCCGTCCGCCGGGCAGAAATTCTGCCGCACGAAGGTCGAGCTGGCACCGCCCTGGGTATTGCCGATCTGGATCTCGCGGGCGGTATATTGCAGCGTGTTGTTCAGCACCTCCTGCATGAACAGGTCGTAGGAGACCTCGAACACCACGAACAGGAGCAGCAGGAAAACCGGCGCCACGATGGCAAATTCGATCGCGAACACGGCGCGGCGGCCGGCGAACCTGCGCATCACCGGCGGCAGGCGCGGCCGGAACCTCAAGGCGAACTCACTTGGTGACAGGCTCAAAGGCGGCATTCCCCAGACATTCAAGAGACAGATACGAGAGCAGGCTGCACGGCGGATTCAAGATGGCGAAGTTTTAATAAAACGCTAAAACCCGCCTGAAATGGCACTATGGATAAAAAACCTATAAAATCAAGTTCTTTTAGCCGTAATGGCGATAAGCCGCAACGAGATTGTCATCGCCCCCAGGGGCCATGTGTCCAGTATGTCAGAATATCGTCAGATAATGCCGAAATATCGCCGCCCCGCCTCAGTTCTCCAGTTCGGAATCCCAGTACAGAAAATCCCGCCAGCTCTCATGCAGGAAATTGGGCGGGAACCCCCTGCCCCGGTCCTGCAACTCCCAGCAGCTCGGCCGACGCGGCTCCTGGCGCGGGATCATATTGCACTCGCGCGGCAACTTGGCGCCCTTGCGCAGGTTGCAGGCGCCACACGCGGTCACGACATTCTCCCAACTCGTCCGCCCGCCCCGCGCACGCGGGATCACATGGTCGAACGTCAGCTCCGGCGCGTTGCGCTTGCGGCTGCAATACTGGCAGGTGAACCCATCACGCAGAAACACGTTGAACCGGGTGAAGGCGGGCGAGCGCGCGGACGGAATAAAGTCCCGCAGCGCGATCACGCTGGGCAACCGCATGGAAAAGCTGGGCGAGCGCACCTGCTTCTCATATTCCGAGAGCACGGAAACCCGGTCCAGGAACACCGCCTTCACGGCATCCTGCCAGTTCCACGTCGATAACGGAAAATACGAGAGCGGACGGAAATCCGCGTTCAACACCAGAGCGGGAAAGCCAAACCCGCCCTCAAGCATTACTGAACCGGTCCCAGAACGGGACTATACTCAGGGGTTCAACCGCTAAACTCAGCCATATCTGGTGGTCGCTGCGAGTCATGCGAACTTTATGACAAAAGCGGCGCCGCACCGCAAGGCGCGCGGCCCGCTGCATCGCACTTGTCATCATCTCGCCAATACCGGCGGCTTGCGTGTAACCTCAGCCGCGCATGGAAACCATCACCCGCTTCGCCCCCAGCCCCACGGGTCTCCTGCACCTGGGCCACGCCTATTGCGCCTGGAAAAACCGGCAACAAGGCGAGCTGTTCCGGCTGCGGCTGGAGGATATCGACAGCACCCGCTGCACCCCCGCCTTCGCCGCCGCCGCGCTGTACGATCTCCACTGGCTCGGTCTGCGCTGGGATGGCGAGGTACGGGTGCAGTCCGCGCATCTGGCTGAGTATCAGACGGCGCTGTCTGGGCTCTCGTCGCGCGGGCTGCTCTACCCGTGCTTCTGCTCCCGCCGCGAGATCGCCGAGGCCCAGGCCGCGCCGCACGGCGCCACGCCGGTCTATCCCGGCACCTGCCGGCACCTGCACCCGGATGCGCGCGCCGGGCGGATCAACGCGGGCCACGCCTACGCGCTCCGGCTGGACACGGCGGCGGCATCGGCGATAACCGGCGCGTTGAAATTCTTCGAGGCCGATTCCGGCTGGGTCGCGGCACGGCCCGAAACCTTCGGGGACATCGTGCTGGCCCGGCGGGACATCCCGACCAGCTACCATCTCTGCGTCGTGCATGACGACGCCGCCCAAGGCGTCACCCACATCCTCCGCGGCGAGGATCTTCGCCCCGCCACGCATGTGCAGGTGCTGTTACAAGCGCTGCTCGGCCTGCCCACACCCAAATATGCCCACCATCCGCTGCTGCGCAACGCGGCGGGCCAACGCCTGACCAAGCGGGACGGCGCGGAGAGCCTGCGCGCCCTGCGCGAGTCGGGCGTCAAACCCAGCGTCCTCCTGGAGCGCTTCGCCCGCATGGAGGCCGCATGAAAACTCTAGCGTTAAGCCTGCTCTGGCTGGCCGGGCTGGCGGCGCTGGGTGCCGCCATCATGCTCGGGCTGGGCGGGCTGATGTTCCACCATCTGGCACTCCTGGGGCGGCAACTCACGCAAATCGGCGCCGCATTCGGGGCGGATGTGACCATCTTCGGGCTCGGCTTCGGCGCACTCCCCGGCGTCAGGGCATCGCCCACCAATCCGCCGAAACTGGGGCCGGCGCAAGCCGCCTGGGCCGTACTGGGGTTCGGCGCGCTCATGCTCGCGGGCAGCCTGCTCTTCGCCAACCTGCTCACGCTGGAGGACCTCGTGTTGATCGCCCGGCACAGCCCGGCGCGGGTGGCCTTCGGCGGGCGGGGGTTTCTGCTGGGCACGGTCTGCGCGGGGGAGCTCTCAGCCGCACTCTGGGTGGCCTGGGTTGTCCGCCGCCTGGGCCCCACGCATCAGCAGGATGGCAGCGCCAGCGGCCTGGCGCTCGGCCCCGCCCCGGCTGCGGCCTATGTCGCGGCGGCCACCGCTGCGCTGGCCATCATCGGCGTCGTGCTACTGCTGTTTCATTTCATCCCGCCCGACTTAGCCAGGCTACAGAACGTTCCGATGGCCCGCCTGTTCACCGGCACCGGCTGGGCGCTGCTGCCGCCGCTGGTCGTGGCGCTGCTCCTGGCGCCAATACTGGAGGAGCTCGTGTTTCGCGGCATCGCCTTCGCCGGCATCGCCGCGCGGTTTGGCCCCATCTCAGCCGCCATCGTCACCACCCTGTTGTTCATGGCGCTGCACGCGCCGGAAAAACTCTATTACCCACCAGGGTTCATCGATATCGGGCTGATGGCCATGGGCGCGGCCGCTCTGCGGCTGAAATTCCGCTCCATCCGCCCGGCAATCCTGCTGCATATCCTGTATAATCTCGGGTCGATTCTCGCCGCCTCCTGGATACATTAGAGCCGGTCACGATGGTGAAAATGATACGCAGCCTGCCCCACCATCCGTCATCGCGAGTCATGCGCAGCATGACGAAGCGATCCATCCGTCAAAACCACCCAAAAACACCCCAAATTTCCCCTTGACTCCCCCACAAAATGTCACTATAACTAACAGCATGTCCGGTGAGCCAATCAACACGCGCCTCTACCACATCGTCATGTACCTCGTGCAGTCGCTGGGCGACCATGCGCGTCGCGTCAACATGCCGCACTCGCTCTGCCAACTCCTCACCAACCGTCTGATCCGCCTGACCCACCGGCTGCGCATCCTCATCGAGCGCGGGCCGCTCCCACCCCGTCCAAAACGCACCACGCCGCGCGCAACGCCCGCAAACCCAAAACCCAGCACGATTGAATACTACCCGCCGACCAATTTCGCCTGGTTGCTGCACCTGTTTCCCAACTCCGGTGTCGCCGTCGCCCACTTCCAGCTCAAAACATTGCTGGACGAGCCCGAGACCCAATCCCTCATCGCCACCCACCCGACTCTCGCACGCAGCCTGCGGCCACTCTGCCGCATGGTCGGGCTCAAAACCCCCGCCTGCCTCAAACTGCCCAAAAAGCCACGCATCAAGCGCACGCCACCCCCCACGCCAACGCCCGAAAAACCCCAAAAACCACTACGAAAAATCTGGCACCCAGCGCCACCACCCAGGCCGATGACCCCCGCCGAGGCCCAACTCGCCGCCCGCCAGTTCTTCAACCCGCGCGATTTTTACCTCTAACCCCCCCTGCCCACCCACGCTTATATTATTACGATATCATAACAAAAAACCCCGGATTTCATCGAATCGATCGCAGATTTGGCATCCCGTCCCGATCGGCGTAGAATGCCCCGGATACAAACCTACTGGGTTGGAGATTATCATGGGTGGATTGAGCATCTGGCACTGGATGGTGGTGCTGATCGTCGTGATGCTGCTGTTTGGCACCGGCAAGGTCAGTAACCTGATGGGCGAATTCGGCAAGGGGATCAAAACCTTCAAGCAGAACATCGCGGCGGATGAGCCCAAGGAGCAGGACGCCTCGATGAGCGCGCCCGGCCCGCTTGCAGCGCCGCTGCCCGAGCAGACCAAGACGACCGTCAACCAGGGCTGAGATGGTCCCGGCTGATCTGGCCCATGCGCTGGTCGAGGCTGGCCAGCGCATGGATAGGCATCGCTGGGTGCCGGGCTCTGCCGGCAACCTCTCGGCGCGGGTGGATACGGATTCCATCGCCATCACCCGCAGCGGCGTCCACAAAGGCCGGTTGAAGCGGGACGACATCATCGCCGTGGGGCTGGACGGTGCAACGCGCGACCCCGGCCAAAAACCCAGCGCCGAGACCCTGCTGCACTGCCAGCTCTACCGGCTGTTCCCGCCCATCGGCGCGGTGCTGCATGGCCATTCGGTGGCCGCCACCGTGCTCTCCGCCTGCGGTGGAATTATTTTTTCCAACTATGAAATCCTGAAGGCGTTCGGTTTTGCCAGCCATGAGATGGATGTCACCCTCCCGGTCTATGAGAACGACCAGGACATCGCCCGCCTGGCCGCCACCATCGAACCCCTGCTCCTGCGCGACCCGCCGATCGGCTACGCAATCGCCGGGCACGGCGTCTACGCCTGGGGCAGCAGCGTCGAGCACGCCTTCTGGCGGCTGGAGGCGCTGGAGTTCCTGCTGGAGTGCGAGATGGAGCGCAGACAACTGAAATGAGCCAACTCATTATATATAACGCCGCCAGGCCGGCATCGCCGCTCTTCATCACCGAGGATGCGGCGCGCATCACCGCCACGCTGGCACCGCTCGGCATCCAGTTCGAGCGTTGGGAGAGCCCGGTGCAACTGGCCCCGGGTGACAACGCCGAAGTCATCCTGAGCGCCTACCGGCCCTACCTCGATGTGCTGATGGGCGACAAGGGCGCTGGCTCGGCCGACGTGATCAAGCTGACCCCAGACGACCCGGCCGCCCCCGCACTGCGCCAAAAATTCCTGGCCGAGCATATCCATACCGAGGATGAGATCAGGTTTTTTGTGCACGGCAGCGGGCATTTCATCCTGCATATCATGGACCGCGTCTACGATGTCCGTTGCGAAGCGGACGACCTCATCTCGGTGCCGGCAGGGGTGAAGCATTGGTTCGACGCCGGTGAGAAACCGTTCTTCACGGTACTGCGGGTGTTCACGGACACCTCCGGCTGGGTCGCGCACTACACCGGCGACGACATCGCCGAAAATTTCACCGCTTGATCCCGCCGGCCGCCATCCTCACCGATATCGAGGGCACCACGACGCCCTTGGCCTTTGTCCACCGCACCCTGTTCCCCTTTGCCCGGGCGCGGATGGCCTCATTCTGCGAGGCCAATCCGGGCACGCCTGAGCTGGCCGAGGTGCCCCAGCCAAAGCTCGCCACCCTGCTGGGCTGGATGGACCGGGATGAGAAGATCACCGCGCTGAAAACCATCCAGGGGATGATCTGGGCGCAGGGCTACGCGGCGGGCGAGATCACCGGCGATCTCTACCCGGACGTCGCACCGGCATTACGCCGCTGGGTGCGCGCCGGGCTGCGGCTCTATGTCTATTCCTCAGGCTCCGTCCCGGCACAGAAATTATTATTCCGCCACGCACCTGAAGGGGATTTAACACGGCTGTTCAACGGATTTTTCGACACGCAGTCAGGCCCCAAGCGGGACTCCGCGAGCTATGGCGCGATTGCAAAGGCCGTGAACGCGCCGCCCGCGGAGTTACTGTTCCTCTCGGACATGGAGCCGGAGCTGGACGCCGCCGCCTATGCCGGGCTGCGCACCTGCCAACTGGTGCGCGCCGATGACGCCACCCTGCCCTCGCACCGCCACGCCACCGCGCCGGATTTTAATGTCGTCGCCAGCATGTTCGGCCTCCCGCATGGCTGACACCGGAAAGCTTACGCTGTGGCTCGCCCGGCGGCCACGCCTGCGCGCCTTTCTGTGGGGCCTGGCCTCCGCCGCCGCGCTGCCGCCGTTGCATCTGCTGCCCGTTCTGCTGTTCAGCGTGCCAGCATTACTGCGCCTGGTCGAGGCCGCAGGGTCCAAAAAACAGGTGGCGCTGATCGGCTGGCTGTTCGGCTTCGGCCTGGCGCTGGCGGGGCTCTACTGGATCACCGAGCCGATCCTCACCGAGGCCGCGACCTTCTGGTGGCTGGTGCCCTTCGCCGCGCCGCTGCTCGCCTTTGCTGTGGCTTTCTACACGGTCATTCCCGTACTGGCGGCGAGCTGTGTGCGGCCCGGACTGGGGCGGCTTTTGGTGTTCGCCGGCGCCTGGGTGCTGGCCAATCTCATCCAGCAATTCGCCTTCTCGGGCTTTCCGTGGAATTTCTGGGGCACGGATTGGACGATTCCAGGCGTGCTGGGCAATATATTCATGCAACCCGCCGCCCTGTTCGGGGTGGATGGTCTAACCCTATGCACGCTCATCCTGGCCGGTCTGCCGATGTTCGAGCGGCGCGGGCTGGCCGCACTGGCGCTGGCGTTGGCGGTGTGGGCGGGCTTTGGCCTTTGGCGGCTGCAAACGCCAGTGGCATCCACGGGTGTCAGGCTGGCGCTGGTGCAGCCGAATTTTTCGGTCCCCGGCAGGTTCGACCGGCCGACTTTGGAGGCGCATTGGCAACGCCTGCTGGAGATGAGCCAGGCCGGGCTCTCCGCGGGTGCCGATGCGGTGGTCTGGCCTGAAGCCGCCAGCCCGTGGCTGCTGGCCAGCGACGCCGGGGCCCGCGCGCAGCTGGCGGCGGTGACCGGCGACGCGCCGGTTCTGGCCGGCTCGATCCAGATGCTGAGCGACACCGACTACCGCAACGCGCTGGTGGTGACTGACGGCCCGGGGCCACCCGTGGCGGTGTACGACAAATGGAAACTGGTGCCCTTTGGCGAATACACGCCAAAATGGATCCCCATAAAAATCATCCCCGGCCAGATCGGCTCAGGCTTCACCCCCGGCAGCGGCCCCAAGACCCTGCGCGTGCCAGGCCTGCCATCCTTCGCGCCGGAGATCTGCTATGAGGACATTTTCAGCGGGCAGATCGTGGACGAAAAGCACCGCCCTGCGTGGATGCTGGTGATCACCGACGACGCCTGGTTTGGCGATTCCGCCGGCACGATCCAGCATTTTGAGAATGACCGCCTGCGTGCGGTGGAGGAGGGCCTGCCGGTGGCGCGCGATGCGAATTCCGGCATCTCGGCGATGATCAACGCCTTTGGAAAAGTTAATTCGAGCTTGCCCTTAAATTTACAAGGTGTATTGCTTACAACTATACCGGGCAGATTGCCGAGGACCCTATACTCCAGGTTTGGGCTTGAACTGCCGAGTGTGCTCGCTTTTAGTGCAATTGTTATTGGTTTATTTATTTAGATGGCAAATAGTCCTAATTTTTATAAACTATAAGGGTTGTTGTCTATTTAATAATTTCTTTCGTTGAATTTTTTATTGTTTTATTCATTAACCTCTGATATTTGCGCCGGATACGGATCGTCAAAGCCTCAAGGGACGGATGAAATGAGGGCCATAAAACGTTGGAATCTGAATGGCGCAGCGGCAGGCGGGTCTCCGCAAAACGCCTATGTGCTCCAGGTTAACGGAATTTTATTGGCACGAACCTCCGAATCGGGACACTAGCCATATGAGACGGATAAGCCCAATGGCCTATATGGCCGCTGTTTGTGAGAAAAGTTGAGGGATGATGGCTGAAGATATCACCGAGCGACCCGAGCGAGAGAGCCGCCCAAGCCCGATTGACATTCATGTGGGGTCGCGCGTGCGGCTGCGCCGCACCATGCTGGGCATGTCTCAGGAGCGGCTGGGCGACGCGCTGGGACTGACGTTTCAGCAGGTGCAAAAATATGAGCGTGGGGTGAACCGGGTTGGTGCGTCGCGGTTGTTCGATATCTCCCGCGTGCTGGATGTGCCGATCAGCTATTTTTTTGACGACATGCCCGAGGGCATGAGCGAAGGCCCGGTCTCTGGCCCCCGGGGCAGGATGTATGGTTTCGCCGAACCGCAGGAGCCGTTTTCCGCCGGGGTGGATGAAAACATGAACAAGCGTGAGACGCTGGAACTGGTGCGCGCCTATTACCGGATCACCGACCCCGCGATGCGCAAGCGCATGTTCGATCTGATGAAGTCCCTGGCGCTGCCTGAGGGGAGTTTCGACGCGGGTTAGGTTGGTCTGTTTCATGACTGATCTGCCCCCGAACAAGCGCCGGGGGCGATGTGCCTGCCGTAGATGTTCACCACCGCGCTTCCCACCTTCAGGACGCTGTCCGGCGTACCGAAGCTGGCCAGTACGGCGCTGTTTGATAACCCGGCATACTTCGGGTCCGTAATGACAAAAAAGGGTCGCGCCGGTGGCCATGTGGGATACCAACGGGTGGTGGACATCCACATCATCGGTGTCACCGCATGGGTGGTGATGTTGGTGTGCACCGCGCGCACGGTCACTCTGCCATCGCTGGCGAGGGTGACCGCCGAGGCCCGCCAGTACACGCCATAGCCATTATCCAGGCCGACGGATTCGAGGCATGTCGCAAGCCTTTGCGTAACTGGGGTGAAGGCCGGGGGCGCTCTATGCATCATCGCCTGCGCGTCAGCGCCCAGCCCAACGACCAGCAGCAGCGCGTAATAGGAATTGATACCTAAACCGGGCTTACTGGTGCGTGCCGCCAGCACCACCGCACAGGCCCATGCGGGCAGCAGATACCGGATGCCGCCGATATCGATAACCTGGGCCGTGAACTGCATCGCTGCCAGATTCAACGCGATGATGAGAAACAGGCCGGTTTCGATAAATGCCGGCGCGCGCGAGCCCGGGCGTTTGAACCACCATTTACCCAGTATCTGCTCGCCGACGCGGTAGAGCGGCAACCCTACCAGCAATAGCAGCGGCATTCGCAATAATTGGATCATGGCCTGATGCAGCGACAGGCCGAACGGGTCGCAAGCGAGGACATCCAAAATGCCTTTGAGGATGATGCCGGTCGAGCGAGGCATGGCAAACAGCCGGCCAAAGGCGAGCTGTGTCGGGGAGGGTGTGAAACCGCCGGTCGCCATGTTGATCGCGAGCAGGGTTTTGGCGAGCAGCGTCACCCCGATGCCGCACGCCGCGAGGCGGATTCGAGGTGCCCCGGCAGGGAAATCGGCCAGGGCCAGGGCGATTAAAATGGGCAGCGTTCCGAGAATGGTGAACATCGGGTCGGAGAGTGCCGCATCCAGCGAGAGCAGGCTGTAGAGCAGCAAGAAGATCCATCTGCGGGCCGGCGGCGCGGTGAGGCTGCGCGCGGCCAACCCGATGACGCCCAGAATGCACGCGACCGTTAAAAAATGCATCGGCGATTCGGAGAAAAATGTTTCGGCGTTCCGGATATGCAACGGCACCAGCAAGGCGACGGCCAACAGCATTGAAGCGCCCAGCCGTGCGGCGCTTTTTCGCCCGGGCAGACAGAGGCACGCTGCGGCGATGCCCAGCAACAGATAGGCCAGGGCCGGTACCAGGCGCAGTGCGAGGATGGCTTTTCCGGTAACGGCCCAGACCAGCGCAATGAGCGCGATGTCCAGCCCCCAGAAGGAGTCCGGCGGAACCGTCCAGCCGTGCAGGCGCCAGTTGCCCGCCGCCATCGCCATCGCGGTATAGAGCGCGTTGGCCTGGTCCGAGTTGATCGACCAAAATTCATTCAGCCGCAGATATAAAAACACCAGCAGGCCGGCGGAGACAAGTGCCAGCGCCAGCCAGGAAATACGATTCATCGCCATGGCGGCAGCAATTTTTCTCACATCTTCTCCGGCGTGAATGCATTGAACGCGATCATCGTGTTCGTCTCCAGAATTCCCGGTACCGCGTGCAGTTTTTTCTCGATGAACACGCCCGGGTCGACATCGGCCTCCAGATTGATGATGGCCAGCAGGTCGTACACGCCGGAGATCGAATAGATCTGGCACGGAATGACATTGTCGATCACGTAGGCGGCGACGCTATACGCCTGGCCGAGCTTGCACTTGATCTGCACGATCAATGTCTTCATGGCGGAGTCCTCACGGTTTATGGCCTATTAGCGTATTCATTACCGGCAGGCGATGCGCTGAGCGCCGCCGCCGCCGCCAGAACTTTTCGGTCGGCACCGCGCGCGCCGATGATCTGGAGGCCAATGGGCAATCCATCCGGGCTTGCGCCCGCGGGAATGACGCAGGCCGGGGCCTGCGCGAGGTTGACCGGAAAGCTGAACCCGGCCCACTCCGTCCAGCGCGCCATGCCGCTGCCTGGCGGCACCTCCTGCCCGGCGGCGAAGGGCAGAATCGGCACGGCGGGCGAGAGCAGGAAATCATACCGGGCCAGCAGCGTATCGAACGCCGCGCCGAAGGCGGCACGGCGCGTGCTGGCGGCGATATAGTCGGCCGCGCTGAACCCGGCGCCGACCTCCGCGATGTCCCGCAGGCCAGGGTCCAGGTTGGGCAGCGCCGCAGCTGGGAGCGCGCGCAGCCTGGCCGCCGCGCCGGAGAACCAGAGCACATGGAACATACCGGGCAGATCCTCGCCCGGGAGCTCAACCGGCTCCAGCACCGCGCCGAGACCAGCCAGGCGCGCCTGCCATTGGCTGAACAGCGCGCTGATGACGGGCGCGACCTCGCCCTGCGCCGGGGTAGCCCAGACGCCGATGCGCGCGCCGGCGAGCGACATTGGCGACTGGCCCGCGCTGCGCGGGTAGGCTTGCGTGTTCTGGTGCCAGTCCCGCAGGTCCCGTCCGGAGATCGCGTCCAGCATCAGCGCGACGTCGGCCACCGAGCGCGCCATCGGCCCGACATGCGCGACGGTGCCAAAGGCGCTAGGCGGGTAGGCCGGGACCAGGCCGAAGGTCGGCTTGTGCCCGACGATGCCGGTGAAGGAAGCCGGAATGCGGATGGAGCCGCCGCCATCCGAGCCCAGATGCAGCACGCCTGCTCCCATCGCCGCCGCTACCGCAGCGCCACCCGACGAGCCGCCGGGGGTAAGACCAGGGTTCCAGGGATTGCGCGTGATGCCGCAGGCCGGGCTGTCGGTCACGGCCTTCCAGCCGAACTCCGGCGTCGTGGTCTGGCCGATGAACACGCAGCCGGCGGCGCGCAGCTGCGCCACGGCGGGAGCGTCCTCAGCCGGCATGAGGGCTGGCGCCCGCGAGCCGTAGCCCGCGGGCCAGCCCTGGACCCAGACGATGTCCTTGATCGTGACCGGAATGCCGTCCAGCACGCCCAGGGGTGCGCCTGCCCGCAGCCGTGCCTGGGCGGCCTGTGCTGTGGCCAGCGCCCCGGAATGGTCGATCCGCGTGAAGGCGTTGCAGCGCGCCTGCGCCTGCCCGGCCCGGGCCAATGCGGCCAGCGCTACCTCAACCGGTGAGAACGCCCCAGCCCGGTAGCCCTGCGCCAGCGCCGCCGCCGACATCCGGCATAGCGCGTCCGCGTCCTCGAGCGGCGTTATTTGTCCCGTTGGCAAGGCCGGGTCTCAGCGCGGCTCGCGGCCATAGGTGATGATGGAGAGATAGGTCATCGGCTTGACCAGCAGTTTTTCCGGCCCGTGCGGTGCCGCGGAATCGAACAACAGAGCATCGCCGGGGGTGAGATGATAGGATTGGTCCCCGTGGCGGTACATCACCTCCCCCGTGAGCATATAGATGAACTCCGTGCCCTCATGCTGGAACGCCGGATAGGGTGCGGCGTCCCGCCGCAGCGTGATGAGATACGGCTCGACCACCACCGCGCCGCCCAGCGCATGGCCGAGCAGGCTGTATTGATGCCCCGCCTTGGTGCCGCGCCGCTCGATCACCACGCCGGTGCCGGATTTGACGTAGGAACAGTCCCGCTTTTCCTCGAAGGTGGAGAAAAAATTCGTGATCGGCACGTTGAGCGCGTTCGAGAGGGCTTGCAGGCTGGCCAGCGAGGGGGATATCTGCCCGTTCTCGATTTTCGAGAGCATTCCGCCCGAGAGGCTGGCGGCGGCGGCGAGCTCCGAGACCGTGATGCCGACCCGCCGACGCAGCTGGCGCACCTGCACGCCGATGGCCTGCTCCAGCGTGAGATCCGACACGGCGGCGGCGGAAGAGCCGGTTGGGTAGTTCTCGGCCAGGGAGGCAGGCAGGCCAGCCGCGCGCAAGGCCGCAGGCAGCTCCGCCTTGATGTGCCTGGGGGCTGCTGACCTTGGTTTGGCTTGCGCGCGCGGCGTGTTTTTTCGATCCATAGTCTGGGTAATATGACGCGGAGGTTGAAAAAGCCAGTCTTTATTACATTTTATAGACTGCAAAATATTGCTGGCGGAGATGACCCGCAGGCGGTTGATTAACCGGATTCGGGGGTTTTGTTATGATAACGTAACAATTTAGGCGTGGGTGGGCTGGGCGGCGTTCAGAGGTAAAATTCACGGGGGTTGAAGAATTGGCGGGCGGCGAGTTGCGCCTCGGCGGGCGTCATCGGCCTGGGCGGTGGGGCCGGGTGCCAGATTTTTCGGGGTGGTTTTTGGGGTTGTGGTG
>JAJZGI010000024.1 GCA_021798575.1 Pseudomonadota bacterium | reverse complement strand
CAGCTTGGCACGGTCCTTGGCAGTGACTTTAACTTGAATACCATCGAGCATGCCCCAGAATCGCATCTCAGACGCAAAATGGGAATCCTAAATTGGACTCAAATGTATGATTTTATCCACTAGAAACAGCAATGTTAGTACTCACGATGGTTCCACTGTTGGTCAGTGCGCCGATCGATCCGTTGTTATCAATCGCTGCAAAGGTTTTGCTGGAGATGAAGCCCAGATTGTCCAGCGTGGTGATCGTCGAGTTGAGGTTGTCCACGGCGTGATGAGTGGCACTGATGGTGCCGCTGTTGGTCAGCGAGGAGATTGTGCCCGCTGATGTAATTAATGCGGTAGTGCCGCGGATATTTCCGGCGCTCGTGATCGTGCAGGCACCGCTCAGCGTATAGGGGCCGCCAGCAAATGTGTTGATCGTCGGCGCGCAGGTCGCTGGCCCGGGGCCTGCCAATGCCGCGTGGGGGGCGAGTGCGCCGTAGGCCAGCGGGAGCGCGGAGACGCCACCCAGAAGCGCTTTGCGGAGCCGCAGAGAGGCGGGAGACAGTTCATTCGCGGCCATGGCAGAGCACCCTAAATTAGCCCGGATACCCGGGACATTGCACGACGAAAAACAGTAAAATTGCCCGCGAGCTATTTTCGCCGCAGGTCCCAGCCCTTTAGCGAAACACTTCATCATGCAACTTTAGTCATTCTTATTAAATGACTTTAATGACTCAACCATGTTCTGTAAATGCCAAAAAGGCTGCCGGTCGAGTTTGAACATTACAAATCAGCGCGCCCGGACAGGCGCCGCGATGCCGGACAGGCGGGGGAAAAGCCGGCGAACTTCGTGTTCCCGCCAGGAATTTTGCGATAGGGCGTGTTATGGGTGAATGGGCCGGAGGCCAGAGGCCAGCCGGGGATCATGATCGCCGGGTGCGCCCGCCGCTTCACATCTTCGTTACCCCTCGGAGTTTTGCGCCCTACTCCGCCGAGAGCGGCACCAGCTTGAACTCGTAGCCCAATGCCCGGGTGACAGCCAGCAGGGTGTCCAGGCGCGGATTACCGTCCCGGCTGAGGGCCTTGTATAGCGCCTGGCGGGTGAGGCCGGTTTGCCGCGCAAGGTCGGTAAAATTCCGCGCGCGCGCCACGACACCCAGGGACTCGCCGATCTCGGAGGCGTCGCCGCTTGCGAAAGATTCATCGAGGAACGCCACGATGCTCGCCTCGTCCACGAGAAATTCAGCCGCATCGAATGGCCTTGTTGGGATGGAAATATCAGACCTCTCTCATCATGGGTTTCGCCCGTTCAATGTCGCGCTCCTGGCTGGTTTTATCGCCACCGCACAGCAAGATAATGACCGCGCCATCGCGGAGCGTAAAATAGAGCCTATACCCTGGCCCGAAGAATATTCGAGCTTCGGACAATCCATCGCCTATGTTCTTTACGTCACCGAGGTTCCCCGTACCCATGCGGGTGATTCGCTTGACGATGAGACCGGCGGCGGTACGGTCCCGGAGCCCATGCAGCCAATCAGAAAATTCGTCTGTTTGGCGTATGGAATACACAGCGTAAACTATAGTTTACGGATGCCGTTGCGTCAAGCTATTTTGCGGTTCATTCATAAAACTGGCACCGCGCGCCACCCGTCCGGGCCGGGCTGGCAGAGAATCGGCACCGCGTTGGGCGTGAGCCCGCCTGCCAGCGCCAGGCCCATCAGCCCGCGCAACGCCCGGAAGACGCCGCCGTGCGAGACGATGAGCAGCGGGCCGGGCCGGGCCAGAACGCGCGCCATGGCGCCCTGCACGCGCAGGGTGACCTCCGCAAAGCTCTCGGCGCCTGCTGGCGTGGCGCGGCCCGCCAGCCACTCCCCGAACCAGGGTTGCAGGGGTTTGCCCTCCATCCCGCCGAAGACGACTTCTCGCAGGTCGGGCTCCAGGATGATCTCGAGCCCGAGCGCCTCATTCAGGATGTCCGCCGTTTGGCGGGTGCGGCGCATCGGCGAGCAGACGATGCCCACAGCCCCCTGCCCCACCAGTTTTTGCCCGGCGGCGGCGGCCTGCGCGCGGCCTGTCGCGTTCAGGTCGATATCCAGCGCGCCCTGGCTCAGCCCGGCGGCGTTGTAGTCCGTCTCGCCATGGCGCAAAAACCAGAAAGCCTGGCCGGAGCACGGCATCGATTCAGTCAAACAATGAACTCACCGAACTCTCGGTGGAGATCCGCGTCATCGCCTCCGCCAATAGCGGCGCGATGGAGAGCTGGCGCACGTTATGCGCAAGGCGCACCGCCTCGGTCGCCGCGATCGAGTCCGTGATTGTGAGCATCTCGATGGGCGAGGCCGCGATGCGCGCCACCGCACCGCCCGAGAGCACGCCGTGGCTGACATAGACGCTGACCGAGCGCGCGCCGGCGGCCAGCAGCGCCTCCGCCGCGTTGCACAGAGTGCCGCCGGAATCCACGATATCGTCGATGATGATGCAGTCCCGGCCGTCCACCTCGCCGATGATGTTCATCACCTCCGAGACGCCGGCGCGCTCGCGCCGCTTGTCGATGATCGCGAGGTCGCAATTCAGCCGCCGGGCGATGCTGCGCGCGCGGAGCACCCCGCCCACATCCGGGCTCACGATCATCAGCTCGCGCCCGGCGAACCGCGCCTCGATATCACGCGAGAACAGCGGGGCGGCCAGGAGGTTATCGACCGGGATGTCGAAAAAACCCTGGATCTGCCCGGCATGCAGGTCCATCGTCAGCACCCGGTTCGCCCCGGCCTCGGTGATGAGGTTGGCCACCAGCTTGGCGGAGATGGGCGTGCGCGGGCCGGATTTGCGGTCCTGCCGGGCGTAGCCGAAATAGGGGATCACGGGGGTGATCCGCCGTGCCGAGCCGCGGCGCAGCGCGTCCAGCGTGATCAGCAGCTCCATCAGATTGTCGTTGGTGGGGTAGGAGGTGGACTGGATGACGAAGACATCCTCACCGCGCACGTTCTCATGAATTTCGACGAAAACCTCCATATCCGCGAAGCGGCGGACGGAGGCGCGGGCGAGCGGCAGGTTCAAACCGGCGGCGACAGCCTCAGCCAGGGGGCGATTGCTGTTGCAGGCAACTATTTTCATGTTTTCAGGGGCTTTCCGGTTATCGACGCGGCGTGTTTAGCAATGGCACCCCAGCCTGTCCATCAAGCGGAGAGCTCGCGCGAACGTTGTGTCGCGGCCTGAATCGCGGCGCTGAAGGTGTCCGGCCAGGCACCATCCGCGCGCAGCACCACGAGTGCCTGCTCGGTCGTGCCGCCGGGCGAGGTGACGGCCAGGCGCAGCGCCGATGCGTCTTCATCGGAGGCCGCGAGTAGCGCCGCCGAGCCGATGACGGTCTGGCGGGCGAGCTGGCGGGCGAGTGCGGCGGGAATGCCCTGCGCCAGGGCCTCACGCTCCAACAGTTCCACCAGCAGGAACACATAGGCCGGGCCACCGCCTGAAATGGCGGTCACGGGGTCCAGCAGGTCCTCATCCTCCACCCATTCGGTGCTGCCGATGGCGCAGAGCAGCGAGTCGGCCAGCATTTTTTGCCGGGGTGAGACCTGGTGCCCGGCCACCGCCACGGTGATGCCCTGGCGCACGGCGGCCGGTGTGTTGGGCATGGCGCGCACCACAGGCGCCCTCACCCCCAGCATCTGGCCGACCGTGCGCAGCGTTTTTCCCGCCATGATGGAAATGAACAAAGCCTGACCGGCGAAACGGGCATAGGCAGGCAGGGCCGCCGCCGCCATCTGCGGTTTCACCGCCAGGATCACCGCCTCGGGCGTGAAGCCGGCAGGGATTCCCGCGGCATCGGCCACCACCTGCACGCCAACGCCGGCCAGCTTTTGTGCCTCGGCTGAGGGGTCCACCACCACCACCTGGCTGAGCCCGCGCTCGCGCCAGCCGGCCAGCATGGCGCTGCCCATGCGCCCGCCGCCCACCAGTAACAGCGCCGGCAAAATGCTCATGCCTCGCCCAGGCACTCCAGCATCGCGGCCTCAAGTGCTGCATCCGGCGCCTTGCCGCCCTTCAGCACGAACTCAAACGCGGGAAAAAACCGCTCACACTCGGTGAGCGCGATATCGACCAGATCCTCGATGGATTCCGAGGACGCCGTGGGCGTGCCGCGCAGCAGAACGGAATGGCGGTAGATCGGCATACCATTGTCCTCATCCATACCAAAATGCCCGATCCACAGGCGCTCATTGGCTTTGGCCAGCAGCTCATAGAGCGCGGTGCGACGCTTTGGCGGCGAGGCAATCTCGATGGCGCAGGAAAAATGCATGACGGAGATCTCGTGCGACCAGCAGAAATACAGACCATAGTCGCCCCATTTTCCGGGTGCCTGCGCGGCCATGTCGGAGTCCGAGCGGCGGTCGAAGGCCCAGTCATTGGCGCTGATCACCTGCTCGACCAGATCGAGCGGATTGGCGGCGGTGGCGCTGTCGTAGGAGCGTGCGAGGCTCGTCATGGTTCTCTCCTGCATCGGGGTGGGGACCCGGGCGCAGACATCTCTACCCATGGGGGCTGAGTGTTTCTCCACCACGACTCCTAGTCTACCGGGATTGCCGCCCATCCCGCAATGCTTACGCGATATCGGCCTCCGTGCCCGCCTTGCACCCGCGCGCCGGGTTGGCTATAGGCCGGGCACGGATCCCGAATAGCTCAGCTGGTAGAGCAAGCGACTGTTAATCGCTCGGTCGTAGGTTCGAGTCCTACTTCGGGAGCCAGCCCGTTATACAATTCCGTTGCTGGCCTGGGGTTTGGGTTCGCCATGATTTCACCCGAATGCCGCCATGACACGGCCACAGGCCGTGACCATATTGGCGTTATGAGCACTGGAGGCTCTGCAACATGAAACGGAAACTATTGGCGCTCGGCGCCGCGATCCTTGGAATCTCCCTCTTCAGCGCCGCCCCCGCGCTGGCGGACTGGCACGGCGATGGCGGCGGTGACGGTGGCGGCTGGCACCATGACGGCGGCGATGGCGGCTGGCATGGTGACGGCGGAGACGGTGGTTGGCACGGTGACGGCGGTGGCGGCTATTATCCGCCGCCTCCGGTATATTACCCGCCGCCGCCGCCGGTATATTACGCACCGCCGCCGCCGGTTTATTACGCGCCGCCGCCGGTGTATTACGCCCCGCGCGGGGATGATGACGACGGCGATTAGCCCCTTTTCGACGGGCTCACGGCCATTTCACTTCCGGCGGCATGGACATCAAGATCGCCTCGGTATTGCCGCCGGTCTTGAGGCCGAAGGTCGTGCCCCGGTCGTAGAGCAGGTTGAACTCCACATAACGGCCGCGGCGGATGAGCTGGGCCTCGCGCTCCTCGGGCGTGAAACTTTCGCCCATGCGGCGACGCACGATGGCCGGATAGGCGGCCAGAAATGCCTCCCCCACATCGCGGGTGAAGGCGAAGTCCGCCTCCGGGTCGCCTGACTCCAGATAGTCGTAGAAGATACCGCCGGCGCCGCGTGGCTCGCCCCGGTGCGGCAGGAAGAAATATTCGTCACACCATTTTTTGAACCTTGGATAATAGTTCGGATCGTGCCTGTCGCAGGCGGCCTTGTAGGCGGCATGAAAAAACGCCGCGTCCTCGGCTGCCTGGGGTGTTCCGGGCTGCAAGGGTGTCAGATCGCCGCCGCCGCCGAACCAGCCCTTGGTGGTCACGATCATCCGGGTGTTCATATGCACCGTCGGTATTTTTGGGGAGCGTGGATGGACCACCAGGCTGATCCCCGCCGCCCAGAAATGCTCCGCCCCGTGGCCCGCGCCGTGCATCTGCTGCGCGAAATCGGCCGAGAATTTGCCGTTGACGACGGAGATGTTCACCCCCGCCTTCTCGAACAACTCGCCGCGCAGCACGTTCATTACACCGCCGCCGCCATCGGGCCGCTCCCACGCCGTTCGTTCAAAGCGTGCGGGCTGGACGGCGGCCTGTGCCTCCAGCGCCTCCAGTTCGGCGCAGATCCGGTCCCGCAGGCTGGCGAACCAGGCGGCGGCGGCGGGTTTCAGGGCCTCATGGGCCGGGGGATTAAGAATTTTATCCATGCCCGACAATAATCGGCGTCCGGCCTCACGTCACCCGCCTCTTGAATTTTTTTCAGCTTGCCGCCATGCGTGTGTGGGAAGAATTGCGCGGCAGGAGACGAAATGGCGGAAACATCGGATCAGGCGATGGGAACGGGCGAGCATTCCCGGCGTGATTTTTTAACCATTCTCACCGCGTCTGCCGGTGCCATCGCACTCGGCGCGACGGTCTGGCCGATGATCGACGCGCTCGCCCCCGATGCGCAGAGCGACGCCAGCGGCCAGATGATCGTGAATGTCGCCGGAGTTGCCGAGAACACCGGCATCGCGGTGCAATGGGCCGGGTTGCCGATCTATATCCGCAGGCTCACCGCCAAACAGATCGCCGATAACCGGAACCTGGTGCAGAGCTCCCTGCCGGACCCGGCGCGCTTCAAAAGCCGCGTGAAGCCTGGCTATGACAATTTTGTCGTCGTGGTGGGACTCAACACCGGCATCTCCTGCGCGCTGGAGGGCAACACCCCCGGCGAGCCACGCGGGCCGTATGACGGCTGGCTCTCCCCTTGCGATGGCAGCGCCTATGACCCGCTGGGGCGGGTGCGCCGCGGCCCGGCGCGCAAAAACCTCGTCATCCCGCGCTTTACGTTCCTCGACGCCGCGCAAATTCAGTTCCTCTGAGGATTCGCAACCATGAATACAGACGTGAAACCCTCCTGGATGGCCTCCCGGATGCCTTGCCTGGGCGGCTGGTGGGCGGGCCTGACCACCCCCAGCATGGCGCGCGAGGCGCCGTATCTCGCCGTTCTGCCCTGGCTCATCACCGCCGGGCTCGTCTTTCTCACTGCCTCCGGGCTGGTGCTGGCGGTGTACTACAACCCGGCGGATGCCTTTGCCTCCCGCCAATTCATCGCACGGGAGGTGAATAACGGCTGGCTGATCGAAGGCTTCCACGCCACCGGCACGACGCTGGTGTTCGCCGCGGCCTATTTGCTGCTGCTACGCGGGATGCTGGCGCGCAGCTACCGAGCGCCGGGCGAGCTCGTCTGGCTGCTCGATATCGTGGCGTTCGCGCTCCTGCTACTGGTCGGCTGGCTCGGCTTTGCGCTCACCGGTGGCGCGGCTGGCTACTGGAGCGTGATGAACGCCACCAATGCGGCCATGCTGCTGCCTGGGGCGCTGGGCGCGCTCGGCACCTGGTTTTTTGGTGGGCCGGACGGGCCGGGTACGCTGGCGCGGCTGCTGGTGCTGCATATCGCCCTGGCGCTGGTCATATTTTTCATCCTGTGGCTACGCCATGGCGCGAAGAAAGCCGCAACACCGCTACCCGCCCCGGCACTGCGCGTCGCCTTCCACCCTTACTACACCGCGCAATATTTCGTCGCACTCGTGGTGTCCGCACTCATCGGCTGCGTCCTGTTGTTCTTTTATCCGCACTTCGGGCAGAGCCCGCTGAACAATGTGCCGGGTGGCCCGCTGGCCTTGGCGACGGGCGCTGGCGTGCCGTGGTATCTGGCACCGCTCGCCGGGCTCAGCGCGCTGTTTCATGGCACCTACGGCGGGATACTCGGGCTGGCCGCGGGCCTCGTGCTGCTGCTGGCGCTGCCCTGGCTGGACCGCTCCGGGCCTGGGCGGCGTGCCGGCGGGCTGTGGCGGCTGCTAACCTGGGTGCTGGCGCTGGACGTGCTGGGGCTGGGCTGGGCTGCCTGCGGCGCGGCGGGGGGGTTGTCCGGCCTTCTGGTCGTGGTCTTCGGCGCCTGGTACTTCCTGCACTTCCTGGTGCTCACCCCGATTGTCACCGCCCTGGAGGCCCAATAATGCGCCCGGTTTTTGGTAAATTATGGCTGGCCACCGGCCTGCTGGCGCTGCTGGGCGGCAACGCCCTGGCGCACGACCGGCTGAGCCCGTTCCACTTCCAGTCCCAGGGGCTGCTGGGCAGCACCGACAAAGCCGCCGCCCAGCGCGGGTTCCTCGTGTATGAGACCGTGTGCGCGAGCTGCCACACGGCAAAGGCGCTGCACTACCGTGACCTGGAGGCGCTGGGCCTGACGCCGGACCAGGTGGCCGGCATCGCGGCTGGCGTGAAAACAGCCAATGGCGCCCCGGCGACGCTGAATGATACGTTCCCCGCGCCCAAGATCCCCGCTGGTGCCTTTGGCGGCGCGGTGCCACCGGACCTCTCGGACATCGCCGCGCAGCGCCCGCATGGAGCGCGCTATATTGACCATCTGCTCACCGGCTACGCCCCCGCCCCGGCGGGCGTGACGCTGCTGCCCTCCTATTATTACAACACCGCGTACCCCGGCGGGCAGCTCGCCATGCCGCCGCCGCTGAAGGCCGATGACGTTACCTACGCCGATGGCAAATCCGCCACCGTGGCGCAGCAGGCCGCGGATGTGAGTGAGTTCCTCGCCTGGTCGGCCGACCCCAACCTGGATGCCCGCCATGAGGTCGGCCTGCGCGCCGTGCTGTTCCTGGTTTTTCTCACTATCATCGCCATCGCGAGCAAGCGCAGAATCTGGCGCGAGACGGTATGAGGTTGCGGCCGCGGCGCACTTGAGGTCGGGCCCGGCATTGGGTATGCAGGGCCCGCGCGGGAGAGATGGCCGAGCGGCTTAAGGCGCACGCTTGGAAAGCGTGTGTGCGTGAAAGCGTACCCAGGGTTCGAATCCCTGTCTCTCCGCCATTCCAAAAGGCTACTCTAAGGTGCGATGACGCGGCTATCGTCTCATTGCAATCTAAAATTCTACGGAAATCTGTGAGGTTTGGAGCTTTTTCGTTTCAGGGCGCCCAACGTGGGAACGCCCGCGTTGAGCTGAAGTTTGGCGCGTGTTACCTGTGCGTTACCTGTCAAAGCTTAAACAACAAAGACACCTACAACCCATTGATTTAATCGGCAGACCCGACGCGATTCGAACACGTGACCTTTGCCTTTGGAGGGAGGCAACAAAGCGGCACGATGCTGATTAAACGATATTAGGGAGGGGATTCTTGGCCGGAAGACTTAGCAGCTTTGCATACGCTGTTTTGGCGAGTGCGAGTCTGCCCCCTTCCGCTTTTTCCGGCTTACGCCGCGCAGTTTCCGCCCACGCCTCAGCCGCTTTTAAGCCCTCGTTCACATGAAGGAACGCTGCTGTGGCGGCCAGTTCCAGCGAAATAGGTCCGATCTTAGCAGCCTCTTCGACAAACCGCTTTCGCTGGCCGTCCCGGCTGTGAGGTGTTTGATCGGTTGTGGAATAAACGGAATACCACCCACCCCACTCGGTCCGTTCTTCCTTTTCTGTGACAAGATTCAGACCCGCGGCTATTTCCATCGAATTGGCGAGGGCCTCGCTGTATGGGCCATAGTGACGATATTCAAAATCAAAGTCAGGCAGAAAACCCGCAAGCATGGCGAGGCAAGCCACTTTTTGGAGCCGCGTTCTCCCGACGAGTCTACCGCCGGCTTCGTCCACGATACGCGCAGCCACCTCATGCGCCTCAAGTGCTTGATATGACTCACTCATTGGGATTACTCCTTCCAGGAACCGATGTTCTTATTATGTTCCGTAGCATATCTTCCGTAGCCGTGTCACCCCGTTCTATGTATGCACGGCAAATTCTAAAGGGTTCGGCACTTGCCACCACAACTGAAAGTTCGGCCATGTCGCGAGGTCTGCCACCCTGAAGGATGTGAATTTGGTTTGGTGGGGTCCGCGAATCTTGAAAACGTTTGTACGGGTCCCGCGTATAATTATCGAAAAGAGCCGCTGGGGCTTCTGCCGCACGTTCCATAACCCTGTTACAGGCTAAGTTGATCCGAGCAATCCGGGCCGCCCTTGCAGCGGTATCCTCTCGCCCGGCTGGGGACAGGCGTTCCGCTGCGGCTTCCCAGATGTCGATACAACGAAGTAGGCGGCGTTCTGATAGTTGAGCGGACCGGCGCTTAATTCCCACATCTTCAGCTTCCGCCATCATAGAGAGGCCCCCCAAAAGCACAGAATCGTCGAGAGCGAGCACCCGGTTGAGGTCATCCGGGTTCTTTGCAAACTGGATGAGGGGATGATTCGCTGGCAGACCTGTTTTCGAGGCCAAATCAGCCCGGACAAGCTCAAAAATTCGCAACATGAGAACGCGCAAGATTTGCTCGGCGCCCCGTGTTGCCTTGTGAAAATAGACATTAGGATGCAGGTGGAAGAGAGCCAGAACGTAACTCTCGGCGACATGAAATGCTTTTGGACCCAGTACCAGGGTTTGGATTGTTCCCACCTTTTCTTCGTCGGACGTGACCTGAACATCCGCGACCTCAAGGTTCTGTAGGAGCCACGTGACGTCTACAGCGCCACTGTGAACGCCTGTCATCATCCGATCGCGCTGCATGTAATCGAGCCGGTCGGCGTCGAACTGGCTTGTCACAACGGCATCGTAAAGGGTCTTCGGCTGTTCCCGTCCGATCAGGTCCGCGACATTGTCGGCAAAGCCCCTACCGTAAGTCTCATCAAGAACTACTCCGATCTCCCCGGACCGAATCAGCCGGTCGCTGACCGTTTCATGGCGAGCGAGGGGCAAATTGAGGATCTTACCCACAGCCTCAAAAGCATGACTGAACATCCCGTGGCCAACATCGTGAACCAGGGCAGCGGTCAGGGCAAATCTTGCCTGGGCGACGTTGTAGTCACCCCTGCCGCCCCCCAAGCTGCGCTGCACAGAGGCGAGCAACTGCCTCGCGGTGTGAAACACGCCGAGGCTGTGCGCGAAGCGGGTGTGTGTGGCACCAGGAAACACCAGCTCGCTGAAGCCGAGCTGCTTTACGCGACGTAGGCGTTGAAATGGGCGAGTTTGAATAACGCGCCAGAGCATTTGTTCAAGTTGCCGTTGATCGTCATTAGTGGTTAGGCCGAACTCGATCAGGTTATGCACCGGATCACGGATGCGCTTAGGTTTTGCGTCGGTCATGCGTGGATCACCGGGCTTTGGTCAACGGAGCAGGCATCTCACCGCACGTCACCGCGTCCCAGGACTTCAAGTCTTTTTTTGACATAAACGGCATGTTCCCACAACTATAGCACGAATCGAATCATGGACATGATTGAGCTCGCCGTCCAGGGAAACTGCACCAGGACAGCGCTGACGATCTCGGTAGGCGTCGGAACCGGACAAACCTTGATTTACATCTGACCGGGGGCGTACAAATGAAGCGATTCGCCAAAATTCAACACCATTATGTAGGCCACGGCGTAGAACGAGAATTGTGACGCCAAAAAAATGATTATTTTATCATTTAGTTATATGTTTTTTCTACGGACGCCCTCTCCGCTATTCTGTAAATGTGATTCTACGAAGGCCCTCCTGGAATCCAAAAATTCGGCATATTAAAGCTCATGAGCAAACAAAACGCCGGTAAATTGGTGCCGTTGGAGGGTCTGCGCGGGATCGCAGCCATCATCGTGATGCTGGGCCATCTGGTGCGCGGCCTCGTGCCACCTGGTGCCGGCCCTTTGAACGCGCTGAACCTCATCCACCAATGGGCGCTGAATGGCGGCGCGGCGGTATCGGTCTTTTTTGTCCTCTCCGGCTTTATCCTCAGCCTGCCTTTTGCAAAGGACCAGAATTGGTCGCGCATCCTGACCGCATTGTTCAAACGCTGGCCGAGGCTGGCCGCGCTCACGACCATCGCCTGCCTGTTCTCCTGGGCGATGATCATGCTGAGCCACGGTGATTACAAACAGGCGGCGGCGATAACGAGCAATGACTGGATGGCGAGCCATTTCAATTCGCCACTGCATGGCCGCGACACCTCATGGGCGGCGGCGCTCCGCAGCGGGCTATATGGCGTGTTTTTGTTCGGGGACGTCCATTTTGACTCGCCGCTGTGGACCATGCGGATCGAGCTGTTCGGCAGTTTTGCTATTTTTTTAATTGCACCCATATTGTTCTGGATAGGACGCTGGCCGCTCCGGCTAGCCGCCATCGGCGCGGTGATGCTCGCGGCGGGTCTCGTGCCGCCGGTCACATTTTTTTCCGACTTTCTGGTGGGAACGATGTTGGCGATGCTCTACGCCGATCATAAATTTCCTGATCTGTCCAACTGGCAGGCTGTCATCGGAGGGTTGGCCGGCGTCTATCTGTTCTGCTTCTCCGCCGGGCCGGCCACGATCATCGAGGCGCCGCTGAAGGCGGCCCTGCCGGATGCCAGCGCCGCCCATTTTGTCTGGGACGTAAGCGCGGCGGTCATCATCATCGTGCTGCTCGGTAATCAGTCCGCGCGACATTTTTTCTCGAAGCGCTGGGCTGTATGGCTGGGGCGGCTGTCGTTCCCGCTCTATCTGTTGCATGTGCCGATCATGCTCTCGGTGGGGGCGGCAATCGTCATCTATACTGCTGGAGCCTTGGGCATCGCCGGCGCCGTGCTGCTGGCGGCCGCCGTGACCATCGGGATCACCCTCGCCTGCGCGCTGCCCCTGGCGTGGGTGGACACGGCCTGGACCGGCGCTCTGAGAACTATGACAGGTATGCTGATAAAAGCCCGTCCAGCTACCGAAAAATCTTGATACGGCGTTAAGTGCATTGGCATTAAGAGTATTAAGGTGACGCCACCGCATATAAATTACTTGTGCTATGTTACGCGTTGCGCTACACATAACCGGTGATCCGCAGTTTCTCTGACAAGCTCACCGCCCAGATATTTCAAAATCGGGTGCCAAAGGGGTTCCCTACGGATATTTTAGCCACCGCTCGTCGGAAGCTGGCGATTTTGGATGCTGCAGAGGCACTGAATGACCTACGCGCCCCACCGGGCAACCGCTTGGAAGCGTTGCAGGGAAGAAGAAACGGCCAGCATTCAATCCGCGTCAACCATCAGTGGCGTATTTGTTTTGTCTGGCAAGACGACGGGCCTCATGAGGTCGAAATTGTAGATTACCATAGCTAGGAGCTTGTTGTGACGATTTTACGAGAAAGCTTGGACAAGATCGGCTTTGAGGCTGATGCGTTGCCGCCGGTGACACCCGGCGAGGTGCTGCGCGAGGAGTTTCTGGCCCCGCTCAACCTCTCCGCACGCGCCTTGGCCCGTGAGATAAACGTCTCTCCGAATCGGATCACTGAAATTGTTAACGGTGAGCGCGCCATCAGCGCCGAGACGGCTATTCTGCTAGGGCGGCGGTTTAATACGTCCGCCCGGTTTTGGCTGAACCTCCAGATGGCGCGTGATCTGGCTCAAGCTCAACGCGCCATGTACCATGCCGCTTAGGGTCTGATGACATAGTTGAAGCTGCGTAGGATCACCCAATCCGGGGCGCTCTTGCTTTGGGACTCGAATTTCAGTCAGAATGAGTAATGATGCAAACCCCGTCGCCCACGATCCTCATCATCGATGACAGCGCAACGAACCGGCGCATCTATTCCAGGCTATCCCATAAGCTGAATCTGGATGTCAACGTGCGTGCCTTCGGCCACCCGAAGGAGGCGCTCGACTGGCTCGCCCATAACACCGCCGATCTCATCATCACCGACTATAACATGCCCGATATGACGGGCGACATGGTGGTCACCCAGGTCCGCTCCCGGCGCAACGACCCTGATGTCCCGATCATCGTCGTCACCGCCTATGACGATCGAAAATTCCGGCTGACCTCCCTGGAGGCAGGGGCCACGGACTTCCTGCTCAGCCCGGTCGACCATGTTGAATTCGGCACGCGGGTACGTAACCTGCTCAAACTTCGTGCCCAGCAGCAGATGGCGGTCCAACGGGCTGGCTTTTTGGAGCGCCGACTGGCGGTCAGCCTGACCGCGCAGGAACAGCTCATCCGGGAAAGCCGGGAGGCGCTGGCCCAGGTTATCGACACCGTGCCGGCCCTGATCAGCGCCGCGGACCTGAGCGGCACCTGTGTCTTCGTCAATGCGCTGCAAGCGGCCTCCGTCGGGGCTGTGCCGGGTGAGCTCGTGGGCAAGCCGGTGGACCTGCTGTTCGGCCCCGAGCGGGCGGCGACCAGCCGCCGGTTGGACCGGCTGGTGATGGAGACAGGCCAGCCCGCCCCAACGCGCGAGGAGGATATCACCACCGGCACGGGCCAGTCGCGCGTGTATCTGACCAGCAAGGTCCCGTTACGGGACAGCCAAGGCGTGACTGTCAGCGTCCTGACCACCTCGGTCGACATCACGGAGCGGCGGGATGTCGAGAAGCGCCTGCAGCACGTCGCGAGCCACGATCTCCTGACCGGACTACCCAACCGTGGGATGCTGCGCGACCATATCCGGCGGGAACTGGCGCGCGGCGGACGCGGCGACCAGCATTTCGCCTTGCACTTCATCGATCTGGACCGCTTCAAGACCATCAACGACGTGCATGGGCACCACGTTGGCGACAAGATGTTGCGCCGTGTCGCCGGGGCATTGCTGGATGTCGCGGGTAAGGACAATATCGTCGCCCGCATCGGCGGTGACGAATTTGCCGTGCTCCAGCCGAAGATCACGGGGTCGGACGACGCCGTGACCATGGCCGAGGGCATCATAAAGCGCCTGAACCAGACCGACGGAAAGCCGGACGCGCTGACCATGGGTGCCAGCATCGGTGTCACCCTGTCCCCACTGGACGGCAACGACCCCGACGTGCTGCTGAAAAACTCAGACCAGGCGATGTATTCGGCCAAGTCCATGGGTGGTAATACTTGGTCGTTCTTTGCTGCCGACATGGGGCCGCGGGCCAGCCAGATCGCGCAGTTGGAGGCCGATCTGCGTCTGGCGATCGCCCGCCAGGAGTTCGTCCTACACTACCAGCCCCAGATCAACCTCAGCCGTCGTAAAATCATCGGTGGCGAGGCGCTGCTGCGCTGGGATCGGCCCGGCCACGGGCTGCTACACCCCGGCAGCTTCCTCGGTCTCGCCGAGGAGACAGGCCTGATCGTGTCGATCAACGAATGGGTGTTGAACGAGGCCTGTCGCCAGGCCGCAGCCTGGCAGGCGTCCGGCATCACGGATTTGCACGTCGGCATCAACCTGTCACCGATCCAGTTTCGCCGCCGCAATGTACACAGCCTGGTCGTCGCCGCGATTACCGCGACCGGCGTCAATCCGTTGCTGCTCGATCTGGAGCTTACCGAGAATATCCTGATGAGCGATATCGAGAATGTCCGAACCCAGCTCCATGCCCTGCGGGAGCTGGGCGTTACCTTGTCACTGGATGATTTCGGCACGGGCTATTCTTCATTGAGCTATATCCGCGACTTCCCGCTGGACCGGCTGAAGATCGACAAATCCTTCGTCCATGGCCTCACCAGCTCCTCGAGCGACCTGGCAATCGTGCGGACCATCATCGATCTCGCCCATATCCTGCGCCTCTCGGTGATGGCCGAGGGTGTGGAGACAAACGGCCAGCTCAAGCTGTTGCAGGCCGAAGGCTGCGATGAGGTCCAGGGGTTCCTCTTCAGCGAGGCGGTGCCGCCCGAGACATTCGCCGCACAGTTGGCATGCAGCGGGTTGAGCGGGCTCACTTCGATCACCGGAGCGATGGCGAGGTGACTATATTTTCGCAAGTGAAGCAGGCGTGCCTGGGTCCATGGAGCTGGGTTGCGGGTCGCCTGCGCGGACGGCCTGACACCGAGCACGAGATGAGCTTCAACCGGCTCGTCTTCGGCGCCATCATCATTTCCGTCCTGCTCGTGAGGCTAAGAAGCGGCACGCCGCTCGATGCGGTCATCGGCATGGTCATCTATATCCTGGCGGCGCTCGCCGTGCTGGCACATATCGTGCTCCGCCCGGGCGTATCTCAGGAGCGGCGGCTCTTTGCGCTGTTGCTCGACTGCGGCTTCCTCTCCTGGCAACTGCACCTGGGCGGGGAAGACGTCGCCTTGTTCTTCCCGATCTATCTCTGGGTGATCTTTGGCAACGGTTTCCGTTTCGGCATCCCGTTTCTGGTGATCGCCCTGACGGTATCAACGCTGAGCTTCGGCCTGGTGGTGGCGACGACGCGCTTCTGGTACACGCAGCCGCATCTCTCGGCGGGGTTGCTGATCGGCCTGGTCCTCCTGCCGGCCTACGCGGGGACTTTGATCCGTAAGCTCTCCCTGGCGATGCGCGCCGCCGAGGAGGCGAGCAAGGCCAAGAGCCTCTTCCTCGCCAGCGTCAGCCACGAGCTGCGCACGCCTCTGACCGCGATCATCGGCATGAGCGGGCTCCTGCGCACCAACAACCTGAGCGCCGAGCAGCATGAAATGATCGAGACGATCGACGTTGCGAGTCGATCGCTGCAATCGCTGATCAATGGCGTATTGGACCTCTCGCGTATCGAGGCCGGGCGGATGCCCAGCTTGGTCGAAGAGTTCGACCTGCTGATCCTGCTGCTCGATATCCGGCGCATGGTGGAGAGCCAGATCCTGGCCAAGGGGCTGCGCCTGGGCTTCCATGTCACACCGCGCACCCCCCTGCGCCTGCTGGCCAACCGCCTGCACCTTTATGAAATCCTGATGAACCTCGTCGGAAATGCGGTGAAATTCACCAAAACCGGCGGCATCATCATCGCGGTGGACGGCCAGCCGGCGGAGGGCCCGGAAGGCTCCCTGAATTTGAGGTTCGAGGTCTCGGACACGGGCATCGGGATCGCGCCACAAAACCAGGCCCGTATCTTCGAGAGCTTCACCCAGGCCGATGCCAGCATCATGAACCGCTTTGGCGGGACCGGGCTGGGCCTGGCGATTACGCAGCGGCTGGTTGGCCTGCTCGGTGGATCCATCGAGGTCGAGAGCGCGCTCGGGGCGGGCAGTACGTTCCGTTTCAATATCAAGGCGGACGCCCTCGCGCCCGAGACAGAGGCATGGCCGGCGGGCGTGCCCGCGGTCACACTGGTTGCCAGGAGCCCGCGGGTGGCGACCCAGATGAGGGTACTACTGGCCTCGGTTGGTGTGGCCGTAACCGGCCCCCAACTTCATGAAGACGCCGCTGGGCCGCGCGTGGTGCTGATGCACGAACCGGACTGGGAAGAATCCGCGCCCCATCGCGCGCGCCAGGGGATGACCGTGCTGATCGACGAGGCTGCCGAACCATCATTGCCAGACCTCGCGACCCAGCGAAGCTGTGTCGCCGTCCTCCGCGACCTGTCCTCCGAGGCCGCGCTGCGCCAGGTCCTCTCCATCGCGACGCGCCTGGCCCCCAATGCTGAGCAAGCGCCACAGGAAAGGCCGACGCCAGCCGCCGCAGCGGCCAATTCCCCATCGCACTCCACCACACCAAAGCGACGCGTACTGCTCGTCGATGACAACCGCACCAACCAGCGCGTCTTCTCGCGTATTCTGGAGAGCGCGGGGCATGAAGTGCTGATCGCCGAAAACGGGGAGCTGGCGCTCGACATACTGGAGCGGGAGGCCGACCGTCTCGATATCGTGCTCATGGACTTCAACATGCCCGAACTGGACGGGATCGAGGCGACAAAACTCTATCGCATGATGTCCACCGGCGATACCCGGCTACCTATCGTTGGCCTGACCGCAGACGTCACCGTTCAGACGAGCCAGCATTGGCGCAAGGCCGATATGGATGGGTGCCTGATCAAGCCGATCGACCAGCCGACCCTGCTCGCCGCGATCGAAAAAATGTCCCGCCCAGCCCGAAGCCCAGCCGCCGATCCCGTCACGCCACAGCAGCCCCACCCGCGGTTCCGGGTGGTGACGACACCCGCGCTGGACGAAACGATCATCCGTAATCTACGTCAGCTCGGCGACAGCAAATTCCTCAGTGAGCTGTTGGCGGACTTCCTCGATGATGCGCAGGGGCTGATCCATGAACTGGCCATGGCGGCGAATTCCGGCGATATGCGGACGTTCCGTGACCATGCGCATGCGTTGCAGAGCAGCGCCGTCAATGTCGGCGCGCTGGCGCTCGGCGAGCTGTGCGCCCCCTGGCTGGGCCTGCGCGGCAGTGAGATGCAGTCGCGGGCCAGTGAATTCTCCATCCGCGCGCAGGAGGAGCTGGCGAGGGCGCAGAAAACCATTCTGGCCCTGGGCTCTGCGCGCCGAACCAACAACATCTGACCCTCGCGTCCAATCCGCCTGACCGGGAGGATCGCCATGCGCGCATTGGGGCACGCATGGCTCTAGTCTCTCACTCGGCCGCCATCATCTCGAATTTGGCGGGTTGCGTGGCCGCCAACCGGCGATCCTGAGCGGCACAGAGCCGGTCCATCTTGCGCAGATCCGCCTCGGTCAGGTTCAGCGCCGCCTCCGCCCAGATATCGACGACATCTCGCAACTCATCGAGCGTGACCGGATTGACCCGGCGACGGGCCCGGTAGGTCGCATGATGCGCGTTGAACTTGCGGCCATGGCGGGCGATATAGTCCTGCGCCGCCTGCTGCCCCTGGCCGTCCTCGGCCAATACGTCCACGACGCCCATCTCATGGAGCTCCTCGGCGGTGTGGATGCGGCCTGAGAGGATCAGCGCCTCAGCCCTGGCCCGATCCATGCGGCGTGACAGGAAGCTATAGGCGCCCATGCCGGGGAACATATTAAAGAGTATCTCCGGCAAGCCGAGCTTGGCGCTGCGCTCGGCGACAATCATATCGAAAGACAGAGCGTGCTCAAACCCACCCCCCAGGGCGTCGCCCTGGACCAACGCCATGGTCACGACTGGCGCGTCAAAAGCGATCGTGTTGCGGTGGATGGCCTCGACGGCGACATGCCCGTAGTGGCGCAGCGCACCCAGATCACGCTGCCGGATACGTTCTGCGAAATGGCCGAGGTCTCCGCCCAGATTATAGATGCCCGGCACGGCGGAGGCCATGACGAACCATGAGAAGGGCCGGGGCATACCGGCGGGAAGCGCTGCAAACGTGTCGGTGATCAGATGCTGCATCTGGCTGATATCGTTCATCAGATCGTGCGAATAGGACGGACGGCCGACGGGTTGCATGAAGCACCAGCAGGTATCGTTCTGGGTATCGACTTCGATTTCAAGATTGGCAAATCGGCTGCCCGCGATATCCGGCAGGTGCGACGCAAGCGTGTTGCGACTCATCTGCCCGGAGGTCATATGCTCCAATGTTGAACGGCCAGTTGTGGTTCTAACAAAAGTCATCACTATTCTCCGATGTTGATGGTTTAACCGCACGGGCCGAGGGCTTTTTGGCCTGCCCCGCACCGCTGGAGCCTAGCTTAGCGTGCAAAACAATTTTTTGAACAAAAAAAGTACATCGGATGAAAATTCGTCGCCGGCCGTTGTTTTCGTATGCAGAATTAATCCGGCTGAAGCGTGCCCTGAAATTGCGGCCAGCGCCGCCCAGAACAATTAACTGATTGATATTGTGTCGAAATATTGGGTTATATCGGTCCCCGATCCTGTCGAAGACCGCTCCGGCAGCACCGTTTGAGGTCCCGCCGTTTGCTCAGGTCTATGGTTCGGTGCCGGTGAGCATCGCTAACGGAGAGGACATGAACCGGATCAACTCACCGTTCGGCATGGGCCTGGCAAAATAATAACCCTGGACAAAGTCGCAGCCCAGGCTTTGGACATATTCAAGCTGTGCCGCCCTCTCGATGCCCTCAGCGGTCACGGGCAACTCAAGCGCCTTTGCCATTCCCATGACCGCCTCGAAGACCGGGTGCCGGTCTCCTGCGTTTTGAATCCGGTCGAGAAAAGATTTATCGATCTTGATGAAATCAAATTTGAACACGTCGAGATAAGAAAGAGACGAAAACCCCGTCCCAAAATCGTCTAACACGAGCGTCACATTGAGATCACGGAGATTTTTCAATGTTTGTAGATTTGGCGAGTTGCGGAAGAGCGGGAGAGATTCGGTAACCTCGAGCTTCAGCCGCTTGGCGGGAAGGCCTGAGTCCCGCAGCACATCGCTGACCATACTGAAAACGTCACACAACTCGAACTGGCGCGCCGAGACATTCACCGAAACATTGACGCCCTCCGGCCACAAGAGAGCCGCTTCACAGGCGTGCTGCAGAACCCAGGTGCCAAGCTCGACGATCAGGCCCGTCTCTTCAGCGGCGGGAATAAACTCCGCGGGCGAGACTGTCCCTCGCTCGGGGTGGCACCAGCGGATCAGCGCCTCCACGCCGACGATGCAGCGTTTTGAGAGATGGATGATGGGCTGAAATTCGAGGAAAAACTCATTTCTCTCGAGCGCCAGACTCAAATCCATATGGAAGAGGCTTGTCCTGTCAATTTCAGTCTGAATCTCGGGGTGGAACAGCTGATAGCTCCCTCTTGCGTTCTTTTTAGCCCTGTAGAGCGCGCGGTCCGCCTGCTGGTAGAGACGATCGATATGGTTGTCTGAGGACGATGAGATGGCAATACCGATTGAAAGACTGATCTTGACCAGAACCCCCTCAACATCGAAAGCCTCCTTCATCGCTCCGTTTAGGCGCTCGGCGAGTTGTGTCACGGCGGTTATCGTTTTTGCGGGCTGCATGATCAGAAATTCGTCACCGCCACTGCGCGCCAACAGATCATGCCTGGAGACGTGTAGCAGCAGGCGGTCCACGATCTCCCTGAGCAGTTTATCGCCCGCGGGGTGACCGTGCTTGTCGTTTATTTCCTTAAAATAGTCGATATCGATACAAAATAGAGCGATGATGTCTCCCGGTTCCTGCCCGGCGAGACTCCCGCTGAGTTTTTCGAAGAGAGAGGTGCGATTTATTGCGCCTGTCATGAGGTCGTGGCTGGCCGCATAGTGCAGATTTTGCTCCGCGACATGCTGCTCGGATATATCCCGTATGAATACTGAAATATCATCCGAGCCGACATAGATGCGGACATCAAAGCATAGATTATCACGGCTCCACAGGCTTTTGAAATGCACGGACTGGCCGACATCGATGGCCCGCTCGATCGCGCGGCTGATCTTGTGATGTTTGGTGTCGGTAAAGAGCTCCTTTACGCAGGCGCCAACCAAACCCGCATCCTGGCCGAGCAACGAGATCGCCTTCGAGTTGGAAAATGTTATTTTTCCGGATCGATTGCAGAGGATCACGGCATCACCGGTCGTTTCCAGAACCCGAAACGCGAGATCCTCGGAGTTACGCCGCGCATCCTCGGCGACACGGCGGCCCGAGATGTCTTCAAGCGTACCATACCAGCGCATAATCTGGCCATCCTCGCTCCAGCGGGCGGCGGCGCGGGAGCGAACCCAGGCGTAGCTTCCATCGGCCTGTCTCAGGCGATATTCGACATCAAACCGATCCCCGGTACGGATGCTGTTTTTCCATGCCTGGTCTACCCGGTCCCTGTCCTGTGGAAGGATGGAATCGATCCAGATTTCCGCCGCAAAGGTCTTCTGCTTCTTGCCGGTCATCGCGGCCCATTGCGGACCAATATCAACGACGTAGCCTTCCGGAGTCGCTACCCAAGGAACCTCGGGAAAGAGCTCCACCATATGATGATAGTTCTCCTCACTCTCCTTCAGAACCGAAATATCCGTCGTCGTGCCGACCATGCGCAAAGTCTGGCCCTCTGCATCCCGCTTGATCACCTTGCCGCGGCTCAGCACCCATTTATAGCTGCCGTCCTTGCAGCGTATCCGGTGCTTCACCTCATAGATCGGTGTCTCCCGCTCAAAATGGGCCTGCATCTGCGCCTTGACATAGTCGAGATCATCCGGATGCACCCGGTCGTAGCTTTCCGCGATATGGTTGGACGGCGGCGTGCCACCATAGCCGATGATCGAGAACCAGCTCGAGGAGTATCTGATCTCGTCGGTGACGAGGTCACGATCCCAGATGCCCGTTCCGCTTCCCTCCAGCGCCGCAAACCAGACATCCGAAAAATCTTCCAAATTTCTTTGGAAAATCAGTTTTCTAGCCGAGCCTGAGTCAGTCTGCTTCACGCGGCCAGTCTCATGGAAGGAGACGACACAGTCAAGCATGGCGCCTCAAATGGGGGACTTGACTTGTTCAGAAATGGTCGGAGCGGCGGGATTCGAACCCACGACCCCCAGTCCCCCAGACTGATGCGCTACCAGGCTGCGCTACGCTCCGACCGTGTGAGAGCCTGTAGCAAGGAAGTGCCGCACGGCCAAGAGCCGTACCTCACGCCGCGGAGAGGGTGAATATCTCGCAACCGGTCTCGGTCACCCCGACCATATGCTCAAACTGCGCCGAGAGGGAGCGGTCCCGCGTCACGGCGGTCCACCCGTCCTCCAGTATCTTCACCTCCGGCCGGCCAGCGTTCACCATGGGCTCGATGGTGAAAAACATGCCGGGCCTGAGCACGGCACCCTCCCCCGGTCTGCCGAAATGCAGCACATTCGGTGGCTCATGGAAGCGCTGGCCGATGCCATGGCCACAAAAATCCCGCACGACGCTGAACCGCTGCGCCTCCACGAACGTCTGGATCGCATGGCCGATATCGCCGAAGCTGGCGCCGGGCTTCACCATCGCGATGCCGCGCATGAGGGATTCATAGGTCACCTCCATCAGCCTTTTGGCGCGCGTGCTGGGCGGGCCCGCGGCATACATCCGGCTGGAATCCCCATACCAGCCATCCAGAATCACCGTGACGTCGATATTTACGATATCCCCCTCGAGCAGTTTTTTCTCGCCCGGGATACCGTGGCAGACCACGTGGTTGACGGAGGTGCAGATGGATTTGGGAAAGCCGCGATAGTTCAAGGGCGCCGGTATCGCGTCATGCGCCAGGATGAACTCGTGGCACAATGTGTTCAGCCGCTCGGTGGTAACGCCAGGCACCACGTGGCCACCTATCATGTCCAATGTCTGCGCCGCCAGACGCCCGGCGGCGCGCATCGGCGCAAAATCCGCCGCTTTATAGAGCATAATCCGCCGCGAATCGGCGCCGCCATCCATCATTCGGGTCTTTCCAGCAATTTCAATAATAGATGCAGACGCCACAGCCAAAAGCAAGGGCAGGACGCCTGTTTTGGCAATAGTATTGACCCGTCATCGCGGCCTCCATAGATACATGCTCGCATTGTCCGAGGTTAAACTCCCGTATGAAAAGCCTGTTTGCGCTCACCTGGTTCCTGGTTGGCGGCGGGCTGGCGCAAGCCAGCACCCCGCCCGAGGTCGGCTATATCCTGGCACACGCCCAAGCGGTCTATCAGCAGAACAACTATGTGGGCCGCGTCCAGTCTCCAAAAATCGTAAATCTGCAAGCGCGCATCTCGGGCTATCTGGTGGCGCAGAATTTCACCGGCGGCCCGTCGGTTGAAAAAGACCAGTTGCTGTATGTGATCGAGCCGCCACCCTACCAGGCGCTGGTGGCGCAGGCGCAGGCCGCGTTGGACCAGGCGCGGGCACAGGCGCGCTATGCCGATGTTCAACTGACGCGCGCGGTGGCGCTGCTGCACACCCCGGCCGGGCAGGAGCAGGCGGTGGACCTCGCCCGGGCCACCGCGCTGTCCGACCAGGCGGCCGTTCTGGCGGCGCAGGCGCAGTTGCACACCGCCCAGATCAACCTCGGCTACACGCAGATCCGCGCGCCGATCAGCGGCGTGATCAGCGCCACGAACGTGAATGTCGGCAACGTCGTCGGCCCGCAGAGTGGAACCCTGGCGACCATCGTCTCGGACGATCCGATGTATGTGAATTTTGCGCTGCCGATGGTGGATGCGATCCGCGACCAGCCGAACCTTGCGAACCTTGAGCTCCTGCTGCGCCTGCCTGACGGCGCGATCTATGCCCATACCGGGCGAATCGACCTCATCGCCAATACGGTCTCGCAATCCACGGACACGCTGAACTGGCGCGCCAGCTTCCCCAACCCGGCACATGCCCTCACCAATGGCGAGTTTGTTACCGCCGTCCTGCGCAGCCGGCGCGCGAAAAACCGGATCGTCATTCCGCTCGCCGCACTCATCGCCGACCAGCTCGGCAATTATGTGCTCAAGATCGGACCCGGGGACATCGTCGTGCGCCAGGCCGTCACGCTGGGCCAGGAGGGTACAAGCAGCGTGCCCGTGCTCTCCGGCATCAAAGCGGGGGATGAAATCATCACGCAGGGAATCCAGTCCATCCATCCCGGCGAGGTTGTGAGCCCGCAGCCCGCGCAGGCAGACTGATGCTCTCCGCCTTTTTCATCGACCGGCCGCGCTTTGCGATCGTCATCGCCATCATCATCACGCTGGCGGGCGGCATCGCCCTGACGCGCATTCCCGTCGCGCAATTTCCCAGCATCGTGCCACCGGAAGTGATGGTAAGCGTGAATTACCCGGGCGCCTCGGCGAAGGTGGTGGAAGAAACCATCGCCGAGCCGATCGAGGAGGCGGTAAACGGGGTTCAGAACGAGATCTACATGTCCTCCACCAGCGCGCAGGATGGCAGCTACACGCTGATGGTGAGCTTCCGCGTCGGCTCCAACCCGGATATCGACACGGTGAACGTGACCAATGCCGTACAGCAGGCAACCGCGCAGTTGCCGGCCCTGGTCCAGCACGAGGGTATCACGGTGCGCGAGCGCTCCTCCGCGCTGCTGGGATTTTTGTTCTTCTCCAGCCCTGGCAACAAGCTCACGCAGTTGCAGATATCGAATTATGTGACGATCAACGTGCTGGACCCGATCTCGCGGATGCCGGGCGTGGGCCAGGCGCTGCTGTTTGGCCCGCAGAGCTATTCGATGCGCATCTATTACAATACCAGCCGCCTCACCGCGCTGGGGTTGACACCGGAGGACATCATCACCGCCTTGAATGCGCAGAATGTCCAGGCCGCCGTGGGCACCATCGGCGCGCCACCGAATGCGGCCGGCCAGTCCCTCCAGCTCACCGTGGAGGCGCAGGGGCGGCTCACCACCCCGGCGCAGTTCGGCGCCATCGTGCTGCGCGCCAACCCGGATGGCTCGCTCGTGCGCATCCGCGATGTCGCGAAGGTAGTGCTCGGCGCGCAGACACAATCGCGTATCAATAAAATCGACAATAACGACGGCCAGGCGATGGGTATTTTTCTCACCCCCGGCGCCAACGCGATGCAGACCTCGGCGGCGCTTCATAAGGAGCTGGCGGTGCTGGAGAGTCGTTTTCCATCGACGCTGAAGGCAACCTACGTCTATGATTCCGCCAGCTTCGTGCGCGACACCATCCATGAGGTGGAGCTCACATTAGTCGAGGCGTTCGTGCTGGTCGTGCTGGTGGTGTTTGTCTTCCTCGGGGACTGGCGCGCCACCCTGGTGCCGATGCTGGTGCTGCCCATCGCGCTCATCGGCGCTTTTGCGTTTTTGCTGGCGTTCGGGTTTTCGGCCAACACGGTGTCACTGCTGGCCCTGGCGGTCGCCACCGGCATCGTGGTGGATGACGCGATCGTGGTGGTGGAGAATGTCGAGCGTGTCATGGCCGAACGGCCGGATCTCTCCAGCCGCGACGCCACCAAGCTCGCGATGACCCAGATCACGGCGCCGATCGTCGCCATCTCGCTCGTGCTGCTCTCGGTCTTCGTGCCCATCGCCTTCATCCCCGGCCTCTCGGGGCGCCTGTTCCAGCAGTTCGCGATGACCGTGAGCGTCGCGATGCTGATCTCGGCGTTCAACGCGCTCACGCTCTCCCCGGCATTGTGCGCCATTCTGCTGCGCCGGAACCATAAAGCGCGCGGCGTGCAGGCGCTGCTGCTGCGCGGTATCGATCGCGCGCGGGATTCCTACGCCAATATCATCACACGCCTGCTCGGCAAGGCGTGGATCGGGCTGGTGGTGGTGGCGTTGTTCGCCGTGGGGGCCGCGGTGATGGCGGCGATCATCCCGGGCGGGTTTTTGCCGAATGAGGACCAGGGGGTGTTCTTCGCCCAGCTTGCACTCGCGCCGGGCGCCTCGGTCAACCGGACGGAAAAGGTAACCGACGCCTTCACCACCCAATTGGAGCACCTGCCCCAGGTGCGCCATGTCATGTCGGTGATCGGCTTCTCTTTCCTGGACCAGGCGGCGGAATCCAACACCGCCTTCTTCGTCATCCGGCTCAAGCCTTTCGCCGACCGGCCCGGTGCGCGCAACGGCGTGCAGTCGGTGATCAAACATGTCTTCCAAATGGGGCAGCGCCTGCCCGAGGCCAAGCTGGTCGCCTTCAACATGCCGCCCATCCTCGGGCTCTCGGCCAATAATGGTTTCCAGTATGAGCTGGAGAACGTCCAGGGTGCTTCACCGAGGCAATTCCAGGCCGTGCTGAACGGGCTCCTGGTGGCGGCAAACGGGGACAAGCGGCTGGCCCATGTTTTCACCACCTATAACGCCGACAACCCCTCGCTGTATCTGGATATCAACCAGACCAAGGCCGAAACGCTGGGCGTGAGCGTAAGCAGCATCTACAGTACGCTACAGGCCACGCTGGGCGGCTATTATGTCAATCAGTTCAACCTCTATGGCCGGGTTTGGCAGGTGAACATCCAGGGCGTCGCGGCCGACCGGGCAACACCTGACTCGATCTACCAGACCTATGTGCGCAGCGACACGGGCGCCATGGTCCCGCTGCGCGCGCTGCTCACCATGCACACGATCCTCGAGCCACCGATCATCTCGCGCTATAACGACCTCGACGCGATCCCCATCATCGGCAATGCGGCACCCGGCGTGTCCTCCGGCGGTGCGCTGGCCGCGATGGCGCGGATCTCCGCGCGCACCCTGCCGCCAGGCTACGCCTTTGAATGGACCGGCACGGCGTACCAGGAGATCGCCGCCGCGGGGCAGAGCGGGCCGATCCTGCTGCTCTCGGTATTGTTCGCCTATCTGTTTCTGGTCGCGCTCTATGAGAGCTGGGTGATCCCGGTGGCGGTGTTGCTCTCGGTGATCATCGGCATCTTCGGCGCGCTGTTTTCGGTGTGGCTCACCGGGCTCAGCCTCAATCTTTATGTGCAGATCGGACTGGTGACGCTCATCGCGCTGGCCGCAAAAAACGGCATCCTGATCGTGGAGTTCGCCAAGGAGCGCCGGGCCGAGGGTGTGCCGATCGCGCAGGCCGCCGCCATGGGGGCCAGAATGCGTTTCCGCGCCGTGATGATGACATCCTTCGCCTTCATCTTCGGCCTGGTGCCTCTGGTGGTCGCGACCGGTGCTGCGGCGATCAGCCGGCGCTCACTGGGCACGCCGGTATTCGCGGGCATGATCACGGCGAGCTGCATCGCGATCTTCATCATCCCGTTGCTCTATATGGTGCTCCAGTCCCTGCGGGAAAAAACCGCGCGCCGCCGCAAATAGGGTTATTTTTCACGCCGAGGTTTTGCCACCTGGCGCGCCCGACCGATGGCGAGCTCGCCAGGCGCCACGTCCCGCGTGATGGTCGAGCCCGCGGCGATGACCGCCTCGTCGCCGATACTCACCGGCGCCACCAGCGCGGTGTTGGAGCCGACAAACGCACGACTGCCGATTTTTGTCCGGTTCTTCTTGCGGCCGTCGTAATTGCAGGTGATCGTGCCCGCACCGATATTCGTACCCGCGCCGATCTCGGCATCGCCCAGATAACTCAAATGGTTGGCTTTGGCCCCGGCGCCGAGGCTCGCTTCCTTCATCTCCACAAAATTGCCGACATGCGCGCCCTCCCCCACATCCGCGCCGGGCCGCAGCCGCGCATAGGGGCCGACGATGGCGCCCGCGCGCACGACACATCCCTCCAGATGCGAAAACGCCTGGATGCGCGCACCCTGCTCCACCCGCACGCCGGGGCCGAACACGACATAGGGTCCAACGGATACATCCATGCCAAGCTCGGTGTCGGCGGCGAAAAACACGGTCTCGGGTGCCTGCATCGCCGCACCGGCCGCCATGGCGCGGGCGCGCAGCCGGGCCTGCAACGCGGCCTCCGCCGCTGCCAGCTCGGCGCGCGAGTTCACGCCCATGCATTCCGCAAAAGGCGCCTCCACCGCCGCCACGGGCACGTTTTCCGCGCGGGCGAGGGCGACGATGTCGGTCAGGTAGTACTCGCCCAGGGCGTTGGCCGCCTGCACGCCCGCCAGCCAGCGGCGCATGTCCGGCGCGCGGGCCACCATGCCGCCGGCGTTGCACAGGCCTATCTGCCGCTCCTGCGCGCTGGCGTCGGCAAATTCCACGATTTTTTCAACATACGCGCCATCCGTCACCAGCCTGCCATAGCCGCCAGGCTCTGGTGGGCGCATCGCCAGCAGCACGAGCCCGGCGTCCCCCGCCTGCACGCGGGCGAGCAGCGCCTGCATGGTCTGCGGGCTGACCAGCGGATTATCGGCGTAGAACACCGCCACCAGCCCCTCGCCGAAATACGGCTCAGCCTGGCGCGCGGCGTGTGCCGTGCCCCGCCGTTGCGCCTGCACCACCACCGGGTGCGGTACCGCCAGCCCCGCCAGTTGCGGCATATCCGGCCCCACCACCACCACAACGCGGGCGAAGCTGGCAGTCGCCGCCGCCAGCAGGTGGCGCAGCATCGGCCAGCCAGCCAGCGGTTGCGCCGCCTTGGGCAGGCTGGAGTTCATCCGCGTGCCCTGCCCGGCGGCGAGGAGGATGGCGGTATTTTCCATCAATGCACCTTTTTCATGCGCCTATGCCTGATTCAGATCGATCAGGCTTTTGCGGATCTTCCGGCTGCGAACGATCTTATCCTCGATATACGCCGTATCCCCCCAGCGCACCGCGCGCGCCATGGCCTGCGCATCCTCCGAGAACCGTGCCAGCATCTCCAGCAGCGCGTCCTTGTTGTTCAGGAAGATATCACGCCACATCACCGGGTCTGAGGCGGCGATGCGGGTGAAATCCCGGAACCCGGAAGCGGCGAACTGCAACACCTCCTGTTTGGTCTCGTCCGCCAGATCATCGGCGGTGCCGCAGATGGTAAAGGCGATGAGATGCGGCAGATGGCTGACGATAGCGATCACGCGGTCGTGGTGCGCGGGGTCCATCCGCGCCGTGCGCGCGCCCAGAATCTGCCACATGCGCTCAACCTTGCGCACGGCATCCTCATTGCCCCGCTCCAGCGGCGTGAGCAGCGCCCAGCGGCCCTGAAACAAGCCCGCCTGCCCTGCATCCGGGCCGGAGAATTCGGTGCCCGCAATCGGGTGCGCGGGCACGAAATCCACGCCATCTGGCACCAGCGGGCCGACATCGCGCAGCACGGACTCTTTGGTGGACCCGACATCCGAGAGCAAGGCGCCGGCCATGAGGTTTGGTGCGATGTCCCGCATCAGCGCGGCGTAGCCGCCCACCGGCGTGCAGAGGATCACGCCATCGGCACCGCGCACGGCGCTCGCCGGGTCGGCCTCATAGGAATCCCCCAGCCTGAGCGCCGCGGCGCGTTCCAGCGCCTCCGGGCTGGTGTCACAGATGACGATCTCACCCACGATACCGCCAAACTCCCGCGCGCCACGCGCGATGGAGCTGCCGATCAGCCCGATCCCGATCAGCGCCAGCCGTTTGAAGATCGGCTCAGCCATGCACGAAGTCGCCCAGCGCCTGCGCCACGAGGCTGCATTGCTCATCCGTGCCAATGGTAACCCGCAGACACTCCGGCAACCCGTAGGATTTCACGTTGCGCACGATGATGCCGCGCGTCCGCAAAAACGCGTCTGCCGCCTGCGCACGCGCCGGCGTGGCAAAATCCACGAGGATGAAGTTCGCCTCGGAGGCGTGGATTTTCAGCCCGGCCTGCGCCAGCAGCAATGCCAACCGCGCCCGCGCCTGCGCGTTGTGCGCGCGCCCGTGCTCCAGCCAGCCGGGTTCGGCCAATGCTGCGATTCCGGCGGCAGCGGCGGTGCTACTCACGTTGAACGGCGGGCGCATCCGGTTCAGCACCTCCACAATCGGCAGTGGCGCGTAGGCCCAGCCCAGCCGCGCCCCGCCCAGCCCAAAAATTTTTGAGAAGGTGCGGGTCATCACGGTATTCTCGCCCGCATCCACCAATGCCACGCCGGCGTCATACTCCGCGTGGGTGACATATTCGCTGTAGGCGGCGTCCACCACGAGCAGCACGCTCTGCGGTAACCCGGCGCGCAGCCGCAGCATCTCGGTGTGCGTCAGCAGCGTACCGGTCGGGTTGTTGGGGTTGGCCAGAAACACCATCCGGGTACGCGGGGTCACCAGCCCCAGCATCGCATCCACATCGGTGGTGAGGTCACGCTCCGGCGCCTTGCAGATGGTGCAGCCGGCGAGCTTGCCCGCGATCTCATAGATCGAGAACCCATGCGCGCTCATGATCAGCTCGGTGTCCGGCCCGCCGTAGGCCTGGATCAGCAGAACCAGCAGCTCATCGGAGCCGTTACCGCAGACGATCCGCGCCGGATCGAGCCCGAATTGTGCACCGATGGCCTGGCGCAGCGCGAGCATGGCGCCATCGGGGTAGCGGTGCAGGCCCGCACCACTCTGCGCCAGCGCTTTGAGCGCGCCGGGTGGCGGGCCGAAGGCTCCCTCGTTGGAGGATAGCTTGATAACCTGCGCGACGCCGGGCAGCGCCGATTCCCCGCCCACATACGGGGCGATGGAAAAAACCTCCGGGCGCGGCGTGGGCCCGCTCACAGCGCTTCCGCCAGCGGCACAGCGTACCCGCCGATCACCACCGGGGCGCCGTTTAGCCCGGCGATGGCGGCCAGCCGAGGGTCGTGGTCCTCAACCAGCCCCTCGACCTCCACCAGCGCGCGGATTGTGGCGCCCGGCAGGCATTTCAGCCATATCGAACCCGCCCTGAATCCGGCGTCCTTCAAAATCTGCGTCACCCTGGCGCGCGAAGGTTCGGCGCTCAATTCCAGCGAAATCAGCCCCCGGTCATCGCCGCTGGCATCCGGCGGAATCGCCGCGACCACAAAGGCGTCACCGGCTGGCGCACCCTCCAGCCGCCTGGGCCAGAACGGCAACCGGGCGATGATGAACAGCCGGTGCGGGCTGTTCGCCGTCAGCATCGGCCACCAGCCACCCAGCGCCTCATCGTCCTCGGAGGGTGACGGCAACACCGCGAGCTGCGCCGTATCCCGCGCGAGGTCGGCCAGCGTCTGCGCCGGATTATGGTGCCGGCGCACGGGCGTGAATGGGCCAAAATGCTCACGCGCCAGGGCCAGGCGGTCGCCACCGCCCTCACCGTCGCACACCGCGACCAGCTGCCCGCCCTCGATGATCAGCGCCGCGCCGAACATCTCCCGCCAGAAGCGGATGATCGCCTGCGGCGGCAACGCACCCTGGTGGCGCGCCAGCAGGCGGCGCAGAATAATCGCCTCGCGTCCGGGCCGGATTTTGGTGCCGGTTTTGCCGCCATCGCGCGCGACACTCTCAACCACCGCGGCGCGGCGCATCAACAAATCGTGGATCTGGTCGTCCAGCGCGTCCAGTTGCGCACGTAACTGGGCCAGAGGCGGTGTGGTGGCGGCTTCATTCATGGCGTGATCTGATAGCCAATTGCACCTCTGACGCCAAGCGCGCGAAGCGGCATCGCAAGCAGCGCATATCGCCAGGATACCCCAGAGCATGTAACAAAGACGGTAATGGACCAGACCTCCCCCACGCCTGAGCGCACGCATGAGAGCGTCACCTTCGCGCAAGGTCTTGCGCTGGATTGTGGGCGCAGCCTGCGCAGCCTCACCGTCGCCTACCGCAGCGTCGGCACGCTGAATGCCACCCGCAGCAACGCCATTCTCATCTGCCACGCCCTCACCGGGGACCAGTATGTGGCGGACACCAACCCCATGACGGGCAAACCCGGCTGGTGGGAGCGCGTGGTCGGCCCGGGCCTGCCCATCGATACCGACAAGTTCTTTGTGGTCTGCACCAATGTCCTGGGTGGCTGCATGGGCACCACGGGGCCAAGCAGCCCGCATGATGAACGCGCGCCCGAGCCCTGGGGTACGAATTTTCCCGCCGTGACGATCAACGACATGGTGCGCGCCCAAAAACGCTTCATCACCCATCTCGGCGTCGAAAAATTATTCGCGGTCATCGGCGGCTCCATGGGGGGGATGCAGGCGCTGAGCTGGGCGGCGCTCTACCCGGAGAGTGTATTCGCCGCCGTGCCGATCGCCGCCGCCGCCTATCATTCCGCGCAGAACATCGCCTTCCATGAGATCGGCCGGCAGGCGATCGCCGCCGACCCGCTGTTCCACGATGGCCGCTATTGGTCGCATGGTGTCACGCCGGAGCGCGGCCTGGCGGTGGCGCGCATGACCGCGCATATCACCTATGTGTCCGAGGCCGCGCTGACCCGCAAATTCGGCCGCAAATTGCAGGACGTCGCGAACCTCTCCGCGCTGGGGGATCGTTTCGAGGTCGAGAGCTACCTGCAATACCAGGGCTCCAGCTTCGTGCGCCGGTTCGACGCGAATTCCTACCTCACCATCACCCGCGCGATGGACCTGTTCGACCTCGCCGCCCCGCATAACGGCGTGCTCTCATCCGCCTTCAGCGGTACCAGAACCCGCTTCCTGCTCGTCTCGTTCAGCTCGGACTGGCTGTTCCCCACCGCGCAGTCGCGCAGCCTCGCCCGCGCGCTCAACCATGTCGCCGCCAACGTCTCCTTCGTGGAGGTCGAATCAGACAAGGGCCACGATGCGTTTCTGCTCGACGAGCCGGATTTTCACCGCATTTTGCGTGGTTTTCTCGCCGGCTGCGCGGAACATGCGGGGCTCGCATGAGCGAGCCTAAAAAAATTCGCGTCGATCTGGCGCTGATCGCGGGCATGGTGGCGCCGCACTCCCGGGTGCTGGATATCGGCTGCTCGGATGGCCTGCTGATCGAGCATCTGTTCCGCAACCTGCAATGCGACGCACGCGGGCTGGAGCTGGACATGGCGGCGGTCACACGCGCGGTCACCCACGGGCTGCCGGTGATGCAGGGCGATGCCGACTCCGACCTCGCCACCTACCCCGATGGCGCGTTCGACTATGTGGTGCTCTCGCGCACGCTCCAGGCGGTGGAAAAACCGCGCGAGGTGCTGCGCCAGATGCTGCGCATCGGCACGCACGCGATCGTCAGTTTTCCCAACTTCGGGCATTGGTCGTTGCGCTTGCAGTTGTTGTTCAATGGCCGGATGCCGATGACCAGCAACTGGAACCGCATGTGGTTCGAGACACCGAACATCCACCCCTGCACGATTCAGGATTTTTTCGCGCTGTGCGAGACCGATGGCTACAGGGTCGAGCGATGGCTGGCGGCCGATGAGGCGGGTGCCCGCACACCCTGGCGGCGCTCACGCACGTTGGCCAATCTGTTCGGTGAGCAGGGGTTGTTTCTGCTGCGCAAGGCATAAAGCCGCCAGCAATAATAACGGCGTTGGCAGAAACCCGAACATGGCGACAAAGCGCGGAATGAGCGCGGGGGCGAGCCACAGCCAGGCCAGCGCGGCATTGCGCCAGGGCGCGTTGGCCCGCGCCAGCATCGGCAGCAGCACAGAACAGACCGCGAGATCATCCGTGAAGCCATACGGGCTGGCAAGCAGGCTCAGGAATACCGTGATGATGAGCCTGCGCATCGGCTCGGCCACCGACTGACGCCACAATCGCCAGGCCCACAGCGCGGCCAGGCAAGCCATGGCGAGCTGCGCCGCCAGAGCGGTGCCAAATGCCGCGCCCAGGCTGCGCGCCATCCAGAACACCGAATCGCCCATCACCTGATAACCGCCGAATTTGTGCCCGAGCAGCGCCGCCATGGCCTCGCGGCCAGGCCCGAAATAACCCGCCCAGGCCAGCGCGCCGCCGCCCATCACCGATAAACCCAGCGCCAGCGCGAGCACCACAACGCCCGTGGCCAACGCACGCCAGTGCCGCCCGGCCAGCACCACCACCGGCACGAGCAGCGCGTATTGCGGCTTGACGCTCAGCAACGCCAGCGCGCCGCCTGAGCGCAGCGGGCGTGTTTGCAGTCCGGCCAGCCCCGCCACGAGCAACGCGCCACATAACAGGCCAAACTGCCCGAGATACAGGTTCCACATCGCCGCCGGGCCGCACAGCCCCACCAAAATGCACCAGCCCGCGACCCCGGCGCGGCGCAGCAGCAGCACGGCAGCGCCAGTCGCCGCCAGGCAGAACGCATAATAGCCCGCAACCAGCGGCATCCAGGATATCACCCTAGCGGGCAATAACATGGTCGGCGGATACACGAACGGCCAGTAGCCGGTTTTATAGGGCAGAATAGCGGCGGCGGCGGCGGCGTAGCGCGCGGGCTCATACAGCACCCCGGCGGCACCATGGCGCACCAAAAACCCCGCCAGCCAGAACATCGCGTAGTCGCAATAGCCCGTGGTGCAGGCCGGATCGGTGAAACCAAGCCCCTGGGTGAGCTCCAGATACAGCCGCCTGCCTTGGTCCGCCACGCCAACCCCGAACAACCAGGCACCCAGCGCCGCCGCGACGGCCAGCGCGACATGCGGCGCGGCGCGTCCCCCTAGGTCGGCTGCGCGCGCCAGCACAGGGTGGCGAGCTTGCCGCATTGCGGGCAAACGGCGGACCAGCCGGGTTGCACCACGTGGCAGGCGGCGCATTCCCACCCGGCGGTGACAGGCTGCGACGCCGGCCTGCCCTCCAGCGTGTTCAGAATATTCCCGGCGCGGCCATCCTGCGCGCCGACCATCGCCGCACCCGCATGGCGCAGCGCCTCCCCGGTCAGGCGCGCCTCCAGCGCGGTCTGGGCGAGCAGAAGCTCGGACTCCGCATGGCCGGGGTTCACCGCGGCGAGCTCGGCGGCCGCCTGGGCGCGCTCAATCGGGCTGGTAACCGGCTCCAAAAACAGGGTGGCGATCATCGGGTTCGGTGCTACTCGCCAACCGGCGAGCAGCGCACGGCGCGCGACACGCGGCTTGCCCAGGCGGCGCAGCGCCTGCGCCAACGCGACCACGGCGGGGGCCAGAGCCGGGTTGGCCCGCACCGCCTGCTTCGCAAATGCCAGCGCCCTGGTATTGTCCGCACTCTCCCGCGCCGCCTGGGTGGCCAGGGCGGCTGTTTGCGCCGGAGTCTGCGCCAGCGCCAGCGCACCGGGCCAGTTTTTCTGCGCGACCTCCAGCTCCAGCCGCTTGGCGCGCAGCCACCCGCTGTCCGGGTAGGCATCCGCCGCCGCCAGCGCGTGGTTCTGCGCGGCGTCGTGCTCGCCCCGGCCCATGCTATGGCGCAGCAGGCCGCGATGCCCGAGGAACGCCCATTCCCGATGTGTCGTAAGCTGTGAAAACGCGGCCTTCGCGGCGTCATCCTGCCCGGCGAGGCGGGCGGACTCGGCGCTGAGCAGCAGGGCCAGCGGCGTATCGCCCAATAACCTGCGCGCCCGGATGGCCTGCGCCTGGGCCTGCGGCGCGTCCCCCGCCGCCAGCGCCACGATCGCCCGCTGGGTCGCCGCCTCGCCCTGCTTGTGCCGCCGCCCGAAGCGCCAGGCGCTCACCCCGCCCGGTGCGCGGCGCAGCCCGCCGACCACCCGCAGAACCATGGTGAACAGCAGCGCGATGAGGAACAGCAGGAGCAGGGCAGCAGGCGTTGAGGTGGCCACCGTGTAAGGCCCGGCCTTGGCCACCACATTGCCCGGCAGGCCGCCG
>JAJZGI010000023.1 GCA_021798575.1 Pseudomonadota bacterium | reverse complement strand
CCCGAAAAACCGCCAAAACCAGCCTGAAAAATCTGGCACCCGGCCCCACCGCCCAGGCCGATGACCCCGTTTGAAGCCCAACTCGCCGCCCGCCAGTTCTTCAACCCCCGCGATTTTTATCTCTGATCGCCGTCCGGCCTTTGCTCGCCCACAATGTTACGATATCGTAACAAATAACCAGAGCAATATTCATCTAATCTGAACCGCCGGTTCAAATTAGATGAATGAAATTGCTCGCCCCAATATGATGAGAGTGTTTTTCATTTGGTGAAAAACACTCGAGGCCACCCTCAAGTCGTCGCGTCCGGGTCGATCGTGACGACACGCAGGCTGTTCGTGTTCCCCGGGTGACCAAACGGAACGCCGGCGGTAACCACCAGCTTCTGTCCGGGCCGCGCCATGCCGCACGCCACCGCCGCCCAGCTCGCCCGCGCCACCATCTCGGGGAAATCGGTGATATCCGGCCCACCCGTGAAAAACGGATGCACACCCCAGGCGAGCGTCAGGCGCCGCGCCGTATGGTTGTTGGTGGTGAGCCCCAGAATCGGCATCTCCGGCCGCCCGCGCGAGGCGCGCAGCGTGGTCGAGCCGGAGCTGGTATAGGTCGCGATCGCCGCGGCGGAGATGGTATGTGCCACCTCCTGCGCGGCGGCGGTGATCGCATCCGCCTGCGTCGCTTCGGCCACCGGATGCTCCGCATCCATCATCACCCGGTGCATCGGGTCGGATTCCACCTTGCGGATGATCCGCCCCATCATGGATACGGCCTCCACCGGATAATTGCCCGCCGCCGATTCAGCCGAGAGCATCACCGCATCGGCGCCGTCGAACACGGCGGTGGCGACATCCGAGGATTCAGCGCGCGTCGGCACCGGAACATGGATCATGCTCTCCAGCATCTGCGTCGCGATGATCACGGGCTTGCCCATCTTCCGGCACATGCGCACCATGCGCTTCTGCAAGCCGGGGATATCCTCGGGCGGCAGCTCCACGCCGAGGTCGCCGCGCGCGACCATGATCGCATCCGACGCCTCGATAATATCGGCCAGCACCGGAATTGCGGCGGGCTTTTCAATCTTCGAGATGATCCCAGCGCGGTCGCCGATGATCTCGCGGGCCTCATGCACGTCCGCCGCGCGCTGGACGAAGGAGAGCCCGACCCAGTCCACCCCCAGCGAGAGCGCGAAGGCGAGGTCGCGATGATCCTTCTCCGAGAGTGCCGAGAGCGGCAGTTCGACCCCCGGCAGATTAACCCCCTTGCGGTCGGAGAGAATACCGCCGTTGAGAACGACCGTCTCCGCGAAGTCCGGGCCATGGGCGCGCACGGCCAGGCGGATCTTGCCGTCATCCAGCAGAATCTCGGTGTCCGGCTGCAAGGCCATGAACAGTTCCGGGTGCGCCAGCATCACCCGCTGCTGCGAGCCCTGCGTGGTGGCGAGGTCCAGCCGGAACGACGCGCCCTTCACCAGGTTGACGCGCCCGCCGGAAAAGGTGCCGACGCGCAGCTTCGGCCCCTGCAAATCCATCAGCACGGCGATCGGGTGGGCGTGCTTGCGCTCGAGATCGCGCAGGGTCATGTACCGCGCCGCATGGTCCTCATGCGTGCCGTGGCTGGCGTTGAGCCGGAACACATCGACCCCAGCCAGGAACAATGCCTCGATCACCGCGGGGTCGGTGCTGGCCGGGCCAATCGTGGCGACGATCTTCGTGCGGCGGGCGTGTCTATTGGTCAACATTTTTCAGCTCTCCGAAGGGGTGATCAGTATGGCGCGGAAGTCGTTGACATTCGTCCGGGTCGGGCCGGTGATGATCAGGTCATCCAGGCTGGCGAAAAAACCGTAGCCGTTATTGTCGCTCAGCCGGTCCCGCGCGGAAATTCCAAGCCCAGCCGCCCGCCGCAGACTATCGGGGGCGAGCAGGGCGCCGGCGTTATCCTCGGTGCCGTCGATACCATCCGTGTCGCAGGCGAGCGCATGGATCGCCGGGTGGCCGTTCAGCGCGACGCCGAGCGCCAGCAGAAACTCGGCGTTGCGCCCGCCGCGCCCGCGCCCGCGCACGGTCACGGTGGTCTCGCCGCCCGAGATCAGCACGCAGGGCGGCGTCGCGGGCTGGCCGTGTGCGGCGCATTGCAGCGCGATCCCGGCCATAACGCGCGCGACCTCGCAGGCCTCACCCTCTATCGCGTTACCCAGGATGAGCGGGGTGATGCCCCTCCGGCGGGCGACCACCGCCGCCGCCTCAAGGCTGGCCTGCGGCGTCGCGATGATGAAATGCTCGGTGTTTTTGAACGCGCCGTCGCCGGGTTTCGGAGTCTCGTAGGACACATCCCGCAGTCGGGCGGCGACCGACTCCGGAGCCTCGATACCATAGCGCGCCAGCACCTCGCGCGCATCGGCCAGCGTGCTCTCATCGGGCACCGTGGGGCCGGAGCCGATCACGGAGGGGTCATCGCCCGGTACGTCCGAGATCATCAGCGTCACCAGCCGCGCCGGCGCCGCCGCCTGGGCGAGACGCCCACCTTTGATAGCGGAGAGATGCTTGCGCACCGAATTGATCTCATGGATGGCGGCACCGCTGTGCAACAACGCACGATTGATGCGCTTCTTGTCGTCGAGGCTGATGCCCGGCGCGGGCAGCGCCAGCAGGGAGGAAGCACCGCCCGACATCAGACACAAAACCAGATCATCCGCGTTCAAACCGCCCACGCTGGCGAGCATCCGCAGCGCCGCCGCCTCGCCCGCCTCATCGGGGACCGGGTGTCCGGCTTCAACGATCTCGATGCGGGGCAGGGGGCCGACGCCGTGATGATAGCGAGTCACGACGAGGCCCGAGAGCGGGTGCGACGCAGGCCAGGACCGCTCCACGACCTGCGCCATCGCCGCGGCGGCCTTGCCGGCTCCCACAACAATGGTGCGCCCCTTGGGTGGCGTCGGCAAAAACTGGGCCAGCCGATGCTCCGGAGCGGCGGCGTCAACCGCCGCCTGGAACATATCCCGCAACAATGTCTGGGGAGCGGTTGGCATCGTCAGCGTGGCTCAGCCCATGTCGCCCAAAGGTGTGCCGCCGCCGATCTCATGATTGGCCAGCAGCTCCAGCACGCGGACCATCGCGGAATGGTCCCGCGCGCTGCCGCCATGCGCCGCGGCGGCGTTGAACAGCTCCTGGCAGGTCGCGGTGTTGGGCAGGCTGATGCCCATCTCGCGCGCGCCCGCCAATGCGAGGTTGAGGTCCTTCTGGTGCAGCGCGATCCGGAACCCCGGGGCGAAATTTCGTTTCACCATGCGCTCGCCGTGCACCTCCAGGATGCGCGAGTTGGCGAAACCACCCATGAGGGCCTGGCGAACCCGCGCCGGGTCCGCACCGGCCTTGGAGGCGAACAGCAGCGCCTCGCCCACCGCCTCGATGGTCAGCGCGACGATGATCTGGTTCGCGACCTTGGTCGTCTGCCCGTCGCCATTGCCGCCCACCAGCGTGATGTTCTTGCCCATCAGCTCGAAGATCGGCTTGACGGTCGCAAACGCGCGCTCCGGCCCGCCGACCATGATGGTCAGGCTCGCCGCCTTCGCGCCGACATCCCCGCCCGAGACGGGCGCGTCCAGATAGTCGCAGCCGAGCGCATTCACCCGCCGGGCAAACTCCTTGGTCGCGAGCGGCGCGATGGAGCTCATGTCCACCACGATCTTGCCGGAGGACAATCCCTGCGACACGCTCTTTTCGCCAAACAGCGCAGCCTCGACATTGGGCGTGTCCGGAACCATGGTGATGATGATCTCGGATTTCTCCGCGACCTCCTGGCTGCTCTCGCACAAAGTGCCGCCCTGCTGGATGACCTCCTCAGGCTTTCTCCCGGCGTCATAGACGAACAATGTGTGGCCGCCTTTGATGAGATGCCCCGCCATTGGCGTGCCCATGATACCCAGGCCGATGAATCCGATGTTGCTCACGTGAATTTCCTTTGGATGATGGTTCAGACGAGAGATTTTGTAGAACTCGCAGCGCCGATCGTGCTCAGCCAGCCGAGCCCCGCTTGCGTGCCCGCGCGCGGCTTGTACTCACAGCCGATCCAGCCGGTATACCCAAGCTCATCGATGCGACGGAACACGAACGGATAGTTGATCTCGCCGGTCCCGGGTTCGTTACGGCCCGGATTATCGGCGAGCTGGATATGCCCGATCCGGTCGAAATTTGTTTCGATCGAGCGGACAAGGTCGCCCTCCATCACCTGCGCGTGATAGATATCGAATTGCAGCTTCAGGTTCGCAGACCCCACATGGTTGATCACCTCGATGGCCTGCTTCGTGTAGTGCAGGAAGAAGTTCGGGATGTCCCGCGTGTTGACCGGCTCGAGCAGCAGTTCGATACCGGCCTTCTGCAGCGCCGCCGCCGCGAAGCCGAGATTTTCAACGAGCGTCTCATGCGCCAGAAAACCATCGCGCGAGGGCGCAATCCCGGCCAGGCAGTTCACGCGCGGACACCCAAGGGCCAAGGCGTATTCAATGGCTTTTGCGACACCCTCGCGGAATTCATTCACCCGGTTGGGGTGGCAGGCGATACCACGCTCGCCGCCCTGCCAGTCCCCCGCGGGCAGGTTATGCAACGCCAGGGCCAGATTATGGGTCGTGAGCGCGTCCCGGATTTCCTGAGCCTGGAAGTCGTAGGGGAATAAAAATTCCACCGCCTTGAAACCCGCATCGGCGGCGGCGGCGAAACGTTCCAGAAACGGCTGCTCGTTGAACAGCATGGTCAGGTTGGCGCAAAATTTTGGCATAGACTCCCCCGAGACGTTAAAGAACAAATTTGAAAGTCAGCGCCTTTACTTGGTTGGTTCCAGAGCCTTTGCCTTGGGCCCGATATTGCCCAAATCCTGACTGTTGCGCAATGAAAGATTGGGATCGAGGCAGAGAATTTCTTCAAACTCGTTTACATTGTCAATCTCGGTTCCCATGGAGATATTGGTCACGCGCTCCAGGATGAACTCCAGCACCACCGGCACCTTGAACTCTTCCATCAGCTCTTCGGCCCGTGCGAAGGCGGCCTTGAACTCATTCGGGCTCTTCACGCGGATGGCCTTGCAGCCCAGCCCTTCTGCGACCGTGACATGGTCCACGCCATAGCCGCGCACGGCGTCGCCGTCCGCTTCGATATTGACATTATCGAACGCAAGGCTGACCTCGAAATCCATCTGGAAGCCGCGCTGCGCCTGGCGGATCAGCCCGAGATAGGAGTTGTTCACGACCACATGCAGATACGGCAGCTTATGCTGCGCGCCGACAGCCAGCTCCTCCAGCATGAACTGGAAGTCATAGTCGCCGGAGAGTGCGACGATCTTGCGGTCGGGGTCGGCGGCGCGCACGCCCAGCGCTGCGGGCAGGGTCCAGCCGAGCGGCCCGGCCTGGCCGCAATTTATCCAGTTGCGTGGGCTGTATACTTTCAGGAATTGCGCGCCGGCGATCTGCGAGAGCCCGATGGTGGTGACATAGCAGGTGTCACGGCCCAGCACCTCGTTCATCTCCTGATAGACGCGCTGCGGCTTGAGCGGAACGGAGTCGAAATGCGACTTGCGCAGCATGTTCGCCTTGCGATGCGCGCAGGTGGCGACCCAGGCGGAGCGGTCCTTCAGCGTGCCCTTGGCCTTCATCTCGCGGGCGACCTCAATGAACATGGCGAGCGCGGCCCCGGCATCCGATACGATCCCAAAATCTGGCCCAAATACCCGGCCGATCTGTGTCGGCTCGATATCCACATGCACGAATTTCCGGCCTTTGGTGTACACGTCGATCGACCCGGTATGGCGGTTTGCCCAGCGGTTGCCGATGCCGAACACAAAGTCCGATTCCAGCAGGTTCGCGTTGCCATAGCGGTGGCTGGTCTGTAGCCCGACCATGCCCGCCATCAGCGAATGGTCATCCGGGATGCTGCCCCAGCCCATCAGGGTCGGGATCACCGGGATACCGGTGAGTTCCGCGAATTCGACGAGCTGCTTGCAGGCATCGGCATTGATCACGCCGCCACCGGAGACGATCAACGGCCGCTCCGCGTCATTCATCATGCGCAGGGCCTTCTCGGCCTGCCTGCGCGTTGCCCGGGGGCGATGCACGACGAGACTCTCATAGGTGTCCTCGTCAAACTCAATCTCGGCCAGTTGCACATCGATGGGCAGATCGATCAATACGGGCCCCGGCCGACCGGAGCGCATCACATGGAAAGCCTGCTGGAAAACCATTGGAACCAGGGCGGGCTCGCGTACGCAAACCGCCCATTTGGTGACCGATTTTGCGATCGTCTCAATGTCAACGGCCTGAAAATCCTCCTTGTACAGCCGGGCGCGTGGCGCCTGGCCCGTGATGCACAGGATGGGGATCGAGTCCGCCTGGGCGGTGTAGAGGCCCGTGATCATGTCCGTGCCCGCCGGGCCGGAGGTGCCGATGCACACGCCGATGTTGCCCGCAACCGCGCGGGAATAGCCATCGGCCATGTGCGATGCGCCCTCCACATGGCGCGCCAGAACATGGCGGATCTTGCCCTGCGCCTTGAGCGCTGAGTAGAACGGATTGATCGCGGCACCGGGAACGCCGAAGGTGACCGAGATACCCTCCCGCTCGAGAATCTTCACCGCTGCGTCGACCGCTCTCATCTTTGCCATTCTCGGCTCCTGTTCTGGAAATCCTGGACGAGCAGTCTTATCGAACCTTTGGATGCTAATAACAAGAATAACGGAAAATCATCCCGTATTGTGGAAAACAACATAAAATATACATATAAAACATCTATTTACTGGTTTTCACAATACGGGTTTTTTGTGGAGCCAATGTTGATATCGACCCCAACGCGATTTGTTTTCATGTTGCGCAACCGCAGAGCACCTGCTCTTATCGGGCCGATATTGGAGATGAGCATGCGCGTTTCAAGAGTCTCAGCGCCTGGCGCCAAGCCGCCGCGGGCGAGCCAGGCCGAGGCCCGCGAGCGGGGTGATCCCGTGCAGTCCCTCGTCCGAGCCTTGAACATTCTGAACCGGCTGGCGGACTCCGACGAGGGTGCCAGCCTGACCGAGGTCGGCCAGCAGGTCGGGCTGTCGCCCTCCACCACGCATCGGCTGCTCACCACGCTGGAGCAGGAGCGCTACGTCCATTTCAATGCCGAGCAAAAATTATGGTCGGTCGGCGTCCAGGCCTTCGTGGCCGGCAACGCCTTCCTGAAGACCCGCAACCTGGTCTCCGCGGCGCGGCCGCATATGCGGTCGTTGATGGAAGAGAGCGAGGAGACCGTCAATCTGGCCATCGAGGATCAGCACGACGCGATCTATCTCTCGCAGGTGGAATGTCGGCAGATGATGCGGGCCTTCGCGCGGCCCGGCGGGCGCGTGCCGCTGCATTGCTCCAGCGTGGGTAAGGCACTGCTCTCGGCGATGTCCGAGAAGGATCTCGCCAAAGTGCTGAGCCATAAAGGCCTGCCGCGTGTTACCATCAAAACCATCAACACCACCACGGCGCTGCGGGAGGATCTGAAAAAATGCCGAACGCTGGGTTATGCGGTGGATGACGAGGAGCACGCCGTCGGCCTGCGGTGCATCGCCTCGGTGGTGTTCAACGAGACGGCCAGCCCTGTCGCCGCGGTGTCGATCTCGGGCCCGATGGCGCGCATTCCGGACCAGCGCATTCCCCTGCTGGGCGATCTGGTCCGCCGGAAGGCCGAAGCCATCACCTTTCAGATCGGCGGGTATCTGCCGGATTGGCGAACGCAGGGGTAATCGCATCTCGCGAAACGCTCGCGGGGGGAACAGACGGTGGGCGGGACGTGGAAGCGCTCACGGCGCTGTTTGGGACAGGCAGTGATGCCCGATCACCACCCGGCCGACGCCAGGCAGGAAAAAGCCGTAGGGCTCGTGGATGGGCAAGCCAGCGTCAAGATCTGGGCTCCGCCAGATCGTCCGGCAGCTTTGGGCATCGACAACAAACAGGTAGGTCTCTTCCCCTGAATAGGTGGGGATATAAAGGTACCGGTCATTGCCGATAAACACGGGCATGGTGACGATGCCAACCCTGGGCGATGCCTGGCAGGTGCCGCCCGGCCCTGTAATACGAAAAGAGCCGGTGGTAGTAACAAATGAATTCCCGTGCCGCGCGTGCTCAATCTGCGGCGTTGCAGCCAAGTCGGCATCATCATCGAACAAAAGCCTGTAATTCCCGACCGTGATGGTCGTGTACCATGTCGTGGCCGGGCGGAGGTCGCAGCCTGGGGAGGCGTGGCCCGGCATCGGTAATCCAAATATCAGGCCGAAAAACAGAGCCGCACCTCTCAAAAAATTGGAGGTCACGGATTGCCAGCTAAAGTGGGAGGCCGGATGGCAAAAAATTCGACACTATGGAGATCGTGATGTGTCCAGGCATAATCAATACCGATTCCTTCTCCACTATAATGAGCGCCATTGATCGACCCCCAATACCCGAGCGCATATGGTCCAGACCTTCCAGGGACGATAACCACAACATGCCCATGTCCATCGTGATTGATGGTTCCTGCAATCACCAAATATTGCTTTGCAGCAAGCTGACTGGCCAGACGGTCATTGTTGCCAAGCTGCTCCCACGATGAATTTTTGGCAAGGTATTCAACCATTTCGTTCGCTTCCATCTGGGGCATATACTCCCCAAAATCGAGCGCCACCGTGCGGACGTAACCGCTACAGTTAATTCAGTTCTGTGGTGTCATGGCGGCTTTGGCCACGTTTTCGATCGTTTGTTTGTTTCGCATGGGGCCTCGGTTTGTAGAGGCACGCCTATCATGAAAGTTACGGGCTGCGAAACCTTTATTACGATGATTTCTTGACATTTCATGATTTATCATGATAAGTCATGATGTCAATGGAGATACGCCATGCCGACCAGCACCCGTGAAAAATTTGCGACCCAGGTGAATTCAGAGACTCTCTCCGCGGTTCGCAATCTCGCCCAGAGCGAGGGGCGGCAATTGCAGGCGCTGGTTGATGAGGCGCTGGCGGATCTGATCGAGAAGCGCAGGCAGGGTAAGCCGCGCCCCAACGTCATGGCCGCCTATCAGGCGAGCCATGAGACATTCGGCTCGCTCTATAAAAAGCTGGCTGAGTGACGGAATATCTGACCCTCATTGAGGTTCTGGCCATCCATGAGGATCAGATCGAGCGATATGGCGGCGCCCACGGCGTGCGTGATCACGGCCTGCTGGAAGCGGCGCTCTACCGCCCGCAGACGGGATATTACGCCGATCTGGTCGAAGAGGCCGCCGCGCTATGGGAGAGTCTGGCGCAGAATCATCCGTTCGTAGACGGCAATAAGCGCACGGCCTTTGCCGTCATCTATACATTTCTGGTCATCAACGGCGCTGGTTTGCAGGCTGATCCTGACGAGACCTACGGCTTTATCGCGGGCCTGTATCAGGCGGCCTCCTTCAGCTTCGAGCATCTGGCCGCGTGGCTGCGCCGGGCCGTGGTGGCATCTTAAGTGCTTAACTCTCAACCAGCGGCGGCCCGGGCTGGCTCGTCTTGCGTACCCGCAGCCTGCGAATTCGCCGCGCATCGGCCTCCAGCACGAGAAACTCGAGGCCGGACGGGTGTGTGATGATCTCACCCTTGGTCGGCACCCGCCCTGCCAGGTTGAACACCAGCCCGCCCACCGTCTCGATATCGGCGGCGCGCTCATCGGCTGAGAGTATGCTGCCGAGCCGCACCTCGAACGCCTCGATCGGCAGCAGCGCGTTTATATCCGCCGCGCCGTCGCCGCGCTCGGTGAACATCGGGCCCTCGATCTCGTCATGCTCGTCGGCGATATCGCCGACGATGGTCTCGACCAAATCCTCGATCGTCACCAAACCGTCGATCCCACCATATTCATCCACCACCAGCGCCAAATGCGTGCGCGTCTGGCGCATCTGCAACAGCAAATCAAGCACGCCGATCTGCGGCGCCACCATCAGCGGCTTGCGCAGAATCTGCTCGACTGAAAAATCCGCGTCGCGGCCAGGGTAGGCGAAGACATCCTTGATATGCACCATGCCCAGCACGTCATCGAGATGCTCACGGAACACCGGCATCCGGGAGTGACCCTCCTCGCGGATCTGCGCAATGGCCTGCTCCAGCGTCACGTCCACGCGCATGGCGATGATATCCGGGCGCGGGACCATCACGTCATCCGCCGTGATGCCGCGCAGGCGCAGCACATTGCCGATCAGCGAGCGCTCCTGCATGTTGAGGCCTGCCGCCTCGCCCGCGGTGCCGGGGCCCAACTCGGCGCCCGCCTCCTGCACCAGCTCGGCGATGGATTCGCGCACCGATTGTTCGGTATTGCGCAACCGGTTGAGCAACTTTCCCAAGGTGGTGCTCATCGGTTTTTCCATGGGTTGGGCACGCCGAGCCGGGCCAGTAATTTTGTCTCCTGTCCCTCCATGCGCCGCGCCTGGCCCGCATGCTGGTGGTCGAAGCCCTGCAGATGCAGCGCGCCGTGCACCAGCAGATGCGCCAGATGCGCGGCCAGCGGCTTTTGCGCGGCCATGGCCTCAAACCGCACCACGCCGAAGGCCAGCAGAATTTCCGGTGGCTGCTCATAGGTGAGCACATTGGTCGGTTTGTTCCGGCGCCGGTCGCGCCGGTTCAGCCGCTGCACCGTCAAGTCATCGGTCAGTACCACGTCGGCAGTGCAGCCCGCCGCGCGCATCACTCGTGCGACCAGTTTGGCGACATCGCGGATATAGAACCTCCAGAGCCGCTCGGTAATGATGATCTCGCCCCCGAAGGGGTATCTACTTCCAGGCTCCGTCATGGCCCGTGGCGCTCACGCGCCAGCTCCCGCGCGGCGGCGTGGCGCTGGTCATAGGCCTCGACGATCCGCCCGACCAGCGGGTGGCGTACAACGTCGCCATTGTTGAACCGGGCCACGCCGATGCCGGAGATTCCCTCCAGCGTCTCCAGCGCATCCGCGAGGCCCGAGCGCGTGCCGGCCGGCAGGTCGATCTGCGTGAGGTCGCCGGTGATCACCATGCGCGTGCCGTCGCCCATGCGCGTTAAAAACATCTTCATCTGCACAGGCGTGGTGTTCTGCGCCTCGTCCAGAATCACGAAGGCATGGGCCAGCGTGCGCCCGCGCATGAAGGCGAGCGGCGCGATCTCGATCTCGCCGGTGGTCATGCGTTTGGTGAGCTGGTCGCCGGGCAGCATGTCGTTCAGCGCGTCGTACAATGGCCGCAGATACGGATCCACTTTTTCCTTCATGTCGCCTGGCAGAAACCCCAGCCGCTCACCGGCCTCCACCGCCGGGCGGGAGAGCACGATGCGGTCCACCTTGCCGGAGGTGAGCATGGCCACGGCCTGGGCCACGGCGAGGTAGGTCTTGCCTGTGCCCGCCGGGCCGATGGAAAACACCATCTCGTGGCGCGCCAGCAGGTCGATATAGGCGGTCTGCGCCGCGCTGCGCGGCCCCACCGCGCCCTTGCGCGTGCGGATGGCGGGAAGGTCCGAGAGGGGCAGGCGCGGGTCGGCGGTGGGGTCGGTCAGGCGCATCGCCGCGTCCACCATGGGTCCGTCGATCATCTCGCCTTTTTCCAGCTGCCGGTAGAGCGCCGCCAGCGCCGCCTCAGCCGCTGCCACCTGCGCGGTGGCGCCGGTGATGCAGATCCGGTTGCCGCGGCAGGCCAGCCGCACGCCGAGCCGCTGCTCGATCCGGGCCAGATGCCGGTCGTGGTCGCCCAGCAGCGCGGATAGCAGCGCATTGTTGGCAAAGGTGAGCGTGAGGGAGCGCGGGGGCGCAACGGGCAAGTTGGAAGAAGCGGGGATGATCTGGCTCAAGCGTATAAAGCCTCCTGGTTCTGTTGGCCTGTTGCAGTGGCTTCCCCGGTGTCCTGGCTCAGCACCCCGATCACAGAGTTGGGGTTGGAGTGGGTGATTTTCACCCGGTGGACCGCGCCGGTGAGCGGGGCAGGGGCGCGCACCACCACCGGCTGGGCATAGGGCGAGCGCCCGGCGATCTGCCCGGCATGGCGGCCCGCCCCGGTGAACAGCACGGGCAGGGTGAGCCCCACCGTGGCTTCGTTGAAGGCGTCCTGCTGCCGGCGCAGCTCGGCCTGGAGCTCCTGGAGCCTCGCGTCGGCGAGCGCGGCCGGCACCTGCGCCAGGCTAGCGGCGGGCGTGCCGGGGCGCGGCGAATAGCGGAAGCTGTAGGCCAGGGCGAAGCCAGTCTCGCGCACCAGCGCCATGGTCGCGGCAAAATCCGCGTCGGTCTCGCCCGGGTGGCCGATGATGAAATCCGAGGTGAAGGCCATGTCCGGCCGGACCTCGCGCAGCCGTGCGACGATACGGCGGAAGTCATCGGCTGTATGCTTGCGGTTCATCGCATTCAAGATTTTATCCGAGCCGGACTGCACCGGCAGGTGCAAAAACGGCATCAGCGCCGGGTTGTCCCGGTGCGCCAGGATTAGCGCTTCGGTCATGTCCGATGGATGGGAGGTGGTGTAGCGTAGCCGAGTCAGCCCATCGATCTCCGCCAGTTCGGCCAGCAGCCGGGTGAGACTCCAGCCTACCCCATTTGGTCCCTCGCCATGGTAGGCGTTCACGTTCTGGCCCAGCAGTGCGATCTCGCGCGTACCCTGCGCCACCATCCGCCTCGCCTCGGCCAGGATGCTGGCCGCCGGGCGCGAGGCCTCGGCGCCGCGCGTGTAGGGCACCACGCAGAAGGAGCAGAATTTATCGCAGCCCTCCTGGATGGTGAGATTGGCGATCACGCCCTGCGGTGCGGCCTGCTCGGGCAGATGGTCGAACTTCGTCTCCGTGGGGAAATCCGTATCGATGACGGACCCGCCGGCGCGGTGCACCTGGGCGATCAGCTCCGGCAGCCGATGATAGGCCTGGGGCCCGACCACGAGGTCCACATAGGGCGCGCGCTTGAGCAGAAGATCGCCCTCCGCCTGCGCCACGCAGCCGGTCACCGCGATCATCATGACGCCGCCGCTGGCCTCCTTCAGGTCACGCAACCGGCCAAGCGCCGAGAATACTTTTTCCGCCGCCCGCTCGCGGATATGGCAGGTGTTCATGATCACCATGTCCGCGCCCTCCGGGCTTGCCGCCGGCGCATAGCCCAGGGGTGCGAGCACATCGGCCATCCGTGCACTGTCGTACACGTTCATCTGGCAGCCATGGGTGATGATATGCAGTCTACGGGTTTTTCGCACCGTCTCGTTCATGCCCAAAATTCCGTCCGGTTACCCGGCGGGCAAAAGCGCGTATCGAGCGAACGGGTCAAGGTCAAACGTCCACAGCCCTCCTGATGTGCGTCTATTCCGCAGCCTGCGGGCGCGCCGTGTCAAGCGAAATTGAATGACCATTTGGTGTATTCAGGCGCAGCCCATGGCCGAGCGTCGCTTTGTTCATGGGGTTCGCCCCTGGCGCAGCGCGGCGGCGTTGCCCGCCAGCCTCGCCTCCAGCGCGGCGCTGAGCGCCTTGCGGTTGGGGTAGCCGCCCGGCGGGATGGGCGCATCCAGCACCAAGGTGGCGTGCAGGCTCCCCACCCGACCGAGCTGGCTATAGTGCGGTGCCAGTTCCATATCCCCATACCACGAAATCTGCGGTCGGTTCTGGCGGCGCACGGGCAGGCCGTCCAGCCGGTCATACACCAGCGTGACCGGCTGGATGAAAGGCCTGGCCGGCGCATCCGCCAGAATCAAGAACGCCGGCGAGAACGGCAGCACATGCGCGCCATCGGAGGTCGTGCCCTCAGGGAACAGGATGATATTATCCCCGGCGGCCAGCCGCGCGCTCAGCGCGTTCTGCTCCAGCCCGACCCGGCTGCGCTGGCGCGAGACGAACACCGTGCGCCCGAGCCGGGCGACCCAGTTGATCAACGGCCAGTGGTCGATCGCCGCCTTGGCGACAAAACAGCCGGGCAGCAAGCTGCCCAGCGCGACGATATCGACCCAGGAGCAATGGTTGGCGATGAACAACACCGGCCGATGCGCGGCAAGCTCGCCGATGACCGTGATCCGCAGCCCCAGGATCAGCGCCACGCCGCGCCAGTAGGTCTGGGCAAACCGCACCTTCGCCAGGCCCGGCAGGGCGATCAGCACGGCCTGTACGGGCATGGCGAGCATGGTCCAGAGCAGGACCGCCAGCAGGCGGCTGACCATGCGGATCAGGGCGCGCCGCCTTTGAGCATACTGCGCAGGTCGTGCAGGATCGGCTCCGGGTCGGCGCCCAGCTCATCGCGCACCACGCCCACCCAGTCGCCCACATCCTCAACCCGGGTCGGGTTGTCGCGCAGTAATTCGCGCTTGATGAACGGAAAACCGGAGTGCAGAAGATGACGCCATAAATCGGCGGTGGGGTTCAGCGCCACCCGGCGCGCCATACCGTCGCGGATTCGCAGCGTGTGGAGTTTGCGCGTGATATGCAGCGGGTCGTTGCGGCCGAACGCGCTCTCCTCGTTGGCGATGAGCTGTTCCAGCCCGTCGCTGCTGGCCGTATGCATCAGTTTCTCGTAGCTCCACAGCGCGGCGCAGCGCAGTCCGCCTTTCATCATCGCCTGGGTGATACCCACCTCGTAGGTCCGCACGACGAAGGATTTCACCGGTACCGGGCGAACGGATTTCCAGAATTTTTTGAACGCCTCGGCGCGCAGGGCAACCGGCCCGAAGGCCATGAAGAACGATTGCAGGTGGTACCGCACCTGCCAGCTATCGGTCAGGCCCCAGATATCCGCCTTGCCATAATCCAGGCGCGCCAGAATATCGCCGAGCGGCGCCAGCGGGCCGAACACGCTGTCGTTGGCGAAGATCACCTCTTCGGTCTGCGGGCGCGGCAGTGAAAGGACATCGAGCGCATCGCGCCAGGCGCCAAAATCATAGCCGATATTGCGGCGGATGATCACCGCAGCGCAGATCGCCTGCAATTTTGCCATCGCGCTTGCTTCCAGCCGCCCGGAATTGGTGACGAACACGATCGTCCGACCATTTTCCTTCAAATTGTGGATATAGTCGTACAACTGCGCGCGGACACTGCCCTGACCGTCGAAATGCATGAACAGCACGATTTTTGGGCCGAGTTCGACGGGCTGATCCGGCCAGACGCTCAAGACCTGCCGTGCGCTGCGCATCTGGCCCACCACCCGGGCGAGCGGAATCCACAGGTGCCACTTGGCCCAAAACATGAATCTACGGAATTGTTCTCGGATGACGTGTCTCATATGTCTTTTCTCTCGATTTGCTGGCGCAAATCCTCTGGCGCGCCCTGATACGCGGCGATGCAGGCTTGCAACAAGTCCAGGGCGTCGTGCGCGCGGTCCAGCCCGTATAATGCCACCACCTCGCCGCGCAGCGCCGGCCAGAACAGCGGGTCCGGCATCCGTTCCACCAGCCCCTCGCGCAGGCGGGCCAATATCACGGCGGCGCGGTGCCGGTCATCGGGCTCCTGCAAAAACAGCATCCCGGCGGCGAACAGCGCGTTGCAGGCGGCGTCATCGAAGGGCAGGCGCAGGTCGGTCAGCCAGGGTTCCACGCGCGGCAGCAACGACCGCGCCGCCGCATGGGCCCCATGGTTCACCAGCGTGACAAAACTCGCCAGCGTCAATGCGCGCAGCCTTGGCTCCACCAGCCCGGCTTCTTCGGCCTGGGCCACACGCGCCACCAGCCGCTCGGGCAGGCTGCCCGCCTGGATCTCCAGTAGCAGTAGCGCCGCTGCCGCGTCCTGTCGTAAGGCCGGGCCGCAATGGCGCAGATGGTTCTCGAGCCCGTGCGCCTCGGCCATGGCCCCCGCCGCCGCAAAATTTTGCGCGTTCACGAGCCGGACAAACCCATCCAGCAGCAGCGCGGCCCATAATTCTTCGGCAACCCCAGCATCGGCGAGGCCAAGGGCCTGGCGCACGGCTTCCTCGTTGTCTCCGTCATTCAGTTCCAGCGCCACCTGGGCGATTCTGGCGTCCGTCGCCGCTTTGCCCGGCATCTGGTCCAGCCCGGTAAAACACGCCGCGTCGCGCCGCAGCGCGTGCGCCTCACCGTAGCGCGCCATATTCACGAGCCCGGTAAACGCGCCCAGGAGCAAATTGTCGCGCCGCTCCGGGTCGATCTCGATGCCAGCGAGCCGTTTTGGCACCTGCGCCGGGTCGCCCACGGCCAGGTCCAGCACCATGCGGGCGAGGCCGACATTGCGCGCGACCTCACCGCCCTGGCGCGCGGCAAAGCCCGCGACGTCATGCGCGGCGATAAACTCCAGCGCCTCGGCGTAGCGCGAGCCGTTCACCAGCCGGATGAAGGCCTGCAACAATAATGCCTCGGCCTGCGCGGGCGGGATTTCCAGCCCGGCAAGCCGTTTTGGCACCTGCGCCGGGTCGCCCACTGCTAGGTCCAGCACCATGCGGGCGAGGCCGACATTGCGCGCCACCTCACCGCCCTGGCGCGCGGCCAGCGCGTCGATGTCATGCTTGCCGATGAATTCCAGCGCCTCGTCATAGCGCGAGCCGTTCACCAGCCGGATGAACGCCTCCAGCAGCAGGGCATCACGGCGCGGTGGGTCTATCTCCAGCCCGGCCAGGCGGCCAGGTATTTCTGCCGGGTCGCCCACCGCCAGGTCCAGCACCATGCGGGCGAGGCCGACATTGCGCGCCACCTCACCGCCCTGGCGCGCGGCAAAGCCCGCGACGTCATGTGCGGCGATAAACTCCAGCGCCTCCGCATAGCGCGAACCATTCACCAGCCGGATAAAGGCCTGGAGCAGTAAGGCCTCAGCCTGAGTGGGCGATATTTCTAAACCCTTGAGCCGTTTTGGCACCTGCGCCGGGTCGCCCACCGCCAGGTCCAGCACCATGCGGGCGAGGCGGACATCGTGCCCGGTGGTACCCGCACCGGCGGCCTGCGCCAGCCCGTCGATGTCATGATCCGCCGCCATTGCCAGCGCCTCCGCATAGCGCGAACCATTCACCAGCCGGATGAAGACGGCGGGGTAGACCCACGCCACATCCTCGCCCAGGGCGGCCAGTGCCTGGGCATAGTGGGATGCGCATGTGGCCTCACCTTCGGGGGCAAGCTCCAGGTTCACCAGGCTCAGCAGCGCGTCCCGTCGCAAGCCAGATGGCAGCTCCGGGCCGGGTTGCGCCGACAGCAGGGCATCCCGCAAAGCGCGGGCCTGTGCCAGCGCGCCCGCGTTCACCAGCCCCACAAAACCACGCCAGCCGAGCGTAACATCGGCCCGCGCGATCAAGCCCGGCACGCAGGCAGCATCCCCCGCCTCGGCCTGGCAAAGCAGGATCTCGGTCTTGATCGCCTCCGCGATATCGGCCGAAAGCCCGTCGGAGAGCGAACGTTGGGCCAGCGCCGCCTGCAGCGCGGCAATAGCCGCACCGGCCAGACGCAGCATGGGCAGCAGGCGGGCGCGGCCCACCTGCGCTTGTTGCAAAACCATCACCCGGCTGAACAGCATCATGCCCAGGCCGAGCGGCATGAGCGCTGCCAACTCAGCCAGGCTCGCACCCGGCGCGCCGGGCGGCAATTCGGACATGCTGTTCAGCTCCAGGCGGAAGCGCTGGTGCACGGCGGGCAGCAGTGACGCCCAGGCGCGCTCCGCCGCCTGAGCATCGCCCGCCATGGCGGCCTCGAACAATCCGCGCCCGGCGAAGCCCAGCCGCAGGTCGCTCAGCGGGTCGGTCAGCAGGTTGCGGTCGATGAGATAGTTTTGGAACATCGCGCGCGCCGCCGGGGGGTCATCATGCAGGGTAAACGGCGCTCCTGAGGCAAAAGCGACCAGCGAGTATGCATTCTCCAGTACGATCACATCGGTAAAACCCGAGGCCTTGAGCGCCGCCTCGAGGCTCGTTCTGGTTTGCAGCACGAGGTGCGAGCCCGGCGAGAGGAACGCCACCAGCGCTTGCCGGGCTATATCCGGGGTGATCCACCGCGCATCCGGTGTGGTGAGCACCAGAATGCCGTCATCGGCCAGGGCGCGGCGCATTAGGGCGAAGAATTCCGGCGGATGCTCGAGATGCTCGACCAGTTCGGTGGCGATCGCCACATCCCACGGCCCGGTGGCCAGGTTTTCAGCGTCGAAATACGCCTGCCGGATATTGAGCCCCAGCTCGCGTGCGCCAAAGACGGCGAGCGGGGAGGGGTCGAAACCTTCGCCCCGCCAGCCGCGCGCCCGGATGCAAAAATCCAGGCCAAAACCATAAGCGCCGCCAATCTCCAGCACGCGCGCGCCTTTGGGCTTGGCAACCCGCGTCAGCGGTGCCGCGATCGGCCACAGTCCGGCGCCGATCTGCACCTGATAGACATGCCAGCCGATCTCGATGAGCGTCTCGCTGTGGTAGTCCATGGTGTGGGTGTTATCCACGAACCGCACGGCGCATTCGGGGCAGATATGGAGAATATAGCGGTGGTGCGCATCGGGCGGGCGGTAGTCGATGCGCAGTTGCTGCGTCATCAGCGCGTCGGCGCCGCAGTTGGGGCAATGCGCAGCCTGGCAGCCCTCCAGCCAGGCGATCTCGATATCCTGCGCGATTCGGACTTCTTCAGCTGCCATCAGGCAAAGAGTTCCGGCACGCGCTGGCGCAACGCCTCGGTCAGCGCGTCCCGGCGCGCCCACAGGCTGCGGTACCACGCGGCGCGCGCCGCCGTCTGGTAGGCCAGCATCCGCTCCGCCGCGACATAGGTGCGCGCCGCCTCGCCCAGCCGGCGCGTCGCATCCGGGTAGGCCAGCATGCGCAGCAGCCCGGCGCGCAACTCCATCGGGTTGCGGAAGATGAGGCCGTTTTTTCCGTCCTGGATCACACCGGCGTACACCACGTCGCTCGCCAGCGCGGCCACGCGCGCCGCCCCGGCCTCGATGAATTTCAGATCCGACTTGGCGCGGTTGAACATCGTATCGGCGAGCGGCATGAAGGCGATATCGGCGCTGCCCAGGGCTTTGAGATAGGCCGCATAGTCGCCCATCTCCTCGAATTTTTTGGCGGGTGTCTCCAGCGCGTCGAAAAATGCCCGGTCGTGCATGACATGGAAGCGCAGCCGCTCACCCACCGCCCGCGCGACCTCATTGATGGCGGGCATGAGCGGCGCCCAGTCCGCGCCGCGGTTGATCGCGCCGAAAAACAGCGTCAGATGCTCAGGGGTGGTAAAATTGTGCACCGGCGGCAGCTCGAAGATCGCATTCGGGAACATGACGACCTCAGGATTCTGCGCCCGCAGCGCCTCCGCCAATACCGGCGTGCTGGTCTGCACCGCGTGCACCGCGCGGAAGGAGAGCAGCCCGGCCAGATCAACGCCGCGATCCTCCATGAAGCTCGGATGGTCGTCGAATTCGCTCACCAGCACATAGCCCTTGTCCAGCAGGGCGCGCAGGCGGGCGATTCCGCCAGGCCCTGTCAGTACCGGCCGGTGCAGCACGGCGATCCTGGGTATATCAGTCAGCCCGGGTGCGAGCGCGGCCTCCTCGCCGATGCGCGTGATCATCGCGCTGTCGGTCTGCAGGGCACGCAGGGGCTCCACCACGCGCACATCGCTCACCCCGCCTTGCGGCGCCAGCATCGTGGCGCTGATCTCGATACGATCGACCACCGATTTTCGCGCCCGCCAGATGAACTGCAACGGCGCCGCGCGGTTGAGGTATTCCGCCGGGTCCACGCCCAGAATTTTCAGCCCGGGCGCCATGGCGGCGACAAACCGCTCCGCCTGCTCGGTGGGGAACGGGCGCGGCGTCAGGTCGCACAATTCCAGCCCCGCCGCGGCCAGCGCGCGGCCCATGGTGCGCGCGGTGAACCAGCGCAGATGCGCGCGGTCGAACAGGCCGATCTCCTCATAGTCGAAATTCCCGGTCAGCAGCCGCCCGGCGAAGCTCCAGTGCTCGACATTGGGCATGCACACCAGCACGCAGCCCTGTGGGGAGAGGTGCTTGGCGTGTTCTGCCAGTAGCTTCCATGGGTCGGCCAGCTGGTCCAACACATCGCCGTAGATGATGCAGTCGATCTCGCCCCGCACCGCAAACGGCATCGGCGTCTGCTCCACGTCACCGCAGAACGCCTCGGTGAGTCGCCCGGCGGCCTGGGCGATGGCGGCCTCATCGCGGTCGACGCCCAGCACCCGGGCGATGGGGTTGCGGCGCAGATAGGCCGCACCCAGCGCGCCGTGGCCACAGCCGACATCCAAAATGGTGCGGGCAGCGAGCGGGATTTTTTCCAATAGGTCGGGGTTGGCGAAGTCCGGATAGTGCGGCGGGGCGGCATTCACGATACGCTATCCTTGAGCAGTGCAGCGGGCTTGGGACGGCCGATGCCATGGTAGGCGAAGCCCGCGTCCCGCAATGTTCTGGGGTCGAACACGTTGCGCAGATCCACGATGACCCGCCCGCGCATCAGCTCGGCCAGGCGGGGCGCCAGGGCGCGGAATTCATTCCATTCGGTCACCAGCACCAGCGCATCGGCGTCGGCCAGCGCCTGCGCCGCGCTGGCCGCGAAGACCACCCCGTCCGGCAGCAGGGCGCGCGCTGCCGCCATCGCCTCCGGGTCGAAGGCCACGATCCGCGCACCCTGCGCGACCAGCCCGTGGATGAGCGGCAGGGAGGGTGCCTCGCGCATGTCGTCGGTCTCGGGCTTGAAGGCGAGGCCCAGCACCGCGATGCACAGACCCTCCACCCGCCCGCCGCAGGCCGCGACCACGCGCGCCGCCATCTGCTCCTTGCGCGCGTCATTCACCGAAACGACCGACTGGATGAGCCGGCTGGGTGCGCCCGCCTCCTCGGCGATGCGCATCAACGCCAGCGTATCCTTGGGGAAGCAGGATCCGCCGAAACCTGGCCCGGCGTGGAGGAATTTGCGCCCGATCCGGCCATCCAGCCCGATGCCGCGCGCCACGTCGTTCACGTCCGCGCCGAGTTTTTCGCACAAATCCGCCATCTCGTTGATGAAGGTGATCTTCATCGCGAGATACCCGTTGGCGGCGTATTTGATCAGCTCGGCGGTCTCCAGCCCGGTGAAGACGATCGGCGCCTCGATGAGATAGAGCGGGCGGTAGAGCTGGCGCAGCACGGCGCGCGCGCGCGCGCTCTCGGTCCCCACCACGACGCGGTCCGGCCGCATGAAGTCGGTGATGGCGCTGCCCTCGCGCAGAAACTCGGGGTTCGCCGCGACCTCGATGCCGAGCTCCGGCCGCAGCTGCCGGGCCAGCTCGGCGATCTTGCGGCCCGTGCCCACCGGCACGGTGGATTTGGTGACCAGGATCGCCGGATGGTCGAGGGCGCGCACCACCTGCTCCACCGCCGCGAAAACATAGGTGAGGTCGGCATGGCCATCGCCGCGCCGGGCCGGGGTGCCGACCGCGATGAAGATCGCCTCCGCCTCCGCGATGCCATCCTCCAGCCGGGCGGGGAAGGTGAGACGCCCGGCTGTCACATTCTCCGCCACCAGCCGGTCCAGGCCGGGTTCATAGATGGGGATCCTGCCGTCCAGCAGCATCTGGCGCTTGCCCGCATCGGCCTCCACCACCGCGACGGAGACGCCGAATTCCGCGAAACAGGCGCCCGAGACCAGTCCGACATAGCCGCCGCCGATGATCGCTATCCTCATATATGCTTCTCCGGCACGAAACCCCTGTCCGTGCTGGTTCTGGCGCGGTGGCGCGCGGCATACAAGCCCCGTCGCCCGGCATCTTCAAATCCCCTCCGGTTTGCGCCATGCTCCGCCGCACATGACTCCTGCCTCCCCTTTCGGCCTGCTGGCCCTGCCCCGTCACCTGGCCCTGATGCTGGGGCTGGCCATCTTCTCCGGTATCATCGTGCGGATCATGATCGCCATCGGCGTGCCGGACCGGCCGGATGCCCGCAAGGCGCACACGGAGACCACGCCGAAATCCGGCGGCGTCGGCATCGTGGCGGCGTTTCTGCTGGGCGTGCTGTTGCTCTACCGTTATGGCCAGGTCTCGCGCCTCGCGGAAGGGTACTTCATCGGCGTCATCGCCGCCGCCGTGCTCATGGCCGCCATCTCCCTGCTCGACGACCTGCTGGATATCTCCTTCATGATCAAGCTGGCGACGCAACTCATCGCCGCCGGCGTCGCGGTCGCCTCGGGCCTGTGGGTGCATCGGCTGGCGCTGCCCTATTACGGCACCGTGAATATCGGCTGGCAGGGCATACCGCTCACGATCTTCTTCCTGCTGTTCATCACCAACGCGATGAATTTCATCGACGGGCTGAACGGTCTGGCGGCGGGTGTCACCCTCATCGCCTGCCTGTTCCTGGCGGGCATCGCGGGCCTGTATGGCGGATTTTTTGTCTATACCGCCGCCCTGCTGCTGGCCGGCGGCGTGCTGGGCTTCCTGCCGTTCAATTTCCCGCGCGGCAAAATTTTCATGGGCGATGTCGGCAGCCAGTTCTGCGGCTTCATGCTGGCGCTGTTCGGCGTCGCCGCGGCGCGGTTCGAGGGCGCGCCGCTGTCCTTCCTGCTTGTGCCGTTTCTGCTCTCCGGCGTGCTGTATGATGTCAGTTTCACCCTGTTGCGCCGCCTGCTGGCGGGGGAGAATATCGCCCGCGCGCATCATGGGCATCTCTACCAGGTGGCGCGCCGCGCCGGGATGAACGCCAGCGCCGTGGCCCTGCTGCACTGGGCCTTTGCCGCCATCGGCGGGTTGACCGCGCTGGTGTTTCTGCTCGCCGCCCCGGTGTGGCGCCTGCCGGTGGCTTCGTTCCCGCTACTGCTGCAACTGATATGGACACTCTATGTGGTGGAGCGCGCGCGCGCCGCCAAAATCAGCAACTGGTCGAGCGGCTAGAGCAAGGTAGCTTTTGGTTGAATCATTTGCTTGGACCAAAAGCGGCCAACTTGCTCGCCAAACAAAGCTAACTTGTTTTGGCCGCTTTGGGCGGCTGGCCGTCGAGCGAGATATCATTGGTCACGCGGATCATCTTGCCGACCGTGAAGGACAGGCCATTCAAACCCCACTGATAGCGGTTCAGCACGCCCTCGGTATGCACTCCCGTCACCTCGCCGTTGGTCATCTGGTAGGTCACCGCCATGTTAAACGGGTGGGTCTGCCCGCGCATCGTGAGCTGGCCCACCAGCGTGTTACCCTGGCAGGTGCCGACATAGCGCTGGGTGGGATACTGCGCGGGGTCGAGAAAGCCGGTGGACATGGTCTGCGCGCGGATCAGCGCGTTGGGGAATGACAGGCTGTGGACCATGAAGGTGGCATCCACGGAACAGGTTTTTGCCGCCAGATCGTACCGGAATACGCCCGTAAGCTGGCGGAAGGTCGCAGTGATGTTCAGGATCACGGCGTGGGAGTGGGTCTGCGCCAGCATGTCCGCGGCGCTGAGCGGCAGAGTCATGGGTGCCGCGGCGGCGGGTGCGGCAGATAGCGCCACAAGTGGGGCGAGCAGATAGCGGCCTATTTTCAGCTTCATGGTTCGTCCTTCTACAATCCTAGCACATTGACCAGCAGCGGCAGCATCACCGATGTCACGATCCCGTTCAAGCCGATCGCCAGGCCGCCGAACGCCCCCGCCGTCTGGTTGAGCACCAGCATCCGCGAGGTTCCCAGCCCGTGCGCCGCCATGCCCGCCGCCAAGCCGCGCGCCCGCCAGTCCCGCACCCGGCCCAGCCGGAACACGAGGCTCATGGCGAGCGAGCCGATCATCGCGGTGATCATCACAAACACCGCCGTGAGCGAGGGCTGACCGCCGAGATTCTGCGATATCCCCATCGCGATCGGCGTGGTGACGGATTTCGGCCCGAGCGAGATGACCACCACGCGGGGCGCGCCCAAGGCGTGGGCGATCAGCATCGCCGAGCCCGCCGCCACCACCGAGCCCGCGGTGATCGAGACCATGATGGCTAGGAAGTTCTGCTTGATCGCGGGCCAGTTGGCGTACATCGGCACCGCCAGCGCCACCGTCGCCGGGCCGAGCAGGAACTGGATATACACCGCGCCGTTGAAATACGCCGTGTAGCTGGTGTGGGTGGCCAGCAGCAGTATCGCGAGCGCGATGATGGAGAGCACGGTCGGGTTGCTCAGCGCCGCATGGCCCGCGCGCCGGTCAACCAGGCACGCGATCTCCCACACCACCAGCGTGGCGCTCAGCCCCAGCAGCGGCTGCGTCTGCAAATATACCCATACATGCAGGAACGGCGGCGCCAGCAGGCTATGCATCCGCGCGTCCCCCGGCCCGGGTGGTGAACCAGTTCATCAGCACGCCCGTGACCAGCAGGCCGAGCAACGTCGAGACCGGGATCGCCACCGCGATCGCCAGCAGATTCTGCCGCAGCACCTGCAACTGGGTCACCACGCCGACGCCCGCCGGCACAAACAGCAGGCCGAGATTTTTGAGCAGGCCCTGGGCCGTGTTCCGCAGATGCGGTGCCGGCCCGCCGCGCCAGATGAGATACGCCAGCAGCATCACCAGCCCGAGCACCGCGCCCGGTATGGGCAGGCCCATCGCCTCCTGTATTATCGTGCCCGCCAGCTGGAAGAGCAGCAGCACCATCAAAGCCCGTACCATATCCCGCTCTCCCTGATTACAACCGGAGTGAACCACATCGCTTGTGGCTAGAGCGCGATCGTTATAAGGTAACGCACTCTTGCGTCACCTTATAACGTGAATCGCCCTCTAAACTATTCATAGAGCCAAATCTGCGGGAAGGTGGCGGATGCCGAGCATTCAATCCTATCTCATCCATCCGCTGCTGCGTGTTTTCATCAAGCGCAAGCTGTCCCGCGTGATGGACCCCATGGCCGCGCGCGCCAGCCTCAACAACCCGTTGCCGCCACCCAAAGGCGTGCGGTTCGCGCCGGAGATGATCGGCGGGGTGCCCGGCGAATGGGTGGAGTCCGACAAATCAGGCGGCACGCTGCTCTATCTGCACGGCGGGGGCTATTTCGCGGGCTCGCCGGTGACTCACCGGGCGATCACCGGCGCCCTGGCGCTCCAGGGTTTCCGCGTCTTCTGCCCGGACTACCGGCTGGCGCCGGAGCATCCTTTTCCGGCGGCGGTGGATGACGCGCTCGCCGTCTACCGCGCCGTGCTGGGCCTCGTGCCCGCTGGCCGGCTGGCGCTGGGCGGGGATTCCGCGGGCGGCGGGCTGGCGCTGGCCCTGCTGCTCGCAGCCCGGGCCGCCGGGCTACTGATGCCCGCCTGCGCCCTGCTGTTCTCGCCCTGGACGGACCTCGCCTGCACCGGCTCCTCGGTCGTCTCCAATGCACGGCGAGAGAGCATGCTCTACGGCCCGCGCCTGCTGGAGGGCGGGGCGCTGTATCTCAATGGCGCGGATGCAAAAAACCCTCTGGCCTCGCCCCTCTATGGCGACCTTGCGGGCCTGCCGCCCCTGCTCATCCAGGCAGGCGCGCCGGAGGTCCTGCGCGACGATTCCACCCGGCTGGCCGAGCGCGCCCGCGCCGCCGGTGTGCCGGTGGCGTTCAGCCTCTGGCAGAACATGCCCCATGCCTGGCAGATCTATCAGGCTTTCCTGCCCGAGGCCCGTACGGCGCTCCGCGAAGCCGGCGAATTCGCGCGCGCTCACCTTGCATCCGCCCCCGCTGGCGCGTAAACGCGGTCCATCTTAGCTGCCGGTCGGGATCGGCGGCGTTTTAGTTATGGAGCGCGCACGGTGAAAGCCAATATTCATCCGGAATATCACGAGATCAATATCATCATGACGGACGGGAGTTCGTTCAAGACCATGTCCTGCATGGGCAAGGCGGGCGACACGCTGCGCCTGGATATCGACCCGAAATCCCATCCGGCGTGGACCGGCGTGCAGCGCATGGTGGACACTGGCGGGCAGGTTGCCAAATTCAACAAGAAATTCGCCTCGATCGGCACGCGCAAAGGCTAATTTCGGCGGCTCTGCGCCTTCAGCCGGGCCTGGTAGCGCGCGATATTGCGCAGCTGCGTCGCGAAATCCCGCGTGAACACATGCCCACCGTTGCCCGTCGCGACAAAATACAGCGCCCGGCTCGCCGCCGGGTGCAGCACGGCCTGAATCGCGGTGATTCCCGGCGCGCAGATCGGCCCCGGCGGCAGCCCGGCATGGGCATAGGTGTTGTAGGGCGATGGATTTGCCAGATCCGCCCGGCTGATCACCGCCCCGCCTGAATTTCTGCCGCCACTCGCGGCAAAAATCACCGTCGGGTCCGCCTGTAGCCGCATCCCCATGGCCAGCCGGTTCTCATACACCGCGGCGATCTCCGGCAGCTCCGCCGCAACCGGGCTCTCCTGCTGCACGATGGAGGCGAGGATGAGCGCCTCGCGCGGGGTTTTCAGCACGATGGCGCGGTTCCGCCCGGCCCAGGCCGTGCCCAGGCTCCGCCGCAGGGCGTTCTGCGCGCGTGCCAGAATGGCCGCCCGCTGCGTGCCGAGCGTGAAGTCGTAGGTCTGCGGCAGTACCGAGCCCTCCGGCGGTGCCGCCACACGCCCCCGCGCATCCGGCGCGTGGTTCAGGATATCGGCGATCTGCGCCCCGGTCAGCCCCTCCGGCAGGGTCACTTGGTGCTCCACCGGCGCGCCGTGGCGCAGAATATCCAGAAGTTGGGAGAGGCTCGCGCGCGCCGGGATGAAGAACTCCCCGGCATGGACGGGCCCGGCCGCCCGCGTATCCCAGGCGGCGAGGCGGAAGACCAGCGCGTCGCGCACCACGCCAGCTTTTTGCAGCACTTGGCCGACGCGCTCGATGCTCCCCTGCGGGATCACCAGGTCCCGGCCGGCGGCGAGCGGCCCGGGTGCGGAGAACAACTGCTGCACCGCCATGCTGGCGAGCCTCGCCACGACCAGCACGACCATGAGCGGCAGGATGATCCTGCCGCGCAGCGCCCCCAGACGGATCAGGCCACCTTTTTGAACAGGATGGAGGCGTTGGTGCCCCCAAAGCCGAAGCTGTTGGACAGAGCGACATCCACCCGGCGCTGCTGGGCGCTGAGCGCGACACGGTCGATCACGCTCTCCCGGCTGGGGTTCGTGAGGTTGAGGGTCGGCGGCACCACGCCGTCGCGGATCGCCAGGATCGAGAAGATCGCCTCCACGGCGCCCGCCGCGCCCAGCAGATGCCCGGTGGCGGATTTGGTGGAGGACATGGCGAGCCCGCGCGCGGAGTCGCCGAACATGTTCTCCACCGCCTCCAGCTCGAGGTCATCGCCCATCGGCGTGGAGGTGCCGTGCGCATTGACATACTGCACGTCCGCCGGTGTCAGCCCGGCGGATCTGAGCGCGGCCTTCATCGCGCGGAACGCACCCTCATGGTGGTCCGCCGGCGCGGTGATGTGGTGCGCATCGCCGGACATGCCGTAGCCCACCACCTCGGCGTAGATTTTGGCGCCGCGCGCGCGGGCGTGCTCATATTCCTCGAGCACCAGCACGCCGGCACCCTCGCCCATCACGAACCCGTCGCGGTCCCTGTCCCACGGGCGGGAGGCCTCGGACGGCCGGTCGTTGAAGCCGGTGGAGAGCGCGCGGGAGGCGCAGAATCCGGCGATGCCGAGCGGATTGACCGCCGCTTCGGCGCCACCGGCCACCATCACGTCGGCGTCGCCCAGGCTGATCAGCCGTGCGGCGTCCCCCACCGCGTGCACACCGGTGGCGCAGGCGGTCACCGCCGAGTGGTTCGGCCCTTTCAGGCCATATTTGATCGAGACCTGGCCGGAGATGAGGTTGATCAGCGCGGCGGGGATGAAGAACGGCGATAGCCGCCTGGCCTTGCCCTCACCCACGAGCAGCGCGCCCTCATAGATGGTCTGTAGCCCGCCGATCCCGGAGCCGATCATCACGCCGCTCGCGTATTTCTCGTCCTCGGTCTGCGGTAGCCAGCCGGAGTCCTCCACCGCCATGCTCGCGGCGACGAGGCCGAGATGGATGAACCGGTCCATCTTTTTCAGCTCTTTGTGGGGGATCCATTCGGCCAGATCCAGCCCGCCCGACGCCACCGGCCCAGCGGGCACCTGGCCGCCGATCTTCGCGTTCAGCTCCGTGGTGTCGAAGGACTGGATGGCGGTGATCCCCGACTCGCCGTTGAGCAACCTCTTCCAGACGGGCTCGATACCAACCCCGAGCGGGCTGACGATCCCCATCCCTGTGACGACGACACGGCGCATACGAACTCCTTGATCGAATCAAACCCGCGCACGGAGCCCGGCGGACCCCGCGCGGCGCGATAACAGCCGGTTTATTCGGCCTTTTGTTTCTCGATATAGTCGATCGCGTCCTTCACGGTCGTGATCTTCTCCGCCGCGTCTTCCGGAATCTCGACGCTGAAAGCCTCCTCGAACGCCATGACCAGCTCTACCGTGTCCAGGGAGTCAGCGCCCAGGTCGTCGATAAAGGAGGCTTCAGGTGTCACTTTGCCCTCGTCCACGCCGAGATGCTCGACAACAATCTTCTTAACCTTATCGGCGATTTCGCTCATTTAGATATACTTTCCTGCATCGGTTAGGGTGAAAACCGGCCCCGCGTCGCCGTAGTACCGGTGGATATATTAAAAATTTCAGACGTCGCGCGCTCTAGCATGGTTTTTTACGCCGCGCCAACCACCGCACTCCAATCCGGCTCTACAGCATGGCCATGCCGCCGTTGACATGCAGCGTGGCGCCGGTGACCCAGCCTGCCTCATCCGCGGCCAGGTACACCGCGGCGGCGGCGATATCCGCAGGCAGGCCCAGCCGGCCCAGCGGGATTTTATCAGAAAGCGCGGCCTGCTGCGCGTCGTTCAGCGCATCGGTCATCGGCGTACGCACGAAACCGGGCGCGATGAGGTTCACGGTAATCCCGCGCGAGGCGACCTCCTGGGCCAGCGCCTTGGTCAGGCCGACGAGCCCGGACTTGGCGGCGGCATAGTTGGCTTGCCCCGCATTGCCGGTGCTGCCCACCACGCTGCCGATGTTGATAATCCGCCCGGCCCGGCGGCGCAGCATGAATTTCAGCGCCGCGCGGCAGAGGCGGAAGGGCGCCGCGAGGTCGACTTCCATCACCCGCGCCCAGTCCGCGTCGCTCATTCGCAGCGCGAGCCCGTCCTTCGTCAGCCCGGCGTTATTGACCAGAATATCCACCCTGCCCATCGCGGCCTCGGCATCATGGATCAGCGCCGCCGCCGCCTCGGCCTCCCCAAGCTCCGCCGGGAGCACATGGGCCTGGCCGCCGAGCTCGGCGGCCAGGGTCTCGAGTGCTACCAGCCGGGTGCCCGAGAGCGCCACCACCGCGCCCTGGCCATGCAGCGCGCGGGCGATCTCGGCGCCGATCCCGCCCGATGCGCCGGTGATGAGCGCGGTCTTGCCGGTGAGGTCGAACATCATAGCACCCGCAGCACGGATTCGATATCGGCGGGGGAGGAGATAGAGATCGCACCCGAATCCGGGACGATACGCTTCACCAGCCCGGCCAGCACCTTGCCGCTGCCCAGCTCCACAAAATGGTCCACGCCCAGCTTTGCCATCTCCAGCACGCTCTCGCGCCAGCGCACCGTGGCGGTCACCTGCGCCACCAGCAGGTCGCGGATCTCGCCGGGGTTGCTCACCCGGGCGGCGCTCACATTGGCGACAAGCGGCACGTCCGGCGTGCGGGGCGGGGTATTGGCGAAGGCCTCCGCCATCGCATCGGCGGCGGGCGCCATTAACGCGCAGTGAAAGGGCGCGGAGACCGGCAGCAGCATGGCGCGCTTCACGCCCCGGGTCTTGGCGATCTCGATGGCGCGCTCCACCGCCGCCTTGGCGCCCGAGATCACCACCTGGCCGCCGCCATTGTCGTTGGCGCAGCCGATCACCTCGCGGCCAGCCGGTCCCTGCTCCGCCGCGGCGCAGATCTCGCGCGCCAGATCCATCTCGACGCCCAATAGTGCGGCCATGCTGCCCTGGCCGGGGGCCACCGCGCGCTGCATGGCCTGGCCGCGCAGTCTGAGTAGCAAAGCCGTCTCCGCGACCGAAAATGCCCCCGCCGCGGCCAGCGCGCTGTATTCGCCCAGGCTGTGCCCGGCCACCAGGGCGGCTTTTTCCTTCACGGTCACGCCGCCCTCGGCCTGCAACACGCGCAGCACCGCGAGCGAGACGGCCATGAGGGCGGGCTGCGCGTTCTCGGTGAGGGTCAGCTCCTCGACCGGCCCCTCGAACATCAGCTTGGAGAGCTTCTGCTTCAGAACCTCATCAACCTCCTCGAACACCGCGCGCGCGGGCGCGAAGGCCGCCGCCAGGTCGCGGCCCATGCCGACCGCCTGGCTGCCCTGCCCGGGAAATATAAAGGCGTGAACCATGCAAACTCTCCTCTACCGGGGCTGATGGATCAGTTTTTCTGCTTGTCCACGAGCGCGTTCTTGGAGATCCACGGCATCATGCCGCGCAGCTTGGCGCCCACCTGCTCGATAGGATGCGCCGCCGTCGCCCGCCGCATGGCCTTGAAGTTGGTCTGGTTCACCTTGTTCTCCAGCATCCAGTCCCGGGTGAAGCGGCCAAGCTGGATATCGCTCAGCACGCGCTTCATCTCGGCCTTGGTCTCCGGCGTGATGATGCGCGGGCCGGTGACATACTCGCCATATTCCGCCGTATTGCTGATGGAATAGTTCATGTTGGCGATGCCGCCCTCATAGATCAGATCGACGATCAGCTTGACCTCGTGGAGACACTCGAAATACGCCATCTCCGGCGCGTAGCCCGCCTCGGTCAGCGTCTCGAATCCGGCCTTGATCAGCTCCACCACGCCGCCGCACAGCACCGCCTGCTCGCCGAACAGGTCGGTCTCGCACTCTTCCCGGAAGGTGGTCTCGATGATCCCCGCGCGCCCGCCGCCATTGGCGGAGGCGTAGGAGAGCGCCACGTCCAGCGCATTGCCGGTGGCGTCCTGCGCCACCGCGACGAGGCTCGGCACGCCGCCGCCGCGCAGATATTCGCTGCGCACGGTGTGGCCGGGGCCCTTGGGCGCGATCATGAACACGTCGATATCCGACCGCGGCTCGATGAGGTTGAAATGGATGTTCAGCCCATGCGCGAAGGCGAGCGCGGCGCCTGCGCGCATGTTCGGCCCGAGATGCTCGCGGTAGAGGTCGCCCTGGCCCTCATCGGGGGTGAGCACCATGACCACATCGGCCCATTTCGCGGCGGCGGCGGGGTCCATGACTTGCAAACCGGCGCCCTGCGCCTTGGCGGCCCCGGCTGAACCCGGGCGCAGCGCCACGGCCAGCTCCTTCACGCCGCTGTCCTTCAGGTTCAGCGCATGGGCGTGGCCCTGGCTGCCATAGCCGACAATGGCGACCTTCTTGCTCTTGATGAGGTTAACGTCGGCATCACGGTCGTAGTAAACGCGCATATCGCTGGTATCCCTGGTCTGGTTATGAAGCTGGTTATGAAACTGGCGCGTCCTCTATGACGTTTTGGCCGCATTGTCACCGGGGCGCGGCGGCGCGGCCCAGCCGGTCGTTGATGGCGCGGCCGAGCCCAGAATCCGGGATACGCATGGCGGCGATGCCGGTAACGCCGTGTGCGGACGCCTGCTCATCCAGCCAGCGCAGCCCCTCGAACAGCCGGGCCGCCGCCACAGGCAGGTCCATCGCCTCCGAGAGCTGGAAGACGAGCCCGGCACCCGGCAGCGGCGGGCCGAAGGCGAGCAGCGCCTCATGCGGCCCGACATCATCGGCCAGCGTGCGCAGCGGCAGGGCAGGGGCGTAGTGGGAGCGGAGCATCCCCGGCGCGCGGATGGCGTGGCCTGCCGCCAGCGGCTGGCGCTGCACCGGGCCGATGGCCGCCTCCAGCGCCTCCAGCGCGACACCGCCCGGGCGCAGCAACGTGGGAGACGGCCCGCACAGGTCCAGCACCGTCGATTCCAGCCCGACCCGGCACGGCCCAGAATCCAGGATCGCCGCGATCTTCCCGCTGAGGCCCGCCAGCACATGCACCACGCTGGTCGGGCTCACATGGCCGGACAGGTTGGCCGAGGGTGCTGCCACCGGCCCGCCAAAGGCGCCCAGCAGCGCCAACGCCACGGGGTGGGAGGGCACGCGCACGGCCAGGCTCGGGAGCCCGGCACCCGCCAGGCTGGAGACGCGGCAGTCGGCGCGCCGGGGCAGCACCAGCGTGAGCGGGCCGGGCCAGAAAAGCTCGGCCAGCCGGTGCGCGGTGGCACTCGCCACCACATCCATAAAAGCGGCATCCGCCGAGGCGTAATGGCAGATCAGCGGGTTGAAATCCGGGCGGCCCTTGGCCGCGAAAACTCCGGTGACCGCCACGCCGTTGGTCGCATCCGCGCCCAGCCCATACACCGTCTCGGTGCCGAAGGCGACGATCTGGCCGTCATCCAGCATTGCGGCCGCGCGGGCGATGCCGCCGGGCGTGGGCGGAAGTATCTCGGTCATGCCCCGCTCTTTGCGCGCAAACCGCATTCGCGCAAGGCGCGGATGATCCGGCGCCCGAAGCCTGAATGGCGATGGTTTAATTACGCTGACAGGCGAAAATTCTTGTCGCAGCCCGCCCCGTCCCCAAGTCCTTAGGCGGGAAACCCCATAGAACCCCGAATAAGGAGACGATCATGCGTACATTACTGCTCGCTTCGGCGGCCCTCATCCTCTCGGCCGGCGTCGCCGTCGCACAGACGTCGACGTCCTCGGCATCGCCCTCGGGCGCCGGAAGCGGCCAGGGTTCGTCCGGCATGACCGCCGGGTCGAGCAATGGTGGCGGCATGAGCAGCGGCTCGTCCGGTAGCATGGGCAGCGGTTCGTCGGGTGGTAGCTCGTCCGGCGGCATGAGCAGCGGCTCAGGTAGCTCGTCCGGCGGCATGAGCAACGGCTCAGGTAGCTCGTCCGGCGGCATGAGCAACGGCTCAGGTAGCTCGTCCGGCGGCATGAGCAGCGGCTCAGGTAGCTCGTCCGGCGGCATGAGCAGCGGCTCACCGAGCAGTGGCTCGGGCAGCCAGTCCGGCAGCATGGGCAACAGTTCCTCAGGCGGCATGAGCAGCGGCTCATCGAGCAGCCAATCCGGCGGCATGAGCAACAGTGCCTCGAACCACCACTCAAGCAGCATGGGCGGCACGTCGGGCGATCACACCGCGATGGCAGAGCTGAAAATGGCCAAGCGGGCGCTGGCGAGGCACGATAAAACCGACGCGAACCAGCATCTGAGCTACGCCGAGACCCTGATGCTCACCCGCTCGGTCTCGTCTTCAAATGGTAAGATGGACAATTCACCGTCCTACATGTCGGTCACCAAGGCGCGCACCGCGCTGCGGGCGGGCCATTTCCAGACCGCCAAAACCGATGTCGAGATGGCGCTGCGCCAGCTTCACCAGGGCAACGGCGGCATGGGCGCTGGTACCACCAGCAGCACCGGCAGTAGCACCCCCAGCGGCACGGGCGGCAACACCGGCGGCATGAATGGCAGTTCCGGCGGCATGGGTAACAGCTCAGGCGGCATGGGCGGTAGCTCCTCCGGTAGCTCAGGTGGCATGGGTAGCTCCTCAGGCGGCATGGGGGGTGGCGGGACGCAGTAATCCAGTTCACCGACCCGGTTCATTCGGTCTTCAATAGGCGCCGCAGGGCGCCTATTGTTTTTTAGCCATACCGCCTTTGCACTTTTAGCCCTCGCCTTTGCATCGCAATATCGCTATGCGGGGGCACAAATCCTCGGTCGGCTGCGCTCCGCGGCGCAGCCGGTCTTTTTTCGCACCAACTGTCAGGCGCTCACCCCATGTCCGTACCGAATATCCGCAACATCGCCATCATCGCCCACGTCGACCACGGCAAAACGACGCTCGTGGACCAGCTCCTCCGCCAATCCGGCGCGTTCGCCGCGCACCAGGCCCTCACCGAGCGCGCGCTGGACCGCAACGACCTGGAAAAAGAGCGCGGCATCACCATCCTCGCCAAGGTCGCCTCGGTCGTCTGGAAGGACACGCGCATCAACATCGTGGACACCCCCGGCCACGCCGATTTCGGCGGCGAGGTCGAGCGTATCCTGAACATGGTGGACGGCGCGGTGATCCTGGTCGACGCCGCCGAGGGCGTGCTGCCGCAGACCAAATTCGTGCTTGGCAAGGCGCTCGCGCGCGGGCTCAAGCCCATGGTCGTCGTCAACAAGATCGACCGCGGGGACGCCAGGCCCGATGACGTGCATAACGAGATTTTTGATCTGTTCGCGGCGCTGGACGCGACCGAGGAGCAGCTCGACTTCCCGATGCTCTTCGCCTCCGGCCGGCAGGGCTGGGCGGTCAAATCGCTGGACGACCCGCGCGAGAATCTCAACCCGCTGTTCGACCTCATCCTCAGCCATGTCGCGGCGCCAGCGCTCGACGTCGCCGCGCCGTTCGGCATGGTCGCCTCGATCCTGGAGTCGGACCTCTTCCTGGGCCGCGTCCTCACCGGGCGGGTCGAGCAGGGCCGCGCCACGCTCAACATGCCGGTGAAGGTCTACCGGCTGGATGGCACGGTGGTGGAAACCGGACGCCTCACCAAGCTGCTCTCCTTCCGTGGGCTGGAGCGCGTGGCGGTGGATGAGGTGAGCGCGGGGGACATCATCGCGGTGGCGGGCCTGACGGACGCGACGGTGCCGGAGACCATCGGCTCGCCGGACCTCCCCGGGCCGCTGCCCGCCACGCCGATCGACCCGCCGACCCTGGCGATGACCTTCCGCATCAACGACAGCCCGCTGGCCGGGCGCGAGGGCAAAAAAGTCACCTCCCGCCAGATCCGCGAGCGGCTGTACCGCGAGGCCGAGGGCAATGTCGCCATCCTGGTGGCGGACAGTTCCGAGACGGACGCCTTCGAGGTCTCCGGCCGCGGCGAGCTCCAGCTCGGCGTGCTCATCGAGCAGATGCGCCGGGAGGGTTTCGAGCTCACCATCGGCCGCCCGCGCGTGCTCACCCGCCGCAACGAAGAGACGGGCGAGCGCGAGGAGCCCTATGAGGAGGCGCTGATCGACGTGGACGAGCCCTACGCCGGCGCGGTGGTGGACAAGATGTCCCGCCGCAAGGGCGAACTCTCGGACATCCGCCCCTCGGGCGGCGGCAAGCAGCGCCTCACCTTCCGCATCCCGTCGCGCGGTCTCATCGGCTACCATGGCGAGTTCCTCACCGATACGCGCGGCACCGGCGTGATGAACCGCCTGTTCGCGGGCTACGGCCCGTGGAAGGGCAATATTGAGGGCCGCCGCAACGGCGCGCTGATCTCCTCGGCGGATGGTGAGGCCGTGCAGTACGCGCTGTTCGCCCTGCAGGACCGCGGCGCGATGTTCGTCTCGCCCGGCGAGAAGGTCTATGTCGGCATGATTTTGGGAGAGCACAGCCGGGAGAACGACCTCGACATTAACCCCATCAAGGAGAAAAAACTCACCAACATCCGTGCGGCGGGCAAGGATGAGGCGCTGCTGCTGGTCCCGCCCCGCAAGATGTCGCTCGAGCAGGCGATCGCCTATGTCGAGGATGACGAGCTGGTCGAGGTCACGCCGTCCGCCGTGCGGCTGCGCAAGAAACACCTGGACCCGAACGCCCGCAAACGCGCCGACCGCAAGGGCGACGAGGACGCGGCCTAGAGCAACATCCGATCGGATGGAATCATCCGATCGGGTAAAGTTGCTCGCCAAACAAAAATCGACGGCAACATCCGATCGGATGGAATCATCCGATCGGGTAAAGTTGCTCGCCAAACAAAAATCGACGGCAACATCCGATCGGATGGAATCATCCGATCGGGTAAAGTTGCTCGCCAAACAAAAATCGACGGCAACATCCGATCGGATGGAATCATCCGATCGGGTAAAGTTGCTCGCCAAACAAAAATCGACGGCAACATCCGATCGGATGGAATCATCCGATCGGGTAAAGTTGCTCGCCAAACAAAAATCGACGG
>JAJZGI010000022.1 GCA_021798575.1 Pseudomonadota bacterium | reverse complement strand
CAACAAACTCAAGCATTTTCGGGCGGTCGCCACCCGATACGAAAAACACGACGCCAACTATCTCGCCCTCGTTAAGCTCGCTTCAGCACGAATTTGGATGCGATTTTATGAGTCGGTGACCTAGAGCAAGGTAGCTTCTGGTCGAATCACTTGTTTCGACCAGAAGCGGCCAACTTGCTCGCCAAGACATGGCTAGAGCATGATTGATATAAAGCAATCATGCTCTATGATGCGCGCCACAGCGCCGGTAGCTCAACGGTTAGAGCGGACCGCTCATAACGGTTTGGTTGCGGGTTCGATTCCTGCCCGGCGCACCATTCCATGGCCATTGCCCCACGCTTTCCGCACCGCTTTACAACCGCCGGTGCATTCCCTATACGTAAGCCTCATTCTGTTTGCGTTAGCTTCATCAGCCCATCGGAACCAGGAAACGTGCAAAACCCCATAACCGGAACCAGAAAGCGATCCCCCGGCCCAACGGCTGAGCTGGCGCCCGGCCCGTCGCTCTACTCCGTGAGCCAGCTTGCGCGCGACCTTGGGGTGACGGCGCGCACGATCCGTTTCTATGAGGACAAGAACCTGGTCACCCCGCAGCGGGCTGGCACCACGCGGGTCTTCAGCCACCGCGACCGCGCCCGGCTCGTGCTCATCCTGCGGGGCAAACGGCTGGGGTTTTCGCTCCGCGAGATCAAGGAGTTTCTCGATCTCTACGACGCCGACCCGCAGCACCACCTACAAACCCTCAAGCTGCAAACCGCCGTGCGCAAGCGCCTGGCGAGATTATGCGACCAGCGCCTGGCCATCGAGCAGAGCCTGGCCGAGCTGAACGAGATCGACCGCCAATGTGCCGACGTCCTGGCGCGCCACGCCACCCAACAAAGGAACATTCCATGACCAGCGCCGTCATCGCGGGCTATGCCCGCTCCGCCTTCACCCCGGCCAACAAGGGCACGCTGGCCCGCGTCCGGCCCGATACGCTGGCGGCCGAGGTCCTGCGGGTCCTGGCGGCGCGCGCGTCCGTCCGGCTGGAGGATGTCGAGGATCTCATCGTCGGCTGCGCCTTCCCCGAGGGTGAGCAGGGGCTGAACGTGGCGCGCTGGATCGGCCTGCTGGCAGGCCTGCCGCTTGGCACCGCCGCCGCGACGCTCAATCGTTTCTGCGGCTCCTCGATGAGCGCGATCCACATGGCGGCGGGCGCGGTCATGATGAACGCCGGAGAGGTGTTTTTCTGCGCGGGCGTGGAGAGCATGAGCCGGGTACCGATGGGCGGTTTCAACCCCATGCCGTCCCCCAAGCTCTATGCCCAGATGCCGCAGGCCTATATTGCGATGGGCGACACCGCTGAGAATGTCGCGAGCCGCTGGCAGATCAGCCGCGCCGCGCAGGAGGAATTCGCCCTTGCCAGCCATCGCAAGGCCGCCGCCGCGCAGGCCGAAGGCAGGCTGGCCGACGAGCTGGTGGCCTTCAGCGACGCCAAAGTTAACAGCATCCAGGATGAATGTATCCGTGCCGACGCCTCCGCCGAGGCACTGGCCGGGTTGAAGCCCGCGTTTTCAGCCAACGGCAGCGTGACCGCGGGCACCTCGTCGCCCCTCACCGACGGCGCTGCGGCGGTACTCGTCTGTTCCGAGGATTACGCGCGGCGCAATGGCCTGCCGATGCTGGCCCGCATCAAATCCATCGCCGTGGCCGGGTGCGAGCCGGAGATCATGGGCATTGGCCCCGTGGCGGCGAGCAAAAAGGCGCTGGCGCGAGCGGGCATCACCGCGCAGGAGCTGGACGTGATCGAACTCAATGAGGCCTTCGCGGCGCAGGCGCTGGCCTGTATCCACGATCTCGCGCTGGACCCAGCCAAGATAAACCTCGACGGCGGGGCGATCGCCCTTGGCCATCCGCTGGGTGCCACCGGGGCGCGCATCACCGGCAAGGCGGCGGCGCTGCTGAAACGCGTGAACGGGCGGTATGCGCTGGCCACGCAATGTATCGGCGGTGGCCAGGGTATCGCCACCGTGCTGGAGGCGATCTGACATGGCCCCTATCCAATCCGTCGCCGTCATCGGTGCCGGGGTGATGGGTGCGGGTATCGCCGCCCACATCGCCAACGCCGGCGCGCACGTCCTGCTGCTGGATATCGTCCCCCCCGGTGCCACCGCGCGCAATGTCATCGCGCAGGGCGCGCTCGATCGGCTGAAAAAGATAGACCCGGCACCGTTGATGGGCACCCGCGCCATCCGGCGGATCACGCCGGGTAATATCGAGGATGACCTGCAAAAATTGAAAGACTGCGATTGGATCATCGAGGCGGTGCTGGAGCGCGTCGATGTAAAACAGGCACTTTACCAAAAACTGGGCGCCGTGCGCAAACCCGGCGCCATCATTTCCTCCAACACCTCGACGATCCCGCTGCATGAGCTGGTCGCCGGAATGCCGCCGGATTTCATCGAGAATTTCTGCATCACGCATTTCTTCAACCCGCCGCGCTACATGCGCCTGCTGGAAGTCGTGGGCGGCACCGCCGGGAATTTCGCGGCGCTGCAAGCCTTCGCCGATGAAAAACTAGGCAAGACCGTAATCAACTGCAACGACACGCCGGGCTTCATCGCCAACCGCATCGGCACCTATTGGATACAATGCGCGATGGTCCTGGCGCAGGAGATGGGGCTGGAGATCGAGGAGGCCGACGCCGTGATGGGCAGGCCCATGGGTTTTCCCACCACCGGCGTGTTCGGGCTGATGGATCTGGTCGGCATCGACCTCGGCCCGCATGTCAGCGCCTCGCTCGCCCGGCTGCTCCCGGCGCAGGATGCCTTCCACGCGGTCAATCATGGCGGGGAGGTCGTGAGCCGGCTGATCGCGGAGGGTTATACCGGCAACAAGGGCAAGGGCGGATTCTACCGCAGCGCGCGCGGAGCGGATGGCAAACGCGCGAAAACCGTGCTCAGCCTGGCACAGGCGGCGGGCACGCTCGCCTGGCAACCGGTGCAAAAACCCGAGATACCGCTGTTGAAGGAGGCACGCCGGGATCTAAAAAAGCTGCTGAGCGCGGAGGATAAATACGGCAGATACGCCTGGGCCGTGCTCGGCCGCGTGCTGGCCTACACCGCCAGCCTGGTACCCGAGATCGCCACCGATATCGCCGATATCGATACCGCAATGCGCCTCGGCTACACCTGGAAGTTCGGGCCGTTCGAGTTGATCGACCAGCTCGGCGCGGATTGGGTCGCGCAGCAGCTCACCCGGCTTGGCCTGGCGGTGCCGCCGATCCTGCAAAAACTGGGTGCTGGCAAATTCTACCAGCCCGACGCCAGCGGCGCGCTGACGCAATTCACCCAGGCGGGCGGCTATGGGCCGATCCGCCGCCCGGCTGGTATTTTGAGCCTCGCCGATATCAAGCGCGCGCAAAAGCCCCTGCTCACGCACGCCTGCGCCTCGGTCTGGGACCTGGACGATGGCGTGCTGTGTTTTGAGATGCACGCAGAGGCGCGCGGTGTGATGCGCAACATGCTGGATGCCGACAGCCTGGGCATGTTGGAGAAAACCCTGGCCCTGGTTGAGAAAAATTACAAAGCCCTGGTGCTGTATAACGACGATCCGCGCGAGCAGCCGCAGAAGGTCAGCTTCAGCCAGGGCGCCAATATCGGGCTGGTCGCGATGGTGGCGAACATCCGGCTCTGGAGCAAGCTCGAAGCCTCGATTCAGGATGGCCAGCGGATCTATCAGGCCATGCGCTATGCGCCGTTTCCGGTGGTCGGCGCACCGGTCGGGCTGGCGCTGGGCGGCGGGTGCGAGATGCTGCTGCATTGCGCCGCCGTACAGGCCTACGCGGAGAGCTACATCGGGCTCGTGGAAGTCGGCGTGGGGCTTGTGCCGGGCTGGGGCGGCTGTGCCACGCTGCTGGCGCGCTGGGCGGCGGACCAGCAGCTGCCCAAAGGCCCGATGCCCCCGGTCGCCAAGGTCTTTGAGATCATCTCGACCGCCACGGTCGCGCGCTCCGCCGCAGAGGCGATGGAACTGAAATTCCTTCGCCCGGAGGATGGCATCACCATGAACCGTGACCGGCTGCTGGCCGACGCCAAGATTCGCGCGCTGGCAATGGCGGTGGATTATCATGCGCCCGAAGCCCCTGTGCTGCATCTGCCCGGCGAGAGCGCGCGCGTGGCGCTCGCCATGGCGGTGGAGGGGTTCCAGCGGCGCGGCATCGCCACCGCGCACGATGTCACCGTGGCCGCCGCCCTCGCCCAGGTGCTGAGCGGGGGCGAGACGGACGCGCGCGCGCCCATGACCGAGGCGCAGGTGATGGCGCTGGAGCGCCAGTCCTTCATGGCGCTGGTGCGCACGAGGGAAAGCCAGGCGCGGATCAAAAGCATCATCGATACCGGCAAACCACTGCGAAATTAACCAGGAGACCGACCATGCCAGCCTATAAGGCGCCCTTGCGGGACATGCGCTTCGTGCTGCACGAGCTCTACGACAGCAAAACCATCGCCGAACTCCCCGGCTGCGCGGATTTCACGCCCGAGCTGCTGGACAGCGTGCTGGATGAAGCCGCCAAATTCACCGAGGAGGTGCTGTTCCCGCTCAACCAGAGTGGCGATCTGGAAGGCTGCACCTACGAGAACGGCGTGGTGCGCACGCCCACAGGCTTCAAGGCCGCGTTCGACGGCTTCCGCGCCGGCGGCTGGACGGCGATGGCCTCCGCGCCGGAGTTCGGCGGGCAGGATATGCCGATCGCCGCCTCCCTGCTGGTGGAGGAGATGATGTGCGCCTCCAACATGGCCTTCGGCCTGTATCCTGGCCTGACCCATGGCGCTTATTTAGCGCTGTATCATCACGGCAGCGCGGCGCTGAAGCAGACCTATCTGCCCAAACTCGTCTCCGGTGAGTGGACCGGCACGATGTGCCTGACCGAGCCGCATTGCGGCACGGATCTCGGGATGCTGCGCACCAAGGCGGTGCCCCAGCCGGATGGCTCCTACAGCCTCACCGGCAATAAAATTTTCATCTCGGCGGGCGAGCACGACCTGGCGGGCAATATCATCCATCTCGTGCTGGCGCGCCTGCCGGATGCGCCCAAAGGGGTAAAGGGCATCTCGCTCTTCGTGGTGCCGAAGTTTCTGGTGAATGCAGACGGCACGGCGGGTGCGCGCAACGGCGTGACCTGCACCGCCATCGAGCATAAAATGGGGATCAAAGCCTCGGCCACCTGCGCGATCTCCTTCGATGCCGCGCAGGGCTGGATGGTGGATGCGCCCAACAAGGGGCTGCGCGCGATGTTCACCATGATGAACACGGAGCGGCTCTCGGTCGGCATCCAGGGTCTGGGCGTGGCCGAGGTCGCCTACCAGAACGCCGTGGCCTACACGCGCGAGCGCATCCAGGGCCGCGCCCTCACCGGCGCGAAATATCCGGACAAACAAGCGGACCCGATTCTGGTGCATCCGGACGTGCGGCGCATGCTGCTCACCATGCGCGCCTATATCGAGGGCTGCCGCGCCCTCTCGGGCTGGGTCGCGCGTGAGATCGACGTGCTGCATCGTACGACCGAGCTCGAGAAGAAGACCATGGCGGACGACCTCACGGCGCTGCTCACCCCGGTGGTCAAGGCGCTGTTCACGGACCTGGGGTTCGAGATCGCCTCGATGGCGATGCAATGCTACGGTGGCCATGGCTACATCCGTGACCACGGCATGGAGCAATATGTCCGCGATGCGCGGATCTCGATGCTCTATGAGGGCACCAACGGCGTGCAGGCGCTGGACCTCGTGGGCCGCAAGCTGCCGCAGGAGAGCGGACGTCTGTTAACGCGCTTCCTGGACCCGGTGCTGGAGTTCATCGAGGCCAATAATGATGCGTCGATGGCGCCGTTCATCGCCCCGCTCGCGGTGGCGCTGGAGCATCTGCAAGTCGCGACCGGGCATGTGATGGAGGCGGGGATGCGCAATCCGGACGAGGTCGGCGCCGCCTCGGTCGACTATCTGCGCCTGTTCGGCCTGGTTGCGCTGGGCTTCATGTGGGCCCGGATGGCGCTAATCGCGCTGCCGAAGGCGGATGAGCCCTTCTACCGCGCCAAGCTCGGCACCGCGAAATTCTACATGACGCGGCTGCTGCCCCAGACGGCGGCGCTGCTGAGCGCGGTGCAGGCCGGGGCCGAGGTGATGATGGAATTCGAGGATGCGGCGTTCTGAGGAAACTCACACCAACCGCCGTAGATGATGGCCCGTCATCCTAGGCGGTTGGTATCGCGCGCGGGGTTGGTGGGGCCAAGGGGCAGAAGGTTCCAGCGGTGCGCAGCACCGATGGAAATGCCCCGGAGGGGGCCGCGCGCCAAACATAAATATAATACCAACGGTCATAAAGAATGACCGTTGGTATTACAGTGCGATGACATAAAGATGACCCGCCAACGGTTCATCTTTATGTCTGAATCCGGCTCAGGATTTCGGCCCAAAGCCCAGAAAACCAGCCTGCGGGTCCGGCGTGCCGGGGTTGTCGCCCATCACCGGCGCGGCTTCATGAAACCCGGACGCGGTATCCGCCCGCTGCATCATCTGCGGCTTGCCCGGGGCTCCCTGCGCGGTGCCAGCCATCGCCTCGGCGGCTGGCCCTGGCCCCACCAGGTCGCCACCGGTCTCATTGCGGGTTTGCAGCAGCAAAAACGTGATCGTCGTGCGGTTCAGCGCGATCGCCAGCTCGAGCGGCGTCTCATCCAGCCCGTTGCGCGCATATAAATTCGCACCCCGGCTTAGCGCGTCCTGGGCGGAGCTGTAATCCCCGCTGTTGATGGCGCTGAACAACTGCGTGGTCGGGTCGCCGGTCTGCGGCTTCTGCATGGTCGGCGCGGTGGCCAGCGGCGTGTTCCCGGCTCCGGGCAGCGCCGGCGGGGCGATATCGGGCACCACCGGCTGAAGCTTCGGCGCGTCGGCGCCAGCCCCGCCACCCATCCCGGACATCTGGGCGAAGGCCGGAGCGGCACCCAGGGCGAACATCACGCCCAGCAGGGCAGGGACTAAATATCTCATCGGAGCCCAGCCTAGCGCATCCGGCGTCGATCCACCAGAACCTGCGCGCATATATTGATACTACTCCGGTTTTTTGGTCTTGGCGCGGGCCTGCACGAGCTGCTGCTGGAGCCGCTCAACCTCGGCGCGCAGGCTCATGATCTCCTCCTGCATGTCCTGGAGCGCATCAGGGTCCGGTCTCGCCTCACCTTCGCGGTAGAAGGGCGTGAACAGCGTCATCGCGCGCTCCATCATCGCCATGTTCTTGCGTCCCATATCCTCCATGCCCGGCGGCAGAAACGGCCCGATGGTCTTCTGCACCGTCTCGCGCATGTTCTCCTGCTGGCGGGCGAAGCTCGCCATCGCCTGCTCCAGATAGCGCGGGACCACGCTCTGCACGTTGTTGCCGTAGAACCCGATCAACTGGCGCAGAAAATTGGTCGGCAGCATCGCCTGGCCCTTGCCTTCCTCCTCCACGATGATCTGCGTCAGCACGCCGCGGGTGATATCCTCGCCGGATTTCGCGTCATAGACGACGAAATCGCGGTCATCGCGCACCATTTCTGCCAGATTATCCAGGGTGATATAGCTGGAGCTCTCCGTATTATAGAGCCGTCGGTTGGCGTATTTCTTCACGATCACCGGCTGGGCAACGGATTCAGGGGCGGCGGGCTCGTTCATGGCAGGTCCTAATCTTCCCCAGTCTGATAAAAATTGTGCGCTGCACAGGCTAGCATGGTGTTTCAGTTATGGCGAATAGTCTATAGTCGACGCTAAACATTTATTTGCAGGCGCCCGGGGAGCCAGATGCGGCATGGAAGACGATTTGGCCCGCGACCTAGTGGCCATGTGGCAGAGCGAACTCACCGCCATGGCGGTAGACCGCGAATTGCACGAATCCTGGGCGGCCCTGGTGGCGCTTTGGGCGCAGTCCTACACTTCGGGCCTGGCGCTCGCGCATGAACACGCGACCCGAAGCCCCGGCGCCGCTCAGCCGCCGCGGCCCACGCCCATTGCTGCTGCACCTGGGCCTGGCCTGGGCGAGGTCGAGCGCCTTGAGCGCCGGGTCGCTGAACTGGAGCGGCGTCTGGCCGAATCCGTGGCTCCACGACCCGGAACCGGTGGACCCGGCCGGCCTGCACGCGGCGTTTGAGTCCACCCTCCAGGCCGACCGATCGCTGATCGCGGGCATCGCCGCCTACCGCGCCGACCCCTACAGCCGGGATATGCAGGACCCGCCGGTGCTCTGGCGCGAGCAGGAGACGCGGGTGATGGACTATGGCGGCAGCGGCACCGCCGTGCTGTTCGTCCCCAGCCTGATCAACCGCGCCTACATCCTGGACCTAATGGAGGACGCCTCGCTGCTGCGCTGGTTGAGCGGGCAGGGCGCGCATCCCTATCTGCTGGACTGGGGCTGGCCGGGCGCGGTGGAGCGTGGCTTCACCCTCACGGACTATATCGCCGGCCGGCTGGAGCGCGCGCTGGCCGCCATCCCCGGCCCCGTGGTGCTGGCGGGCTACTGCATGGGCGGGCTGCTGGCGCTGGCCGCGGCTCTGCGCGGCGCGCCCGGTAAAATCCGCGCCCTGGCGCTGCTCGCCACCCCGTGGGATTTCCACGCCGAGGACCCCAGCATCGGCCCGCGCATGGTCCAGGCCATGCCGATGGTGGAGGCGCTGATGCACGCCTCGGCCACCCTGCCGATCGACGCGCTGAACAGCCTGTTCACCCTGCTGGATCCGCACGGCGTCGGCGATAAATACCGGGATTTCGCCCTACAGGACAAATCCCAGCCGCGTGCGCGCCGGTTCGTGGCGATGGAGGACTGGTTGGCTGATGGCGTGCCGCTCGCCGCCCCGGTCGCGCGCGAGACGCTGGGCGGCTGGTATGGCGCGAATTCAACGCTGCACGGCGCGTGGCGGGTGGCCGGGCTGGCGGTTGAACCCCAGCGCCTCACGGTGCCTGTGTTCTGCGCCATTCCGGCGCGCGACCGCCTGGTGCCCGCCGCCTCGGCGTGCCCGCTGGCCGGTTTGCTGCCCCAGGCGGTTATCGTCGAGCCCCGCGCGGGCCATGTCGGCATGATCGCCGGGGCGAGGGCGCAGGCCGAGCTGTGGGAGCCTTTCATGCACTGGCTGAACACCCTATAAATAGGCCAACGACATTTCACACAACGCAGGAGCCAGCCCATGGAAGATATCGTCATCGTCTCCGCCGCGCGCACCCCGGTCGGCAGCTTCAACGGTGTCTTCGCCGCTACCCCGGCGCATGTCCTGGGTGCCAGCGCGCTCAAGGCCGCCATCGAGCGCGCGAAGTTAAGTCCGGAGGAGATCGATGAGACCATCCTGGGCCAGGTGCTCACCGCCGCCCAGGGGCAGAATCCGGCCCGCCAGGCGGCCCGCGCGGCGGGCATCCCGGATTCCAAAACCGCGTTCGGCATCAATCAGGTCTGCGGCTCGGGCCTGCGCGCCGTGGCGCTGGCGGCCCAGCAGATCATGAGCGGCGAGAGCGATATCGTCATCGCCGGCGGGCAGGAGAGCATGAGCCTTTCCACGCACGCCGCCTATCTGCGCGCGGGCACCAAGATGGGCGAGCTCAATCTCGTCGATACGATGCTCAAGGACGGGCTGTGGGACGCCTTCAATGGCTACCACATGGGCATCACGGCGGAGAATGTCGCCGCCAAATGGCAGGTCACCCGCGCCGAGCAGGACGCGCTGGCCCTGGGCTCACAGCAGAAGGCCGCGGCGGCGCAAAAATCCGGCAGGTTCAAGGATGAGATCGCGCCGGTGACGCTGACCACCCGCAAGGGCGAGACAGTGGTGAGCGAGGACGAATATATCCGCCACGACGCCTCGGAGGAGACGATGGCCAGGCTGAAACCCGCCTTCACCAAAGAGGGCACGGTGACGGCGGGCAACGCCTCGGGCATCAACGACGGCGCAGCCGCCCTGGTGGTGATGAGCGCGAAGGAGGCGGCAAAACGCGGCCTCACCCCGCTGGCGAGAATCGCGAGCTTCGCCACCGCCGGGGTGGACCCTGCCATGATGGGCTCCGGGCCGATTCCGGCCTCGCAGAAAGCCCTGGCCCGGGCCGGCTGGAGTGCCAGCGCACTGGACTTGATTGAGGCAAACGAGGCGTTCGCGGCACAGGCCTGCGCCGTAAACAAGGAGTTGGGGCTGGACCCTGTGAGGGTAAACGTGAATGGCGGGGCGATCGCCATCGGCCATCCCATCGGCGCCTCCGGCGCGCGGGTGCTCACCACCCTGCTGTATGAGATGCGTAGGCGGGATGCCAAAAAAGGCCTCGCCACCCTGTGCATCGGCGGCGGCATGGGCGTCGCCATGTGCCTGGCGCGCTGAGGCGCTCTGCGCCGACGCGAGATTTTCAACAGTCTGATGAAGGAGATGAGATGGCCAGCAAGGTCTATAAAAATGCCGCGATGGCGCTGGCCGGGTTGCTGCATGACGGCATGACCATCATGTCCGGCGGGTTCGGCCTGTGCGGCATCGCGGGCGCGCTCATCGAGGCGATCCGGGACTCCGGCGTGCGGGACCTCACCCTCATCTCGAACAATGCGGGGATCGACGGCGTTGGCCTCGGCATGTTGCTGGAGACCAGGCAGGTGAAAAAAATGATCTCCTCCTACGTGGGTGAGAACGCGACCTTCGCGCGCCAGTATCTCGCGGGCGAGCTCGAGATCGAGTTCAACCCCCAGGGCACGCTGGCGGAGCGCATCCGCGCGGGCGGGGCTGGAATTCCGGCCTTCTTCACCGCCACCGGCTACGGGACGGACGTCGCCAAAAACAAGGAAACCCGCGAATTCGACGGGCGGCACTATGTCATGGAGCGCGGATTATTCGCGGACCTCGCGATCGTGCACGCATGGAAGGGCGATACCGAAGGCAATCTGGTCTATCGCAAGACAGCGCGGAATTTCAACCCGATGATGGCGACGGCGGCCAGATACACCGTGGCCGAGGTGGAGCATCTGGAGGAGCCCGGCAGCTTCGATCCTGACCACATCATTACGCCCGGCATCTTCGTCAAACGCATCATCAGGCTGGATAAAATCGACAAACGCATCGAACAGCGCACCGTGCGCGAGAGGACCGCCTGACATGCCCTGGACCAGAGACGAGATGGCCGCCCGCGCGGCGGCTGAATTGAAAGACGGCTTCTACGTCAACCTCGGCATCGGCATCCCGACATTGGTGGCCAACCACATCCCGGATGGAATCTCCGTGCAGTTGCAGTCCGAGAACGGGATGCTGGGCATGGGCGCGTTCCCCTACGCGGGGGAGGAGGATGCCGACCTGATTAATGCCGGCAAGCAGACCGTCACCCAGATCCCCACCACCAGTTTTTTCGACTCCGCCTCCTCCTTCGCGATGATCCGCGGCGGACACATCAACATCTCGATCCTGGGCGCGCTGCAAGTGGCCGAGAATGGCGACCTCGCCAACTGGATGGTGCCGGGCAAAATGGTCAAGGGCATGGGCGGCGCGATGGACCTCGTCGCGGGCGTCCCGCGCGTGGTGGTGGTGATGGAGCACAGCGCCAAGGGCGAGCCGAAAATCCTGCCGGAATGCACGCTGCCGCTCACCGGCAAGGGCGTCGTCAGTCTCATCATCACCGATCTCGCAGTGTTCGAGGTGGACAAATCCAAATCCCCCTCGCTGGTGCTCGTCGACCATGCGCCGGATGTGAGCGTGGAGGAGATCCGCGCGCAGACGAAGGCGCAATTTTCTGTCGGCAATCCACATCATTCGTGAATCCAACGCACAGGAGCAATGTCATGAGCACTGAGAACCCCCGCGTCGCCGACCATCCGGCAAACCGGATTTTCCTCGACCGCTGGTCGCCGCGCGCCTTCACCGGCGAGGCCATGCCGCAATCGGTGTTGTTCACCTTGTTCGAGGCCGCGCGCTGGGCACCCTCCTCCTATAATTCCCAGCCCTGGCGCTTCCTCTACGCCACGCGGGACAGCGCGCATTGGGACAAGTTCCTCGGCCTGCTCATCGAGTTCAACCAGTCCTGGGCCAAAACCGCCTCGGCGCTCGTGTTTGTCGTGTCCGAGACCACGATGGTGATGCCCGGCAAGGACGCGCGTGTGCCCTCGCACAGCCACTCGTTCGACGCCGGCGCCGCCTGGGGCTCGCTGGCGCTGCAAGCCTCCATGCTGGGCTGGTGCGCCCATGGCATGGTCGGGCTGGACTTTGAGCGTGCCCGCAGCGCGCTGCATGTGCCGGAAGATTGCCGGATCGAGGCAGCCATCGCCATCGGCAAGCAGGGCTCCAAAACGATGCTGTCGGAAATGCTACAAGCGCGCGAATTCCCAAGCCCGCGCAAACCCGTCGCCGAGATTGCATTAGAAGGTGGTTTTTAGAGTTCAAAACCTTATCAATATCGCGGCATCCAGCGTCTGCGCGGCGCCATTGCCCGAGACCTGCGCGACATAGCGCGCCCGCAGGGACCACCTGCCACGCGTGACGGATATCCCCGCCATCAGCAGCCCGGAAGCCGGGCTTAACGGGGTGCCGCGTGTCGCGAACGGCGTGCCGTCATGCGCCGTGATCATCACCGTGCCCTGCGGATCGCCGGTCTGATACGCGAGTCCGAGGCTGGCTTGCGGGATGACGACCCACTGGCTCTGGGTGATATAGCTATGGCTGAACGCCATCCGCAGATAAGGCCGCAGGCTGGTGCCGCCGGAGGCCGAGGTGGCGATGGCGAAGGCCTGGGTGCGGGCGGTCTCGGTCATTGCGCCGCTGTTCACGGCCGCGAACTCCAGCCCCGCCGCCGGGGTGAGCCGCCATCCATCCAGCACCAGCGGCAGCGCCAGCTGCGCGGCGCCAGCCAGCACATTGGCGCTGGAGTCCGCCAGCGCCGTGCCTGCACCGGTGGCGCGGGTTGTGCTGCCGGTCATGATACCGTCGATCAGGCTGGCGCTGAGCATCATGCGCCCCAGCGGCTGCGCGCCATACAGCCCCACCCGCACGGTCTTCATCCCGGCCTTGCCGCCGGATGTGTCGTTGAGCGAGAGCGCATCGACCCCCAAAGCGAGGCCGAGCCGCGTGCCATCCGGGCCGATCCGCCGGTCTAACCCCGCCAGAAACCCGCCGCCGCTGGCACCAAAGGCATCCGCCTGCCCGATGTTGTCACCCACGGCCTCGACCCATGCACCCGCGAGGCAGTCACCGGTTAGCGCCCCGGCGCACCCATCACTGCGCGCCCCGCTGGCGTGGCCCAGCAGCGTGTCACCCGCCTGTTCTGCCGCCAGCGCCATCGCCTGGTTGGCATCGGCGAACAAAGCGTCATCCGCCGGGGCCACGGTGAAGGCTTGGGCGACCACGAGATTTGCCTGGTGGGTGGCATCGGCCAGCGCCAGCACCATCGGCGGCGTCACCAGCGCCGGGCTGGCGGGCGCATCCGCGACCGCCGTAACGCTACGGAAACGCCCGACAATCCCACCGCCGGCAGTGAGAAAATTCTCGGAACCCGGCGCATAGCTGCCCGGTGCCAGCACATAGACCAGCGCTCCGCCCAGTTGCGCCACGCCGGACACATTGAACTCCGTGGTCTGGCTGGGGGTGACGAGCACGCGGGTCGTGCCGCCGGGGACTTGCGTGAAATTTCCGGTCAGGGCGAGCGGCGTGCCGATGATCCCGGGCTGGAAAGTACCGGCATTCTCCACCTGCGCGATCTCCCACTGGCCGGAGGCGACCCAGTCGGCCCCCTGCGCGATGCCAAGCGCGCTGCCCGCGCCGAAATTCTGCAGCGTGCTGGCCAGCGTGCCGGTGCCCTGCAGAAAGATCTCGCTGGCGCTGCCGCCGCCGTCGATCGCGCCAAAAATCTCGGCGCCGGTGGAGAGGGTCAAAAAATCCGTGCCATTCAGGGCGATCGCCTCGCCGCTGGATGGTGTGGCGGCGATCACCCCGGTATCGAACACGCTGCTGCCCGCGCCACTGACGACGAGGCCGGTGACCCCGCCGATGACGCCGGAATTATCAAGGCTGCTCTGCGCGCCCAGTACCATGCCCGCGACGGTGCCATCCAGAATCGTGCCTGCATTGTCGATCACGGCATCGCTGCCGGTCTGCACGCCGATGTTCCCGCCCTCGATCAGCCCGCCGGCCTGGTTGGTGAGATGCCCGCCCGCGCCGAGCAGCGCCCCCACCAGCCCGCCGGTTATCGTGCCGGAGTTCTGCAACTCCGCACCACTGTCCAGCAGCACGCCCGCCTTGGCGCCGCTGATCCTGCCGGTGTTGTCGATCCCCGTGCCTGAGCCATAGGCGAAGATGCCATCCCCGCCGCCGAGGCTGCCGGAATTCGTCACCTGTACCGCGCCTTCGAGATACAGGCCGGAATTCGGCCCGGTGATGGTGCCCGCATTCTGGATGGATGTGCCCGTCCCGCGCGCATAAACCCCGGAATACCCGCCGAGCACCCGCGCGCCCGAGGCATTGGTGAAGCTGCCGCCGGCATAGAGCGAGACAGCATCCCCGGCGCTGGCGCTGATCACCCCTTCATTGGTGATATCGCCCAGCCCATTGCCTGTATAAACCCCGATATGGCCGCCGCTGATGCTGCCGCCCATCGCATTGCTGAGCGTCCCGCCGCGGTTGAGGCTGAGCCCATTATAGCCCGCGCTGATCACCCCTGCATTGGCGACGCTGCCCACAGTATCCAGCAGAATCCCGACATCCGGCGCATTGAGCAATCCGGCGTTGGCCAGCGACCACGGGCCGCCGCCCAGGCCGACCAGCGCATCGCCCGAGCGCGGCGCGATAGTGCTGCCCGCGGTGATGCTGACCGGGTTGCCGCCGGGGTAGGCCGCGAGATTGACCGTGCTGTTATGGTTGCCGCTGATCACGCTCTGCGCCAGGGCGGGCCGCGCCAGCACCACACCGAGCGAGATGGCGGCGGGCAGGGCCAGCATGGTGCCCGCCGTGCTCGCACCCATCCGCGCTGTTTTATGTCGACCATCCTGCATGAGCCGGGCTCCTTCTACCGGCTGCCGAGACCGCCGGACCTACCACCTGAAGTAGTCAGGATACCGGGCACTCCTGAATCGGGTGTTAACCAGGCCGGATAAAAATGAATTGGCTGACGTTATCTTGTTAAGCTTTGCGGCGGCGGCTGGTGCCGGGCTGCCTCCCTTGCCGAACGCCCACGGGCGGCGTAAGCCGCCGCCTCACGTCCCAAACGTTTATTCAGGCAGAGTTTTCATGAAACAGCAGGCAAATCTCATCCGCGCCGGTCAGGTCATCGAGCATGAAGGCAACCGCTGGACCGTGCTGAAGCAGCAGATCATCACCCCCGGCAAAGGCGGCGCGTTCATCCAGGTGGAGATGCGCAACCTGAAAACCGGGAATAAAACCAACGAGCGCTGGCGCACCGCCGACACGGTGGAGCGCCTGACCACCGAGGACAAGGACTTCACCTATTCCTATACCGATGGCGACAACCTGGTGCTCATGGACGGCGAGACCTTCGAGCAGTTCATGGTCCCGGCCAGCATTCTGGGTGAGTCCGCGCCGTTCCTGCAAGATAACATGGCGGTTTCCGTCGGGCTGGTGGAGGGCGATCCAGTCTCTATCACGCTGCCGCCGCATGTGACGCTGGAGATCGTCGAGGCCGACCCGGTGGTAAAAGGCCAGACCGCGTCTTCCTCCTATAAACCCGCCAAGCTTTCCAACGGTGTCAAAACCCTGGTGCCGCCGTTTATCGAGGCGGGCGAGCGCGTGGTCGTCCGCACCGAGGACGGCAGCTATGTGGAGCGCGCCAAAGGCTGAGTTATCGGTCGGGACTTTTCTGACGACTGAAAACTGGAGACTGAAAACGGATGATGCCACGCCTTTCCGCGCATATGACCGTCATGCACGCCGCTGCGCAGAAGGCCGCCAAAAGGCTCCTGCGGGATTTCAACGAGGTGGAGAATTTGCAGGTCTCGGTAAAAGGTCCGGGCGATTTCGTCAGCCAGGCGGATCTGCGGGCCGAGGCCAGCATCCGCGAGGATCTGGAGAAAGCCCGCCCCGGCTATGCCATGCTGATGGAGGAATCCGGCGCCTCGGGCAGCGACAAATGGTCCTGGCGCTGGATCGTGGACCCGCTGGACGGAACCACCAATTTTCTGCACGGCATCCCGCACTGGGCGATCTCGATCGCGCTGGAGAAACGCCTGCCCGATGGCGGGAGCGAGATCGCCGCGGCGGTGGTGTATTCGCCGGTGAACAACGAGATGTTCTGGGCGGAAAAAGGTGTCGGCGCCTATATGAACGACAAGCGCCTGCGGGTCGCCGCGCGGCGCGAGTTGAAGGATGCGGTGTTCGCCACCGGCGTGCCCTTTGCCACCACCTCGCCGTCGGACCAGCTCGCCTTCGCCCGCAGCCTCAGCGCGCTGATGCCCCAGGTCGCGGGCATCCGACGTTTCGGCTCGGCCGCGCTGGACCTCGCCTGGACCGCCGCCGGGCGCTACGACGGCTACTGGGAGTGGGGCATCCACCCGTGGGACGTGGCGGCAGGCATGTTGATCGTGCGCGAGGCCGGCGGCTACGCGACCGACGGCCAAGGCCAGGAGCGCCTGTCCCGCAGCATCGTGGCGGGCAATACGCACCTGCACCCTAAACTTTTGGAGGTGATGCAGGCCAGCCAGGGCAGCGCCCGGGAATGACCGCCGGGCGCGCGCGTAGTCATTGAGTATCTGCTGCCGCTTCCGTAGGGTGAATGACGTGAGAGCGATTTCCCCGATCCTGGTCCTGGCCCTGCTGCTGCCCGCCTCGGCGCCCGCCCAGGTGGTGGTCAACCCCGCCGCCCTTGCGCAGCTGGCGGGCATCACAGCCCCGCCGCGGGTGATCCAGAAACTGGCCCCCCTCAGGCCGCGCAAAATTTTGACCCATCGCGTCCGGCCAAGCGCCGTGGCCCAGCCCCGCGCCGTGGGCGTTGCAAAGTCCAGGCCGCGCCCGCCTGCGCCAATCCAAACCACGTCCAAGCCACCCGTCCCGGTGGTAAAACCCATGCCAGCGCCGCCGCCAGCGGTGATCGACTTTGCCCCCGGCAGCGCCGCGCTGCCCACCGGGGCTCCCGCCATTCTCCACCCCTATTGCCAGGCGGGCGGCGTGCTTGGTATCGATGCGCGGGCCCCGGCTAATGCTGACGACCCCTCCGCCGCCATGCGCCTCTCGTTCAACCGGGCGATGGCGGTGCGCGCTGCCCTGCTCAGCTGCGGCGTCGCCGCCGCCGACATCATCCCGCGCGCCTATGGTGCCGTGCCCGGCCAGAATGACAACCAGACCGTCCTGACAGAGGCAGAAAAATGACCAAGCCCAAGAATTACCTGATCCGGATGATCGTCTTCTGCTTCGTGGTCTACGGCGTGGCGGCGGTCATCTCGCCGGATCTGGCCAAATTCTATATGGCCAACCCGCTGGTCAACTCGGTCATCGTGCTGGTCGAGATCTTCGGCGTGTTCTGGAACCTGCGGCAGGTGCAACGCCTCAACCCGGAGGTCGAATGGGTCGAGACCTTCCGCCGCAACCGCCAGAAATTGGAGCAGGCGAGTCCGCCGGTGCTGCTGGCCCCGATGGCGCGGATGCTGCATGGGCGGGCCGATGGGGAGCGGCGGATCACCCTCTCCGGCCAGGCGATGACCACGATTCTGGACGGAATCTCCAGCCGGCTCGATGAAAACCGCGAGCTCTCGCGCTACGTCACCGGCGTCATGATCTTCCTGGGGCTGCTCGGCACCTTCTGGGGCCTGCTGCACACCGTCTCCTCGGTCGCGGCGGTGATCAACGGCATGAACCTCGCAGGCGGCGACGTGAACGGCATGTTCGCGCAGCTGAAAGCCGGGCTCGCCGGGCCGCTGGCGGGCATGGGTACGGCGTTTTCCTCCTCGATGTTCGGCCTCTCCGGCGCGCTGATCCTGGGCTTTCTGGATCTTACGGCGGGCCAGGCGATGAACCGATTTTTCAACGAGTTGGAGGAGTGGCTGGCCGGGCTTACCCGGCTCTCCACCGGCGCGCTGGGCGGTGGCGATGGCGAGGCCTCGGTGCCCGTCTATGTCCAGGCGCTGCTGGAACAGACGGCGGAAAACATGGAGTCGCTCCAGCGCGTACTCACACGCGGGGAGGATGGCCGGGCCCAGGGCAATGCCGCGCTACTGGCGCTGAATGAGCGTATGGCCGCACTCTCGGACACGCTGCGGGTGAACCACCAGCTCATGGGCAGGCTGGCGGAAACCCAGGCTGCCATGGGGCCGGTGCTGGTCCGCCTGAGCGAGTCACCCGCCAGCCAGCCCGCCAGCCAGGATGATCTGGCCCGCGCGCATCTGCGCAATATCGAGATGCTGCTCAACCGGATGCTGGCGGAATCCGAGCAGGGGCGCGCCCAAAGCACGGCGGAGCTCCGCAGCGACCTCAAGGTGCTCACCCGCACGCTCGCCGCCGTGCGCGATGAGCCTCGGGCATGAGCCGCAGGCGCGCGGGCAGCAACGGGCTGGACGCCTGGCCGGGCTATGTTGATGCGCTCTCCACCCTGCTCATGGTCACGATCTTCGTGCTGCTGGTCTTCGTGCTGGCCGAGGCGTTCTTGTCCTCCGCGCTGAACGGCAGCGATAATACCATCAACGTCCTGCGCAACCAGATCGCCCAGCTGACCCAGAGCCTCTCCATGCAGACGACCAAAAACGCCACGCTGGCGCAGGAGCTGTCGGCACTGAACAGCCAGCTCGCCAGCGCGCAGAGCGCCAACGCCGGGCTCACCCAGCAGCTCGGCGCGGACTCCGGCACCATCACCGGCCTGCAAAGCCAGGCGCAGGGGCTGCAATCCCAATTGTCGGACGCGCAGGCGCAGGCCGCCGCCGCCAGCGGGCGGATCGCAGCACTCCAGGGGCAGATGGCCGCGCAGGCTCAGGCCGATGAAAACGCCGGCCCAGGGCTCGCCGCCCAGCTCAGCGACACGCAGGGCAAGCTGACGGCCCAGACCAGGATCTCCCAGGCGGCGGAGGCGCAGGTGGCGCTGCTGAACCAGCAGATCGCGGCGCTGCGCGTGCAGCTCGCCGTGCTGGCCCAGGCGCTGGACGCAGCCAAGACCGCCGACGCAAAGGACCATGTCCAGATCACCGACCTCGGCGCGCAGCTCAACGAGGCGCTGGCCCGCAAGGTCGAGCAGTTGCAGCAATATCAGAGCACGTTTTTCAAAGCGATGCGTCAGGCCCTCGCGGGCGAGCCGAACCTGCGCATCGTGGGGGATCGTTTCGTGTTCGAGAGCGATGTCCTGTTCCCGGTGGACCAGGCAACCCTCACCCAAGCCGGGCAGGCCGAGATCGCGCAGGTCGCGAGTGCCGTGAAAAAGATCGCGGGCAAAATTCCACCGAAGGTGAACTGGATTCTGAGCGTCGATGGCTATGCCGATGCGCAGCCCATCACCGGCGGGCCGTATCATTCGAACTTCGACCTCTCGGCGGCCCGCGCGCTCACCGTGCTGCATCTGCTGGTGCGAGACGGCGTGCCGAAAGACCGCATCTCGGTCTCGGCCATGGGCTCCAACAACCCGCTGGCGCCGGGCAACACACCGGCGGATTACGCCCAAAACCGCCGGATCGAATTCCGGCTCACCACGCCATGACGCAGGCGCTGAACATCGCCATCGCGCAGTTGAACCCCCACGTCGGCGCGATCGAAAAGAACGTCGCCGCCATCCGCGCCGCCCGCGCGCAGGCCGCCGCCATGGGGGCGGATCTGGTGGTGACGCCCGAGCTTTCTGTGTCCGGCTATCCGCCGGAGGACCTCGTGCTCAAGCCCGCCTTCGTGGCCGCCTGCGAGGCGGCGGCGCAGGCCCTGGCGGCGGACACGGCGGATGGCGGCCCGGGCTTGGTCATCGGCACGCCCTGGCGCGACGGCGAAAACGTGCATAACGCGGCCTTCCTGCTGGAGGCCGGCGCCATCCTGGCGCGCCGCAAAAAGCACGAGCTGCCCAACTACGGCGTGTTCGACGAAAAACGGGTGTTCGCGTCAGGCCCCGCACCGGGCCCGGTCGCCTTCCGCGGCTTCCGGCTCGGGCTGATGATCTGCGAGGACTGGTGGTTCCCCGATGTCGCCGAGACGCTGCGTGAATCCGGGGCGGAGATCCTGCTCTCGATCAACGGCTCGCCATTCGAGGACGGCAAGCAGGCCAGGCGCATCGCCCTCGCCGTGCAGCGCGTGGTGGAAACCGGCCTGCCCTACATGTTTGCGGCCCTCACCGGCGGGCAGGACGAGATCGTGTTCGACGGTGCCTCCTTCGTGCTGAACGCAGACCGCAGCCTTGCGGTTCAGATGCCCTATTTCGCCGAGGCGCTGTGCCTCACCCGCTGGGCCCGCACGCCAGCCGGGTTGGTCTGCGCGGCGCAACCGCTCCCGCCCGAGCCGGACCGGCTGGCCCAGATCTACACCGCCATGATGATGGGTCTGCGCGACTATGTGAACAAAAACGGATTCTCGGGCATCGTGCTGGGCCTCTCCGGCGGGATCGACTCCGCCATCTCCGCCGCCGTGGCGGCGGACGCGCTGGGGCCACAGCGCGTGCGCGCCGTCATGCTCCCCAGCCCCTACACGTCGGACCATTCGCTGGAGGATGCGCTTGCCTGCGCGCGGATGCTCGGCATCTCCTATGAGAGCATCCCGATCGCGGGCGCGATGGCTTCGTTCGCGGGCGCGCTCGCACCGGCCTTCACCGGTCAGGCCCCGGATATCACCGAGGAGAACATCCAGTCCCGCGCGCGCGGCCTCCTGCTCATGGCGCTGTCGAACAAGTTTGGCGACATGCTGCTCACCACCGGCAACAAGTCCGAGATGTCGGTGGGCTACGCGACGCTCTACGGGGACATGTGCGGCGGGTTTTCGGTATTGAAGGACGTCTACAAGACCACCGTGTTCGAGCTCTCGCGCTGGCGCAACGCGCACCGCCCGGAGGGCAGCCTGGCGCCCAAGGGGCCCGCGATGCCCGAGCGGGTGATCACCAAGCCGCCCTCGGCGGAGCTGAAACCGGGCCAGACGGACCAGGATTCGCTCCCACCTTATGAGATTCTGGATGCCATCCTGGCCCGCCTGATCGAGGGCGAGGCGGGCATCGACGAGCTGGTGGCGGAAGGCTTCGAGCGCGCCACCGTGCTGCGGGTGTGGAAGCTGCTGGACCGCGCCGAATATAAACGCCGCCAGGCCCCGCCGGGCGTGAAGATCACGGCTCGGGCCTTCGGCCGCGACCGGCGCTACCCGATGACCAACGGCTTTACTGATCTGATCGGATAACTCGCCAACCCCCGCCTGTCCGGGTTGCATAAAAAACTTCACCCTACCCCCTGCCTTCCCAAACAAAATCCGCTATGGAACCCTTTGGCCTCCTTTTGGCGGCGCTCGAGAGAACTGGGGTTAGCCTGATGCCTGTGCCGTTTGCCACCGAAGACCTGGAGAGCGTGTTTGACTCGCGGATCCTCACCAGCAGCCGCTTTCTGGCGGAGATGACAGACGTGACGCTGGCGGATGACACGATCACCGGCACCAACCAGCTTGGCCTGAAATGGACGGCCCGAATCACCCCCGTGAGCCTGGGCCGGCGCGTCTCCTTCGCGGAGCGAGAGTGCAGCTGCGGCGAGTCCAAATGCAAGCACCTCGCGGCGACGGCGCTGAAGGCGCTGGAGCGCTTCCCCGAGCTGCGTAAGGCCGCACCCCGGTCGCTCATCGACACCATCATTCCGGCGCATGAGCGCGCGTTCCCCCCGCCGCCCACGCGCCTGCGCCCCACCGGTCGGCGCGCCCGCGCGGCCAACATCGCGCCCCTGCTGCCCGAGGCACCAGACCCGGACGCCACGGTGCTGGAGCGCCCGGCCACACCGGTCCTGCGCCTGCGCCGCCTGCATGGGCCCGATGAATTCGGCCGCCCGCGCATGATCGACGTGCTGACGCTGGATTTCGACTATGGTGGCGTGCGGGTGGACGGCGCGGACGAGGCGCAATTCATCCGCATGAAGTCTGGCGGCCAGGCGGTGTTCATCCGCCGGGACACAGCCGCCGAGGCCGCGGCGCTGGATACGCTGCGCCCGGATAATTTCGTGCAGATGCGCGTGGCGGACGCCAAATCCGCGCGCGGCCAGCGCGTGCTGGTCTTCCGGGGGGATTCCGCCGCCGCGCAATGGCACCATTTCGTCGCGGTCCGCGTCCCGGAACTCACCGCGCTGGGCTGGCAATCCAGCATCGACGCGAATTTCGGCCCCAAACTTGCCGAGAATATCGGCAATATCGACGTGCAGGTGGAAGACGCCGAAAAAGGCAGCTTCTCGCTTGAATTCGGCATCGAGATCGACGGCGTGCGCCACCCCTTGCTGCCGATCCTGGAGCATCTGCTGGCGCGCGGCGGCATGGAGGGCGCGCAGATCGTCGGCGATGAGCTGATCACCAGCATGGACGACGGGCGGGTGATCAAGCTCCCGGCGGAGCGCATCCGCCGCCTGCTGGCCGTGATGGGAGACCTCATCGAGGCCGCTGGCCGCACCGCCGAGAAGGCGCTGGTGCTCCCCGTCGGCGCCGCCGCAACGGTGCTGGAGCTGGAAGACGTGCTGACCACGAGCTGGCAGAACGCCGCCGCGATCGAGGCCTATGTCGAGCGGTTCCGGGGCGAGCCCGAGATCATCCCGGTGCTGGTGCCGGATATCTTCAAAGGCGAGCTGCGGCCCTATCAGCAGCAGGGCGTGGACTGGCTCCAGCATCTCGCCTCCTACGGGCTGGGCGGCTTCCTCGCCGACGATATGGGCCTCGGCAAAACCGCGCAGACCATCGCGCATATCTGCGTGGACCAGGCTGAGGGCAGGCTCACCGCCCCGGCGCTCATCGTGGTGCCCACCAGCCTGGTCGCGAACTGGACCGCCGAGCTCACCAAATTCGCCCCCCACTTAAAGGTCATGGTCCTGCACGGGCTGGAACGCCACGAGCGCCGTGAGCGCATGGCGGGGATCCACGTGGTGATCACCACCTACACGGTGCTGACGCGCGATGTGGAGGAGATGAAGCAGCGCCCATGGCATATCGTGGTGCTCGATGAGGCCCAGGCGATCAAATCGCCCGAGGCCCGGGCCACCCGCGCGGTTTGCCAGCTCGCCACCACCCACCGGCTCTGCCTCTCCGGCACGCCGATCGAGAATAACCTCGACGAATTATGGTCGCAGTTCGCCTTCCTCATGCCCGGCCTGCTGGGGGACCGTCGCGGCTTCACCAAGCGCTTCCGCACTCCCATCGAGAAGAACGGGGACCAGGTCTCCCGCGCCCAGCTCATCGCCCGCATCCAGCCCTTCATCCTGCGCCGTACCAAGGCGGAGGTGGCGACCGAGCTGCCACCCAAACACACGATCCTGCGGCGCATCACGCTGGCGCCGGACCAGCGCGAACTCTACGAGACGATCCGCGGCACCCTGTATGAGACCGTGCGCGAGCAGATGGCCGAGCGCACCCTGGCGCAGAGCCGCGTCATCGTACTGGATGCGCTGTTGAAGCTCCGCCAGGCCTGCTGCGACCCGCGCCTGGTCAAGCTCGGCAGTGGCCGCGGCACGGAGAGCTCGGCCAAGCTGGAGGACCTGCTGGAGATGATCTCGGAGCTGATCCCCGAAGGCCGGCGCATCCTCCTGTTCAGTCAGTTCACCTCGATGCTCGACCTCATCAAGCCACGCCTCAACGCGCTTGCCATCCCCTTCGTCGAGCTGCGCGGGGACACGCGGGACCGCGCCGAGCCTGTGCGCAGTTTCGAGGCAGGCGAGGTCCCCCTGTTCCTCATCTCGCTCAAGGCTGGCGGGCGCGGGCTGAACCTCACCAGCGCCGACACCGTCATCCACTACGACCCCTGGTGGAACCCGGCGGTGGAAAACCAGGCCTCGGACCGCGCCCACCGCATCGGCCAGACCAAATCGGTATTCGTCTACAAGCTCATCGCGACGGACACGGTGGAGGAGCGGATACTGGAGCTCCAGCAGCGCAAGGCCGAGCTGGCCAGCATCGCCTTCTCGGAGAGCGCCGGGCTCGCCTTCAACGCCGAGGATATCAACTTCCTGTTCGGCGCGGAGGCGTCCGCCGAGGCCCAGGCCGCCTGATTTCCTATGGGCAAAATCGTCTGGCTCGCCTCCTACCCCAAATCCGGCAACACCTGGCTGCGGGCGTTCCTGCATAATTATATCGCGCAGCCCACGGCCCCGCAGAGCATCAACGCCCTCATCGATTTCTCCGCCGTGGAATGCGCCGCCGCATTTTTTGACTCACCGGGAGACAAGCTCACGCCGGAAGCCACCCAGCGCCTGCGCCCCTCGGTGCATGAATCCCTCACCCGCCTGCACGACGACCTGGTGTTCGTCAAAACCCATAATGCGAACCTGGCATTGCATGGCGTGCCGCTCTGCACGCCCGCGCACACGGCGGGCAGCGTCTACATCGTGCGTGATCCGCGCGATATCGCCCTCTCCTACGCCGCCTTCGCGGGCAAAAGCGTGGAGGACATCATCACCTTCATGGCGAGCCCGCAGGCCACCAACCGCGCCACCGCGCAACAGGTGTTCGAGTTCATGTCCTCCTGGTCCGGCCATGTCCGCTCCTGGCTGTCGGCGAAAAACCGCCTTGTCCTGCGGTATGAGGATCTGCTGGCGGACCCGGAGAAACATTTCGGCCGGGTGATCTATTTTCTGGGCGGCGATTCCGAGCCCGCCCGCCTGCGCCGGGCGGTCGAATTCAGCAGCTTCGCAACACTGGCCGCGCAGGAGCAAACACACGGGTATGTCGCGGCAAGCGCGGTCGCCACCGCGCCGTTCTTCCGGGCAGGCCGGTCCGGGGAGTTCCGCACCGGCCTCACATTGGCGCAACGGCTGCGCATCGAGACCGACCATGCCACAGTGCTCAGGCAGTTTCATTACCTCCCGCCTGCCTGAGGTTCATACCAACGGCCATATATGGCCGTTGGTATCATGACCCGGCAAGCACCCTACCAGCGATAATCGGCGTTGGCGTTGAAGGTCTCGGCACTGGCCGGGCCGGCGAACTGGCCGCTCCAGCCCGCGCCCAGGCGCCAGCGCCCGGCGCTTGCCAGCTCCACCCCCACAGCGGGGGAAAAGTCTCCCACCGGTGCTGCCAGCGCCGTCACCCCGTGGCTGAAGCTGCCCGAAACCTCGGTAGAGCGCGCATACGGGTTGCCGAGCGTGCCACCTCCCCCCAGGCTGGCCCAGATGGTGAGCATGCCATAGCGCACCGGCATCGCATAACCGCCGGTCACGCCCGCGCCCGCCTGCCCAAGGCTGCCATGCATCGCGCCGTAATACAGGTTGAGCAGCCCGGCGCCGGTTTCCTGCGCGCTGCCCGTATGGGTGTGCAGGTAGCTCACCGCGGCGTAGGGCGAGAGAAAATACCCCCCCTGGCTGAGCAGCGCATATTGCATCCGCAGCCCCGCCCCCGCGTAGATACCGTTGCTGGCCGCCTTGGCCTGCAAGCCAAGCGTCGGCAGGCTGCGCACCAGCCGCTCGCCCACATGCCCCACCGTCGCATCGCCCGCCAGGCTCAGCCGGTTGGCGGTATAGATACCATACAGCAACCCGCCGACAGTGCTGCCCGTGGCCGAATCACCGCCGCCCGAGGTGCTGGTATAGATATTGGAAAGCGCCGCACCCACCACCAGCCCGGGCGAGACATCGAACCCCTTGCCAAGGACAAAGCCCTTCTCGTTGAAGTCATAGCCATTGGCGTTGCCAAACGCGCCGACACCATGCAGCCAGTAGCCGTCATCCACGGCATCGCCGCTCGCGGGGCCGGTAACCAGCGGCGCGCCCAGCGCATCCCACATCGCGCCGTTCTCGGCATAGCTGCTGGCCTCATAGATCCGCCCGCTGCTGAACAGAACCGGGGTCGCGCCCGGCGGCGCATTGGGAGCCACGGTCGGGGTCAGGGTCAGGGTCACGGTCGTGGCGCCATAGCCCACCACCGGGGTGATATAAGCGGCAAAAGCCGGATTATAGGCGATGCGGGAGAAGCTGCCGCTCACCCCGTAATTGGTGGTGATGATGTCATACACCGTGCCGGTTATATAATTGCCCGCATCGACCGTGACATTCAGCGTGCCCGCCAGGTTGACCAAACCGTTCGGCACCACCAGCTGGTCATAGCCCGTGCCCGGCGTGGCGTTTGGCGTTATCTCGATATTGAGCGTGCCATTTGCGTTCTGCGTGTAATTGCCATCCACCGTCAGCCTGCCGATGGCATCGCCCGGCAGCACCGTGCCGCTATTGGTCACAGCGCCTGAAATCTGGCCATAGCCGTCCAGCGTCGCGCCGTTATCAACCGTCACCGCGCCGTTCAACACCGTGCCATCGCCCGCGCTGGCGCCCACTTGCAGCGTGCCGCCCGCCACCGTCCAGTTGGTGGTGGTGCTGATGGCGGTCTTGCCGGTCAAGGTCCAGGTGCTGGCGCCGGTTTTCTGGTAGTTGGCGAACCCGGCATAAACCGGAGTCCCATTGTAGCTGCCAGGGTCGGCCGCCGCGATGTTCGACATGTTGAACGTGGCGTTATTGGCCCCGCCCAGCGTCAGCACATCCGCACCGGCCCGTGAGGCAATGACATTGCCGACAAACGAGTAGCCCGCCTCGAGTGTCAGGCTGTTCGCGCCGTCGATGAAGTCGATCGCATCGGCCCTGTATTGGCTAGTAAGGCCGGCACCACCGCTGATCAAACCGGAATTCACCACGTTCAGCCCCTCGCCGATGATCCCGGCGCCCGCCTGCGATATGCCGCCGTTTGAGGAAATACCATTGGCGCCACCCTCGCCCGCGCCGGATGAGCTGCCGTTGCCGGTGGAATCTTTACCGGCACTGCCACCTACTATGTTGCCGGTGTTGGTAATCGTCAGGCCGTCGGCCACGGCGCTCTGGGCCACGATGCCGGCACCGCCGCCGCCGCCGCCACCGCCCTGGCTATTATCTCCGGAGCCCGTGATGGTGCCGTTATTTATCACATTGCTGCTGGTATCCACCCCCGCGCCACCGCCGCCGTCAGTAGTATCACCAAACCCGCCAGACCCTCCCGTAACCATTCCGTCATTGATGAAGGTGAAAGCCGTCCCGCCCGTCAACGCCACGCCGGTGCCGCCACCACCCGGCGCGAACGATAAAATTCCACCTGCCCCGCCCGTTACGGCTGCGCCTGAATCGACGGTCAATGAACCGCTGGTGACCACCCCCGCACCACCCCCACCATCGCCGCCGCCGCCGCCGCTCTGAGTACCATTTAGCGCGCCTACGCCGCCCGCTCCGCCGGTGACAGTCACGCCGCTGGCAATCGTCAGGGCATAATTGGTGGCGACACCCGCCCCGCCGCCGCCGCCGCCAGAGCCGAGAAGTGAAGTATTCGGTAATCCCTGCCCTCCATTGCCCCCCGTGACCGAGGCGCTGAGCGTGGCGGCACCAGTCTCGACCACGCCGGCCGCGCCGCCCGCGCCGCCACCCGTGCCGCTGCCAGCCGTCCCCTGCGCGCCGCCGCCAGTGCCGCCATTGCTGTCACCACAATTGACAGCATCACCCAGCCCGCCACCACCGCCGCCGGTGGTCTGGCTGCCCGCATTGCCCGCCATGGAACAGCCCGAACCACCGCCGCCCTGCCCCCCCGCGAGAGCAGGTGGCGCCCCGGCACAGCCGAGCGCCAAAGCCACCACTGAAACCCCCGCCAGAAACTTCATCCGCTCCGCCATATTCCATTTACCCCATTGAAATCATTAGTAATGATAATGAAAAAACCACGGGAGCTTAGGCATCGCGGCAACGCCTCGGCAAGCGCGCCGCGCGCTCACAGGGCGAGATTGGCGGGATCAGCCTGTCTTTTGGCGTAAATTGTCACTACAGCCTTGCTGCGGTGGGTCATTTCGGGATGGGTGAAGTATGCTAACCTTGGCCATGGTCGTGTTTTCCGGTGCCGCGGCAATCGATATCGTCGGCCCGCTGGAGTGTTTTTCACTCGCCAATCACATCATGGGCAAACCATGCTACGAGCTGCTCACCATCTCGCAGGATGGCCTGCCGGTATCCCTGGCGGGCGGCTGGGGCAGGTTCGAGCCGACCCATGGTTTTGCCAACGCCCCGGCGGAAATCGATACGCTTCTGGTGGCCGGCGGCCCGGCCGCGCCTGAGGCAGCCAAAAACCTCGCTTTAACCGCCTGGCTGCGCGCGCAAGGTGCCACCGCACGGCGTGTCGGGTCGATCTGCACCGGGGCCTTCCCGCTGGCGGCATCGGGCCTGGCCGATGGCAGGCGCGTGACGACCCATTGGCTTTATGCCCGGCAACTGGCAAAGGAATTTCCCCATCTGACAGTGGAACCCGACCCGATTTTCATCGAGAGCGACAAGATCATGACCGCCGCGGGCATGACCGCGGGCATGGATCTGGCGCTGCGCATCATCGAGCTGGATTTCGGCCACCCGCTGGCGCTCGATATCGCCCGCTTCATGGTGCTGCCTGCAAAACGCTCCGGCGGGCAATCGCAGTTCAGCATGCATCTGAAAGCCGAAAAAAAAGCGGACTCGCCGGTAGGGCGGACGCAGCGCTGGATCCTCGCGCATCTGCGGCAGAAAATTCAGATCGGCGACCTGGCCAGGGAAGCCCGCATGAGCGAGCGCACACTGCTCCGCATGTTCAGGGACAAAACCAACATGACCATTGGCGCTTATATCACCGACGCAAGGCTGCGTTACGCCTGCAACCTTCTGGAGACCACCACGAAAGAGGTCAAATCAATCGCCGATCAGTCGGGCTTTGGCACCGCCCCGGCCATGCGCCGCGTGTTCATGCGGCGGCTTGGGATCACGCCGATTGAATACCGGAGGAAATTTACCTTGAATGAAGCAGCCTGACAGCGCGCCGTTTCTCAAAGCCCCGTGCGCAAAACTTGCGGCCCACCGGAATCTGGCATAATTCTGCTCCCATGGTCATCGCCACCCCAATTTCCGGGCTGCTCCTTCGACTTATCCGCCCCTGGGCGTAGAGCCGCGCGGTCGCGCGCCATCGTTCAGGGGAATGCCTCTCAACCCCACCATCTGGCATTACAACGGAACCCTGAAATGACCCTCAACCACCCGAATTTCGGCAAAATAGACCCAAAACGCGTCATTGTTTTCGATACCACCCTGCGCGATGGCGAGCAGTCGCCCGGCTTTTCGATGAATCTGGACGAAAAACTCCGCATGGCGGAGATCCTGGCCGAGCTCGGCGTCGATGTCCTGGAGGCCGGCTTTCCCATCGCCAGCACGGGTGATTATGAGAGCGTGCGGCGCATCGCCCAGGCGGTGAAAGGCCCGGTCATCGCCGGGCTGGCGCGCTCCGGCCGGGAGGATATCCTGCGCGCGGCGGAGGCGGTTGCCCCGGCGGAGCGTCGGCGTATCCACACCTTCATCTCTACCAGTCCCCTGCACATGAAATACAAGTTGCGCCTGGAGCCCGAGGCCGTGCTTGCACTCGTCACCACCTCCGTCACCCTGGCGCGCGATTTCACCGATGACGTGGAATGGTCCGCCGAGGACGGCACCCGCACGGAGGCGGATTTCCTGTGCCGCTGCGTCGAGGCGGCCATCAAGGCCGGCGCCACCACCATCAACATCCCAGATACCGTGGGCTATGCGGTGCCGGAGGATATGGCGCGGATATTCAGCATGGTGAAAACCCGCGTGCCGGGTGCGGAGAACATCATCCTCTCGGCACACTGTCATAACGACCTCGGCCTGGCGGTCGCCAACACGCTGGCCGCGCTGGGTGCAGGCGCGCGGCAGGTTGAATGCACGATCAACGGCATCGGCGAGCGGGCGGGCAATGCCGCGCTGGAGGAGCTGGTGATGGCAATCCGCACCCGCCCGGACGCAGCCCCTTACACGCATAACATCGAGAGCACCCGCATCCTGCGCACCTCGAAACTGCTGGCGGCGATCACCGGCTTCGATGTGCAGCCCAACAAGGCGATCGTCGGTCGCAACGCCTTCGCCCATGAATCCGGCATCCACCAGGACGGAATGCTGAAAAACGCCGCGACCTACGAGATCATGACACCCGAGAGCGTCGGCTGGAACAAGACGGTGCTGGTGATGGGCAAACACTCCGGCCGCGCCGCCTTCCGCGACAAGTTGAACGCCCTGGGCTATGGCGAGCTGGGCGATAATGCGCTGCAAGTCGCCTTCCAGCGCTTCAAGGATCTCGCCGACCGCAAGAAGATCGTCTACGACGACGACATCGTGGCCCTGGTGGATGACGAGGTCACCCGCGACCACCAGCGCATCAAATTCATCTCGCTGGAGCTCTGGGCGGGCTCCAAAACCCAGCCCCGCGCGCTGCTGGAGCTGGAGGTGGACGGCGTGCCGCACAGCGCCGATGCGCGGGGCGACGGCCCGGTCGACGCAACCTTCAACGCAATTCTGCAAATCTTCCCGCACACGGCGGAGCTGCGGCTGTTCTCGGTCGGCGCGGTGACAGAGGGCACCGACGCCCAGGCGCGCTGCACCGTGCGGCTGGAGGAGGACGGCAAGCTGGTGGACGGCCAGGGCGCGGACACGGACACGATCGTGGCCGCCGCGCGTGCCTATATCCACGCATTGAACAAGCTGATCGTGAAACGCACCCGCCAGGCCCCGGCCGCGCTCTCAGCGTAATCTTCCCGCGCTGCGAATCCTGCAACCCAGGGCATCCCTCCGCGCCTGAACCGCCCAACCCGGCTAGACACGGGCCGATATCTGGCATACAACATACAAAGGAAGGAGACGGAAAAAACGTATGACGGCAATCCCAGGCGGCGGCGTGTTACGGTGTGGCGGGCATAGGTCTTGTGCTCATCCCGGCGGCTTCCAACATGTCCAGCGGTCCGGCCTGTCTCAACCGTTGCTCCGCCTCGCTTTGCTTCAATCACGGTGCCGCGTGTCCGGCGGGGTCAACCTCGCAACAGGCGCGCCCGCAACATCTATTGCATAAAAATATACCATAGGAGAGAGCAGACATGAGCCTACCACTCGAAGGAATTAAGGTTCTTGACTTCACCGCCGTGCAGGCCGGTCCCGCCTGCACTCAGCTGCTGGCCTGGTTCGGCGCGGACGTACTGAAGATCGAGCGCCCCGGCGTCGGCGACGTCACCCGCCGTCAGCTTCGCGACATCGAGGATCTCGACGCGCTGTATTTCACGATGCTCAACAGCAACAAAAAATCGCTCGAGCTGAACCCCAAGAGCGCCGACGGCAAGGAGATCATGGAGAAGCTGATCCGCGAGGCCGATGTGCTGGTCGAGAATTTCGCCCCCGGCGCGCTGGATCGCATGGGCTTCACCTGGGAGCATATCCACAAGCTCAACCCGCGCCTCATCTTCGGCTCGGTCAAGGGCTTCTCGGACGGCCATTCCTACTCCGACCTCAAGGTCTACGAGAACGTGGCGCAGTGCGCCGGCGGCTCTGCCTCCACCACCGGCTTTTGGGACGGCCCGCCGACCATCAGCGCGGCGGCGTTGGGGGACAGCAACACCGGCATGCATCTGGTCATCGGCATTCTCACCGCGCTCATCAGCCGCGAGAAGACCGGCAAGGGCCAGAAGGTCGCGGTCTCGATGCAGGATGCGGTGATCAACCTCTGCCGCGTCAAGCTGCGTGATCAGCAGCGGCTGGACAAGGTCGGCTACCTCGAGGAATATCCGCAGTATCCGGTCCGTGCGGATGGTGAATTCGGCACCTTCTCCGATGTCGTGCCGCGTGGCGGCAACGCCGGCGGCGGTGGCCAGCCCGGCTGGATCCTGAAGTGCAAGGGCTGGGAGACCGACCCGAACGCCTACATCTACTTCACCATCCAGGACCATGTCTGGGAGCCGATCTGCAAGGCCATCGGCAAGCCGGAATGGGCCAACGACCCCGCCTACATGACCCCTCGCGCCCGCCAGCCGCATATTTTCGAGATCTTCGCGGATATCGAGAAATGGCTGGCCGACAAAACCAAGTTCGAGGCGGTCGACGTGCTGCGCAAGTTCGACATCCCCTGCGCCCCGGTGCTGAGCATGAAGGAGATCGAGGAGAGCCCGGATCTGCGCGCCACCGGCACCATCGTCGAGGTCGAGCAGAAGAAGCGCGGCAAGTACCTCACCGTCGGCAGCCCGATCAAGTTCTCGGGCTTCAAGCCCTCGATCACCGGCGCCCCGCTCCTGGGCGAGCACACCGATGAAGTCCTGACCGGCCTTGGCTACTCGAAGGACAAGATCCAGCAGCTCCGCGAGGCGAAAGTCGTCTGAAGTCTCCAGCATCGGGCCGCACTTCGCGGCCCGATTTTTATTTCCCTCGCGCGCATCGGGCCCTCCGGTGCGAGCGTCACTCATTTTAATCCATGCCCCACCCGCTGACAGCAAGCAGGACAGGAAATTCGAGGAGCCTACACGATGGACGCACACACAACTTCTATGACCGACGGGTTTCACCTCATCATCGACGCGCTGAAGCTCAACGGCATCGATACGGTTTATGGTGTTGCCGGAATCCCGATCACCGACCTAACCCGCCTCATGCAGGCCCAGGGCCTGAAATATTACGGCTTTCGCCATGAGCAGAACGCGGGCAACGCCGCCGCCATCGCGGGCTACATCACCCAGAAGCCGGGCGTCTGCATCACCGTCTCCGGCCCGGGCTTTCTCAACGGGATGCTGGCGCTGGCCAACGCCACCACCAACTGCTTCCCGATGATCCTCATCAGCGGCTCAAGCGACCGCGCGATCATCGATCTCGAGCAGGGCGACTATGAAGAGCTCGACCAGATGACCGCCGCCAAACCCTACGCCAAGGCGTCCTTCCGCATCAACCGGCCGCAGGATATCGGCGTCGGCGTCGCCCGCGCCATCCGCGCCGCGGTCTCGGGCCGGCCGGGCGGCGTCTATCTCGATCTCACCGCCGAGGTCCTCGGCGCCACGATCGACGCCGAGGAAGGCAAAAAATCCCTCATCAAGGTGGTCGATCCCGCCCCCGCGCACATCCCCGATGACGCCTCCATCACGCGCGCCATCTCGATGCTGGAGAAGGCGAAGCGCCCGCTCATCATCCTTGGCAAAGGCGCCGCCTACGCGCAGGCAGATGAAGAGATCCGCCGTTTCATCGAGCAGACCGGCATTCCCTTCCTGCCGATGTCGATGGCCAAGGGCGTCCTGCCGGACAGCCATCCGCAATCCGCCGCCGCGGCCAGGTCGTATGCCATCGGCCAGGCGGACGTGGTGATGCTGGTCGGCGCCCGCCTCAACTGGCTGCTCTCGCACGGCAAGCCGCCGCTATGGTCCGAGAAGACCGCCTACATCCAGCTGGACATTCAGTCCACCGAGATGGACAGCAATCGCCCCATCGCGGGCCCGGTCATCGGCGACATCAAATCCTCGATGAAAGCCTTCCTCAAGGCGCTCAAGCCCAAGCAGGTCCAGGTGGCCGAGGAATGGACGAACGGCATCGGTGAGCGCAAGCGCAAGAACATCGACCGCATGGCCGGGCTTTTGAACGCCGACCCGTCGCCGATGAACTTCTCCAGCGCCCTGCGCGCCGTGCGCGCGGGCATCGCCGACCACCCGGATGTCTATATCGTGAATGAGGGCGCGAACACGCTCGATTTCGCCCGCAACATCATCGACATGGACAAGCCCCGCAAGCGGCTGGATAGCGGCACCTGGGGCATCATGGGCATCGGCATGGGCTACGCCGTCGGCGCCGCGGCCGTCAGCGGCCAGCCGGTCGTCGCCATCGAGGGGGACAGCGCCTTTGGCTTCAGCGGCATGGAGGTGGAGACAATCTGCCGCTACAAGCTCCCCATCGTGGTGCTTGTCTTCAACAATGGCGGCATCTATCGCGGTGACGAGGATGGCTCGGCCCCCTCGCCGACCGGCTTCGTCCCCGGCGCGCGCTACGAGAAGATGATGGAGGCCTTCGGCGGTGTCGGCTATCATGTCGAGGACACCAAGAGCCTCACCCAGGCGCTACGTGACGCGCTGGCCTCGGGCAAACCCACCCTCATCAACTGCATGATCGACCCGACAGCAGGCACCGAGAGCGGCCACATCCAGAACCTCAACCCGAAACTGGCGATCGCCCACTAGTGCAGTATCGTTCAAGGCTGGATCGCCGAACCGATCCAGCCTTGATGCGCCAGTCTCCGGCCAGATCCATGATGGCCTGAACCAGGACAAGATCCATGGGAGATTTCGATCCCGAAACGTTCGCCTCCACCTTGGTCGATAAAATGGCCGACGCCGTCATCTTCGCCGACGCCCAGGGCAAAATCCGCTTCTGGAACGCCGGCGCGCAGCGCATCTTCGGCCACTCACCGGCCGAGGCCCTCGGCCAGTCGCTCGATATCATCACGCCGGAAGCGCTGCGCCAGCGCCACTGGCATGGGTTCGACAAAACCATGGCCACGGGCGAGAGCCGCTACCAGGCGGGCGAGGTCCTAGCCGTCCCCGCCATCCGCCAGGACGGCACCCGCATCTCGGTGGAATTCACGATCATCCCCTTCCACGACGAGCAGGGCAGAATGGCCGGCGTCGCGGCGATCATGCGCGATGTCACCAAAACCTTCAACGAGATACGGAGCCTGCGCAAGCAGCTCGCCGGCAATTAGATCAATATTAGTTTGAGTCAAATCGGCAGATTCGATCCAAACTAATGAAATTGATCGAAAAACAAGGTAGAGTATGATTGATGACAAGCGATCATACTCTAACAAAACCCATTCCACCGGATAGAACGGAGGAATGACCAGCCAGACCCTGCGCGCCATCGGCCTGATGTCCGGCACCTCGCTGGACGGGGTGGACGCCGCGTGGCTGGAGACCGACGGCGAGCGGATCACCCATTTCGGCCCCACCGCCATGCTGGCCTACCAGGATGATCTGCGGGCCGATCTGCGCCGTCTGCTGGATCTCGCACCCACACTCGCACCCGATGATCCATTTCTGCGCAGGGTGGAGGCCCGCGTTACGCGTGACCACGCGCTGGCCGTTGGGCTCACCGGGCGGGTCGCGGAGGTCATCGGCTTTCATGGCCAGACCATCCTGCACGCGCCGGAGCGGGGCCGCACCTGGCAGATCGGCGACGCAGCCCTGCTGGCCCTGCTCTGCCGCGTGCCCGTCGTGCACGACTTCCGCACCGCCGATGTCGCGGCGGGTGGCCAGGGCGCGCCGCTCGCCCCCTTGTTCCACGCCGCCATGGCGGAAAAGCTAGAAAAACCGCTGCTCATCGTAAACATCGGCGGCGTCGCCAACGTCACCTATCTCGGCAAAAACGGCGAGGTCCTGGCGTGCGACACCGGCCCCGGCAACGGCCCGCTCGATGATCTGGCGCAGCGCCACCTGGGCGAACCGTATGACAAAAACGGCGCGCTCGCCGCCTCCGGCACGCCCGATAGCGCCCGCCTGGCCACGCTGCTCTCCCACCCCTATTTTGCCCGTCCCGCGCCCAAATCGCTCGACCGGCTCAGCTTCTCCAGCCTGATCAACACGGCGACATCCGGCCTGTCACCCGCCGATGCCGCGGCCACCCTCGCCGCCTTCAGCGTCGCCGCGATCACGGAATTTCGCCTGCCCGCAAACCCGTTGCGCGTGCTGGTGTGCGGCGGCGGCCGCAAGAACCCGGTGCTGATGCGCGGCCTGCAAGCGCATTTTGCAGCTCCGGTGCAGCCGGTCGAGGCCGCGGGCTGGGACGGCGACGCGCTGGAGGCCCAGTGCTTCGCCTTTCTCGCGGTGCGCAGCCTCAAGGGCCTGCCGATCTCCCTGCCATCGACGACGGGCGCGCCCCATCCGCTCACCGGCGGGCGCACCCAATCGCCTCAATTAGAATAAATACAAGCGCCCCGCCTATTGTCCATACCATCCGTCATCGCGAGAATCATGCGTGGCGCACGACAGTCCTTCTGCCGTCATGGCGAGCGCAGCGAAGCCATCCATCGTCTACAAACCACCCCAAAACGCCCCCAAATTCCCCTTGACTCCCCCATCAAATGTCACTATAACTAACTACATGTCCGGTGAGCCGATTAACACGCGCCTCTACCACATCGTCATGTACCTCGTGCAGTCGCTGGGCGACCATGCGCGTCGCGTCAAC
>JAJZGI010000021.1 GCA_021798575.1 Pseudomonadota bacterium | reverse complement strand
GTAGGATAATTGCGTCCAAAGCATGGAAAAATAGAAAACTTTGCCAAAAAACTAAGTAAAAACATGAAGAAAAGCCAATGTATCTCAAAATAGGCCTGATCCAATCAGACTACGCAGAGGTTCCTTAAGGCTGGCGCGATCGCCGATGGTGTTCCGGCGCGTGACCTGTTTGTCTCGCCGGGCCATGCGATCTGTATCGATAACGCACTGGTTCACGCCGCGCTGCTGACCAACGGTGTTAGCATTACGCAGCTTACCCAGGCGCGGGACATCGATTATTTTCATATCGAGATGGAGAATCACGAAATACTGCTGGCGGAGGATTGTCCGTCGGAGAGTTTTGTGGGCGAGCATTTCCGCGCGCAGTTCCATAACGCGGCGGAGTATGCGCGGCTCTACCCCGGGCAGCGCGCACCCGCCCAGCCGTGCCTGCCGCAGCTGCAAGGCGGGTTTTTGCTGGATTCCATCCGCCGGCGGCTGGCCATGCGCGCGGGCAAAGCCCTGCCCCATGCGCCGGGTGGCGCGCTGCGCGGCTATGTCGATGAGGCCGGCCCGGCGCGTGCCACCGGCTGGGCGCAGGATGAGGCAGCGCCGGAAGCGCCGGTGTGCCTGGATGTGCTGGCCGACGGCAAGCTGCTGGCGCGCACGCTCGCCAACCACTACCGGGCCGATTTGCAGGCCGCCGGGCTAGGCAGCGGCCGCCACGCGTTCGAGTTCATGCTGCCTACTGGCACGCCGGGCGTCATCACGGTCCGCCGCGCCTGCGATGGCGCGGGGCTGGCGCTCACCGAGGCCGCGCTTAACCGCGCCGCATAACGCGAAGGTAATCGATCGGCAAAATAATACATACCAACCTGAAAAACGCTGCATTATCATGCAGTCTTTTCATCTCGGCACCTGCAACCATATAGATTTGGCGGATTGCCGCGCTGGCGGGCATGGTGTAGGGGGTCTCGGCCTGTGGCGCGCATTTCATCGATACGACTTAATTTCTGAATGTTAATTTCTGGTTCATGACGGTCTGGAACAGTCTCGAGCGGAGTAAAACTTTGCGCTTGTTGAGGAACAAGGTCGTACCAGCGGTTTTACGCAAGCTTCCGCGCGCCGCCTGGCTGCCGCTGCTTGCACTCTCGGGCTGCGGGAATGATTTCCGGCTGTTTCATCCGGTCGGCCAGGTTGCAAAAGCAGAGTGGTATTCCACGCTTTTCGTCACCGGTATCATTCTTTTAATCATCATTCCGACGACTGTCGCGACCGTGTTGTTTGCCTGGCGTTACCGCAAATCGCGCAATGCGAGTTTTGATCCGACCTTCACTTATTCGCTGCCGCTGGAGCTCGCCATGTGGGGGGTGCCGCTCATCATTGTGGTGATTCTCGCCATCTCGACCTATTCCAGCGTTTTTGCCGTGAATCCGTCGGACCCTGGCCTGTTGCACGGCCATGGTGCCGCCGGGGCTGAGCCCGCGCTGCAAGTGGATGTGATCACGACCGACTGGCAATGGCTGTTCATCTATCCGCAGCTCAAAATCGCCACCATCGATACGCTGGTCGTGCCGCAGGGCCGCACCGTGCGTTTCGCGCTCACATCGGCCACCGTAACAAACGACTTCTATATCCCGCAGGTCGCCCCGATGATCGACGTGATGCCGGGGATGCGCACGCAGGATGCCTTCCGCGTCAACCGTACCGGAGATTATGAGGGTTTTTCGGCCGATTTCAGCGGTGCGGGTTTTTCCTGGATGCAGTTTTCCACCCGCATCGTCAGCCCCGCCACGTTCAAATCCTGGGTGCATGAGACCCAGGCATCACCACAGCATATGAACTATGCGGAGTTTCTGAAAATCGCGCAGCCGAAGATTAATAAAAGCGCCACGCCGGCGTATTTTTCGGATGCCGATCCTGATCTTTTCAACAAGGTCATTACCGCGGTGGAGCGCGGCCTGGTCTTTCCCGTGGCGATGGCCATGGGCAACGGCAAGTGAACGAAAGCCGGTTTTAAGGTTATACACTGAAAGGTCGCACCGTGCTGGTTCATCTACAAGGTCCCTGGTCTCCATGGTTCGGCAGGCTGACCCTGGGCGACATTCCCTACACCAACCCGGTGATCATTTTTGCGTTCCTCTTCACGGTGGTGGCCGGTATCGCGCTGGCGGTGCCGGTGCTGTATTATCGCAAGCTCGGCTATATTTTTCGCGAATGGCTGTGCTCGGTCGATCATAAAAAAATCGGTGTGATGTATATCATCCTCGGCCTCGTCATGATGTTCCGCGGCTTTATCGACGGCATGATGATCCGCACCCAGCAGGTCACCGCGGACGGGCCGCATTCGCCGGGTTTTCTCTCAGCCCAGCATGGGTATCTGCCGCCCGCGCATTTCGACCAGATATACAGCTCGCACGGGACGCTGATGATCATCTTCGCGGTCGGGCCTATCCTCACCGGGCTCGGCAATATCATCGTGCCGTTGCAGATCGGTGCGCGCGACATGGCGTTCCCGCGCATGAACGCGATCAGCCTGTGGCTCTCGGTCTCGGGCGCCATGCTGATCATGGCCTCGTTGTTCATCGGGGATTTTTCGACCGCCGGATGGGTCGGGCTCATCCCGCTCACCGAGCTGCCCTACAGCCCTTCCGTCGGTGTGGACTACTGGATGTGGGCCTTGCAGATTTCCAGCATCGGCACCACGCTCAATGCCATCAACATCATCACCACCATCATCGCCATGCGCGCACCCGGAATGCGCTGGGACCGGCTGCCGATTTTTACCTGGACCACGCTTTCCACCAACATCATCGGGCTCACGGCCTTCCCCATTTTGGGTGTGGCGCTGGCCCTGCTGGGCGCAGACCGTTACCTCGGCACGCATTTCTTCACAGGCGGGCAGGGTGGGAATTTGATGCTCTATACTGATCTGTTCTGGATCTGGGGTCATCCTGAGGTCTATTTCCTGGTGCTGCCCGCATTCGGCATTATCTCTGAGATCATCCCGACCTTCTCGGAAAAACCACTGTTTGGCTATACGACGATGGTGGCGGCGACCTTTGCCATCGCGGGTGTTGCCTGGGCGGTGTGGCTGCACCATTTCTTCACCATGGGCGCCGGGCCGTGGGTGAACACGTTCTTCAGTGTCGCCACCATGCTGGTTGGCATCCCCACCGGCGTGAAGGTCTTCAACTGGATTCTGACCATGTACCGCGGCCGGATCACCTACACCACGCCCATGCTCTGGTCGGTATCCGCGATCCTCATGCTGCTCATCGGCGGGCTCACGGGGATCATGCTGGCCAACCCCGCGATCAATTACACCGTGCATAATTCGGTTTTCGTCATCGCGCATTTCCATTGCATGGTGCTGCTCATCGCCTTTGCGATCTTTGCGGCCATCATCTACTGGTTCCCCAAGGTCTTCGGGTTCCGGCTGGATGAGCATAGCAGCAAACGCTTTTTCATCTTCTTCGTCCTGGGCACGGTCACGGTCTTCACCGCCATGTTCGCGCTCGGCTTCATGGGAGAGACGCGCCGCCTGGACTATCTCTACGACCCGCAATGGCTGCCGCTGCTCATCGTCGAAGAAATCGGCATCGTATTCTACTGCATCTCGGTCGGGTATTTTTTCAGAATGCTGTATGTCAGCATACGGGATCGCGGGCGGAACCAGTGCGGCGCGGACCCCTGGGGAACGGCGCGGACGCTGGAATTTTTAACCCATTCACCCGTGCCTTTTTATAATTTTGCCGTCACCCCGCATGTGAATGCACTAGATGAGCTGGCCTGGCGGCGCGCCAATGGTCATGCGGATACCCCGCCCGACCATTACGAGCCCGTACATATGCCCAACAGTTCGATGATCCCGGTTATCATCGGCGTGCTCTCCTTTGGGTTTGGCTTCGGCATGGTCTGGCGCATCTGGTGGATGGCTGGGTTCTCGCTGCTCGCCATCATCGCGCTGATAATCCTCGGCTCGTTCATGCCCGACCCCGGCTACACCATCTCGCCCGAGGAGATGCGCGAGATGGAGGCGCAGCACAGGGCGCCCGGCATCATGGCTGACAGCCATCCGCCCCACCCCGCCGCTGAGGAAAGGTTGGTCTGATGAGCGCACCAAAATCAACGGCGGGCGGCGCGGTGCAGCTATGGGAGTACCAGCCCAAGCCGCACGACCCGGTCTCCACCAAGACGCTCGGCTTCTGGCTCTACATGCTGAGCGATGCGCTGATCTTCGCCGGGCTGTTCGCGGCCTACGGCGTGCTCGACCAGCCGATGAACGCCGCCGGCGGACCGACTGCGATGCAGGTCGTGCATCCGGTGGCCGCCTTCTGGCAGACGCTGGCGGTGCTCACCAGCGTGCTGGCCTACAGCCTCGCCACCGTGGCGCTGAAAGCCGGCAGCCGGGCGGGCGTGGCGCTCGGCATCCTGGCAGCGATGGCGCTTGGCCTGGTGTTCCTGGGGCTGGAGTTGAACGACTTCGTGACATTGTTCGCCATGGGAGCGACGCCCGAGCGCAGCGGCTTTCTCTCGGTGTTTTTTGTCCTCATCGCTTCGCATGGGTTGCACATGGCCTTCGGCCTGTTGTGGATGCTGGTGATGCTGGTGCAGATCATGCGCTTTGGCTTCACCACGGAGGTGGTGACGCGCCTGCTCAGCCTGCGCCTGTTCTGGCAGTTTCAGGCCTCGGTCTGGGTGTGTGTGTATGTCTTTGTGTATCTGAAAGGGATCGTGCCATGACCGATGCGCATCACCATGCAGCAACCGACCCGTTGGCGCACCCGGAGGTTCAGCAGGCCAGCGCGGCGGCCTATATATCGGCCTATGTGCTCACCGTGGGGCTACTGGGCGTCGGGCTGTTCATGACCGAGCGGCACCTGGTGACCCCGCATTCGCTGATACCGGTCATCGCGGCGTTCGCGATTTTTCTGCTCGTCGCGCAGTCCCTGCTGTTTTTAGGACTCGACGTCTCGCACAGCAATATCTGGAAGACGGTCTCGCTCATGCTGACGGTGCCGTTGTTCATCCTCTCGATCGGGCTGACGGTGTGGATGTTCCATTCGCTGGACCATCTGGTCATGTCACCCGAGATGCCCGGCATGAGCCTCCAGCCCGGCACGCTGCAATAGGGAAATTCAGCCTACCATGCGGCGGTACATATGCCAGGAGGCATGGCCCAGCACGGGCAGCACGACCACGAAGCCGAGCAGGCAGGGCAGCGCGCCAAGCACGAGCCCGACCGCGACCACGGCGCCCCAGGCCAGCACGAAGAATGGGTTGCGCAGCATCGCTTTGACCGAAAACGAGATCGCCTGGCTGGCGGACATCTGCCGGTCCAGCACCAGGGCGAATGAGATGCAGTTGATGCTGAGCGTGACAACCGCGAACACCGCCCCAACCGCGCAGCCGATCACCAGCATCTCCCACCCGGCCTGGGTGGTGAAGACACGAGTGAAGAAGAACGCCCTCGCGTTTTCGTTCGAGCTGCCCAGCGTGAACGCATAGATCAGGATCGCGGAGACATTCCACGCGAGATAGACGAGAATGGTGATCCCGCTCAGACGCTGGATCGCCACCAGCCGCTCCGGGGTGAACGCGCTGATGACCGATTCGTCCCCGCGCTCGCGCTGCCGGCTATGGGCAGCGAACCACAATGTCGCGAGCGGACCGACCAGGGCAAAACCGGCCAGCAGCGGGAAGAGCACTTGCAAAAACCCCTGGAGCACGAAGACCGCGGCAAAAGCCAGACCCGCCACGGGGAAGATCGCCGCCATCAGCAGCCCGTCCATGCGGTAGTTGCGTAGATCCTCGAAGCCTGCGGCCAGGGCATCGCGGATATCATGCAGCGTCACGTGGTGAATCTGCACCGGAGCGGGCGCTGGCGCGCCGTCGGCCAGATCGGTCTCTTGTATGGCGGTGGCGTTCATCTGCATTCCTCCTATCGTTTTCTGGCTATTCTGCTCCCAAAGCGAATATATGGAAATGACGCGGGAGAACCGGCAGCGGAAATACCTAACCGAATGCCGAAATCCCGGTGATCGCCCGTCCCATGATCAGCGCGTGGACATCGTGCGTGCCCTCGTAGGTGTTCACGGTTTCCAGGTTCTGCAGGTGCCGCATGACATGATACTCCTCCTGGATGCCGTTGCCGCCGTGCATGTCCCGCGCGACGCGGGCGATATCGAGCGCCTTGCCACAATTATTACGCTTGACCAGCGATATCATCTCCGGCTGCATCTGCCCGGCGTCGAACAGCCTGCCCACGCGCAGGCTGGCCTGTAGCCCGAGCGCGATCTCCGCCTGCATGTCGGCGAGTTTTTTTTGCACGAGCTGCGTGGCCGCCAGCGGCCGGTTAAACTGTTTGCGCTCCAGCGTGTATTGCCGGGCGCGGTGCCAGCAGTCCTCGGCGGCGCCCATGCTGCCCCAGGATATACCGTAGCGCGCGCGGTTGAGGCAGCCGAACGGGCCAGCCAGACCCGAGACATTCGGCAGCAGCGCCGATTCCGCCACGGCCACGTTCTCCATCACGATCTCGCCGGTGATGGAGGCGCGCAGCGAGAGCTTGCCGCCGATTTTGGGTGCGCTCAGCCCGGTCGTACCCTTCTCGAGGATGAATCCGCGAATTTTCCCGCCATGCGCCTCGGATTTCGCCCAGACAACGAACACATCGGCGATGGGCGCGTTGGAAATCCAGGTTTTGGCACCGTTCAGGCGGTAGCCATCGGCTGTCTTCACGGCGTGGGTTCTCATGCCAGCCGGGTCCGAGCCCGCATCCGGCTCGGTGAGACCGAAGCAGCCGATCAATTCGCCACTCGCCAGGCCGGGCAGATATTTGCAGCGCTGTGCTTCATCGCCGTAGGCGTGGATGGGGTACATTACGAGCGAGGACTGCACGCTCATCATCGAACGATAGCCGCTGTCGATTTTTTCCACCTCGCGGGCCACCAGCCCGTAGGCGACATACGATGCACCGGCGCCGCCATACGCCTCCGGGATCGTCACGCCGAGCAACCCGGCGTCCCCCATGGCGCGGAACAGGGATGGGTCGGTATGCTCTTCGCGGTAGGCGGCGATGATTTTGGGTGCGAGATTCTGCGCCGCGAACCGCGCCGCGGTGTCACGGATCATCCGCTCGTCCTCGGTCAACTGATCGTCCAGCCGGAACGGGTCCGCCCAGTTGAACGCGGTGGCTCGGCTGGCGATACTACGCATCGGTCTATCCTTGGGTTTCGTACAGTGGGTGAAAGCTCGGCCGACCGCCCACATTCAGCCGGTAGCCGCCGCCCTCGGTGACCAGCAGCCGCGAGGTGGCTGGGTTTTGTTCGATCTTCTGGCGCAGGCGATAGATATGGGTCTCCAGCGTGTGCGTCGTCACCGCGGCGTTGTACCCCCAGACCTCATTGAGCAGAATCTGCCGGGTGACCGGCGAATCCCCCGCGCGACACAGAAACTTCAAAATGGCGGTCTCCTTGTCGGTCAGGCGGATACGCCGGGTGCGCCCGTGCTCCAGCAGGAGCCTGTCCGCCGGGTGGAACACGTAGGGCCCGATCGCGATCGCCGCATCGGCTGACTGCTCGAAATTGCGCAGCTGGGCGCGCATCCGGGCCAGCAGCTCATTCAGCCGGAAGGGTTTGGCGATATAGTCATTCGCCCCGGAATCCAGCCCGCGCACCACGTCGGTCTCCTCTGCCGAGGCCGTGAGCATGATGATCGGCGTCTTGATGCCGTCCTGGCGCAGTTTCCTGCAAAAATCCCGGCCATCACCATCGGGCAGGCTCACATCGAGCAGCATGACCTCGAACCGTGTCTGCGCGGCGGCGATGTGGCTGCGCGCCTCGGCCAGCGTGGCCGCCTCCACTGCCGCGAACTCCCCACCCTGAAGCTGCTCCAGCAGCGCGGTGCGCAGGGCGTCGTCGTCATCCACTACGAGTACCGAGTGCCGGTTGGCCATGTCTTTCTCCCGTTTGGGTTGAGATATAGGGGTGTTTGCCAGAACTGTCAGCCTTTTGCGCCTTCCCACTGGCGCAGGACGATCCTGCATCTTATCTGGGATACATGAAGCCCGCATTACCAGGTGGCGAAGCCGGACTGGGCACGCCGCGCACCCGCATCGTCCACCGCGCCATCGCCGAGGCCCGCCGAGGGGTGCCGGTTGTGTTGGCGGCGCGCCAACCGCTCATCATCGCGCCGGCGGAGACCATCGGCGCCGAGGGCCTGCGGCTGATCGACCTGCTCTCAGGCGGCCAGGCGGTGCTGCTGCTCGCGGCCTCTCGCGCGGCGGCGGTGCTCCGGCATGATATAACGGCTGCGGGGCCAGTGGCGTTGAAACTTGTCCGCCCGCTCATCGATACACAGTCCCTCAAAATTGCCGCCGACCCCACGCTGGAGCAGATCCTCCCGCAGTTCGAGCGCACGACAGCGCCCGGCCAGGCCGAGGCCGCGCTGGCATTGGCCAAGCTGGCGCGGCTGCTGCCAGCCGTCATCGCGGCGCCGGTAAAACCCGGCTGGGCCAGCCTGAAAGCCGGGGCGGACCTGCTGTGCGTGCCGGCGGCGGATATTCTGGCCTACCCGCTGGAGCTCGCCGCCTCGCTCACCAAAGTGGCCGAGGTGGCGGTGCCGCTGGATGGCGCGCCGGATGCCCGGCTCATCGCCTTTCGCGCGCTCGACCAGGGGATCGAGCATCTGGCGATTCTCATCGGCGACCCGGCCACGCAGGCGACGCCGCTGGTGCGGGTGCATTCCGAGTGTTTCACCGGCGACCTGCTAGGCTCCCTGCGGTGCGACTGCGGGCCGCAACTGCGCGGCGCCATCGCGCGCATCGCCGCCGAGGGCTCGGGCGCGGTGCTCTATCTGGCGCAGGAGGGCCGCGGCATCGGGCTGATCAACAAGCTGCGCGCCTATAGTTTGCAGGATTCCGGGCTGGACACGGTGGATGCCAACCAGGCGCTCGGCTGGCAGGCCGATGAGCGCAACTTCCACATCGCCGCCGCCATGCTGAACGCGCTGGGGCTCAAAAAAATCCGCCTGTTGACCAATAACCCCGAAAAGGTCGCCGCACTTCAGGCCTGCGGGATCGAGATTACCGCGCGCGTGGCGCATGAGTTCGCGCCCAACGGCGTGAATGATGCCTACCTCGCCACCAAGGCGCGACGCTTCGGCCATCTGCTTGGTTGAGTTCACCTACCAGAACGGCATTCTGGCCGGTGCCGGGCTGCGCCTGCGCGCCGCCTGCGGGCGCGCGGGTGTCAGCCGGTACAAGCAGGAGGGCGATGGCGCGACGCCTGCTGGCCGCCTGCCCTTGTTGCGGGTGCTCTACCGCGCCGACCGGCTGAAACCGCCGCGCTGCGCGGTGCCACTCGCCCCCATCGGCCCGCAGGATGGCTGGTGCGACGACCTCGCCGACGCCGCCTACAACCAACCGGTCCGCCTGCCCTACCCGGCCGGGCATGAGGAATTATGGCGCGCTGATGGGGTGTATGATGTCATCGGGGTGCTGGGCTGGAACCTGGCGCCTATCGTCATGGGCCGTGGCTCCGCCATCTTTCTGCATGTCGCCACCACCGGAATGGCGCCTACGGCTGGGTGCCTCGCACTGGAATTACCAGACCTGCTCGCCTGCCTGGCCACCGGGCTCGGCGCCATCACCGTGGTATAGCTTCCTCCGCCCAGAGCGCCGCGACCGGCTGGCGCGGGGTGATGAGATGGGCGCGCCCATTTTCGATCATCACCGCCGCCACGCGCGGCCGGGCGTTGTAGGAGCTGCTCATCACCGCGCCGTAGGCGCCGGCATCCAGGATCGCCACGCGCTCGCCTGCGGCCATCGGCGGGAGCTGCCGCCCGGCGGCGAAGCAATCTGCCGTCTCGCACACCGGGCCCACCACGTCCGCCGATGCGCAGGGGCCATGCAGCGCCGTGGCGTTCACCGGTAGAATGCCGTGCCAGGCGTCGTAGAGTGCGGGGCGCAGCAGGTCGTTCATCGCCGCGTCCAGTACGATGAAGCGCTTGGCCGCGCTGTGTTTCTCCAGCAGCACCGAGGCCAGCAGCAGCCCGGCGGGGCCGACGAGGGAGCGCCCCGGCTCGACCATGAGCCGCACACCGAGCCCACCGACCTCCCGGCGCAGCACGGCGGCATAGGCGGGAAGCGAGATGCCCGGCTCGTCGCCATAACCGATGCCCAGGCCGCCGCCCAGATCCAGCACCGAGACGCTGAGGCCTTGGGCGCGCAGGTACCGCACCATGGCGGCGGCCTTGGCATAGGCCTGCTCATAGGGTGCCGGGTTCAAAATCTGGCTGCCGATGTGCAGCGCGATACCCACGGGCTCGATGCCATCAAGCCCCGCGGCATGAGCGTATAATTCCGGTATATCCGCCGCCGGGATGCCGAATTTATTGTCAGCCAGCCCGGTCGTGATCTTCGCGTGGGTGCCGGCGTCCACATCCGGGTTCATCCGCAACGCCACGCGCGCGATGCGGCCCTGCAGGCGGGCCACCGAAGCGATCATCTCCAGCTCCTCGCGGCTCTCCACGTTCAGCTGGCCGACGCCGGCCTGAAGGGTAGCGGCGATCTCGCCCCGCGCCTTGCCCACACCGGAGAAGACGACCTCGCCCGGGGCGATTCGCACGCGCTGCGTGCGCAGGAACTCGCCCAGGCTCACCACATCCGCGCCCGCGCCCAGGCCACGGAAGATATCCAGCACCGCCAGATGGTCATTGGCCTTCACCGCATAATGCACCCGCACGTTTAGCCGCTGCGCCTGCAATGCGGCGCTGAGCGCGGCATGGCGCGCGCGGATACTGGCCGCGCCGTACACCCAGGTGGGCGTGCCGTGCGCGTCGGCGATGGCGTTCAGCGGCACATTCTCGAAGCACAGCCCGTCCTGTGCGTGCATCGAGAACGCCGGGCGCGCCGCCAGCAGCTCGGTCAGGTTTGGTGCCGGTGTGGTGCGGTTCTCAGCCACCGTTAAGGCGCCGGGTAGATCTGCGGATAGGTGACATCCGCCGCCGGACCTGGCGGCGAGGGATCACCGCGTCGCCCGCAGGCGCTTAGACTGAGGCAGAGCATGGCGCTCACGGCGAAGGCGCATAACAGCGCGCTCTGGCGGGATGAAAACAGGTGAGTCATGCCAAATTCTCCAGCCATTTCGCCGCCGCATTGGCGACGTTCGTGGGGGCCGTGCCGCCGAAGCTGGTGCGCGAGGCGACCGAGGCGGCCACGCCCAGCACATCGAATATCTCCTGACTGATTCGCGGCTCTATGGCCTGCATCTGCGCCAGGGTGAGCGATTCCAGATCCACGCCCTGCTGCTCGGCCAGCGTGACGATCCGCCCGGTGACGTGGTGCGCGTCCCGGAAGGGCATGTGCAACCGGCGCACCAGCCAATCGGCGAGGTCGGTTGCGGTCGCGAAACCGGCCCCCGCCAGCTCCGCCATGCGCGCGGTATCGGGCGTGAGATCGCGCACCATGCCGACGGTGGCGGCCAGGCAGAGGAGAATCGCCTCGGTCGCGTCGAACACCGGCTCCTTGTCCTCCTGCATATCCTTGGCATAGGCCATCGGCAGGCCTTTCATCACGGTCAGCAATGCCATGAGGCTGCCGAAAATCCGCCCGGTTTTGGCCCGTGTCAGCTCGGCCGCATCCGGGTTGCGCTTCTGCGGCATGATCGAGGAGCCGGTGGTGAAGGCATCCGAGAGCGCGACCAGCCGGTAGGGGGCCGAGCACCAGATGATGATCTCCTCGGCGAAACGCGACAGATGCATCGCCAGGATCGACAGGGAAGAGAGATATTCCAGCGCGAAATCCCGGTCTGAGACGGAGTCGAGTGAATTTTCGGTGGGCCGCGCGAAACCAAGCGCGGCGGCGGTGGCGTCGCGGTCGATCGGGAATGAGGTGCCCGCCAGCGCCGCCGCACCCAGCGGGCATTCATTCAGCCTTGCGCGGGTGTCGCCCAGGCGTCCGGCGTCACGGTTCAGCATCTCCACATAGGCGAGCAGATGGTGCCCCAGAGTCACCGGCTGGGCGGTTTGCAGATGCGTGAAGCCCGGCATCACGCTGGCGGCGTGCTCCGCCGCGCGGGTGGCGAAGGCGTGCATCAATAACTTCACCTGCGCCGCCACCTCGTCCAGCGCGCCGCGCACCCAGAGCCTGAAATCCGTCGCCACCTGGTCGTTGCGGCTGCGCGCGGTATGCAGCCGACGCGCGGGCTCGCCCGCCAGGGCGGTCAGCCGCGCCTCGATATTCGTGTGGATATCCTCCAGCGCGTTATTGAATTCAAAAGCTCCCGATTCGATCTCGGCGGCGACCTGCGCCAGCCCGGAGTCGATCGCCGCGGCGTCCGCCGGGCTGATGATCCCCTGCGCCGCCAGCATGGCAGCATGGGCGCGCGAGCCCGCGATATCCTGCGCCCAGAGCTTGGCATCGAAGCCGATCGAGGCGTTAATGGCCTGCATCACCGCAGCGGGGCCGGCGGCGAACCGCCCGCCCCATTGCAATTGCTGCCCAACCGGAGATGTTGCCTTGTCCGTCAAACCCGCGCGCCCTTATCCTGCCCGGCGATCCATCATCGCCACCGCCACTGGCTTAGCCGCCGCCGCCGCCTGCGGCAAATTCTCGACCGCGCGAGCCGACTCCGGCCTGCCGGACGCCATGGATGTGCTGACCCAGCTCATGCCGCAGACCGCGCCGGCACTCAGCTTCCATGACGCGGGCGGGCAGCGCCTGAGCCTGGCGGACTACGCGGGCCACGCGCTGCTGGTGAACCTGTGGGCGACGTGGTGCGGGCCGTGTGTCGAGGAGATCCCGACCCTGGATCGTCTGGCGCTCAAACTGAGGCCGGGCAGCGCGCGGGTGCTGCCGATCTCGATCGACCTCGGCGGCGCGCCGGTGGTGCGGGCGTTCTATGCCAGCCACGGCATCCGGGCGCTGCCCATCCTGCTGGACCCGGACAGCGACGACCTGCTGGCGCTCAATACCGATGGTATTCCGGTGACCATTGTCCTCAATGGGGCGGGACAGCTCGTGGCGCGACTGGATGGCGCGGCGGACTGGGACACGGCGCGCACGCTGGCGTTCCTGCAGGGCCTGGGGCCGGTGGCGGGCACGCCGAATTTCAACCCTGTGTGAGTATTTCAGGCGTTCGCCACCGGGGCCTCGGCCTGGGCGGCCTGCGCGCGGCGGGACTGCCAGAGCCCGACAAAATCGATCGGCCCCAGCATGACCGGCGGGAAGCCGCCATCACGCGTGACATCGGCCAGGATGTTGCGGGCGAAGGGAAACAGCAGCCTGGGGCACTCCACCAGCAAAACCGGCTCCTGCTGGTTCTCGGGGATGTTGTTCAGGGTGAATATCCCGGCGTAGGCGAGATCGGCGATGAACACGACCATCGGCTTCTCGGGCGCGGCGCCATTGGGCGGGGTGGCGGGCGGCATAGTTGCTTCAGCGCGCGCCGAGAGCGTGACCTCGAAAACCGTCTGGTCCTCCTGGATTTTACGCACCTGCACATCGAGATTGATGTTCACGGCGGGGGCGCTGCGCAGCACCGTGTAGATCGCCGGGGCGTTGGGCACCTCGAAGGACAGATCCTTGGTGTACTGGACATTGAGGACCAGGGGGGGTTGGGCCGGTGCTTGGATTTCAGACATTCTATGGGTTTCCTGCGATACAATTCGCAGACCGCCTAGCACAGCCGCCCGGCCATGATAAGAGAGCGTATGAGCGTATCTATTTTCATCGATGGCGAGGCCGGCACGACCGGCCTGGGGCTGGCCCAGCGGCTGCGGGCAAAGCCGGAATATAGCCTCATCAGCCTGGAGGACGCGCACCGTAAATCCCCCACGGCGCGGGCGGACGCCATGGCGCGGGCGGACCTCACCGTGCTCTGCCTGCCCGATGACGCGGCGCGCGCGGCGGTGGAAACGGCGCCACCCGGTGCCCGGATTTTGGACGCGAGCACGGCGCACCGCACCGCGCCCGGCTGGGCCTATGGCTTTGCCGAGCTGGCACCGGGCCAGGCGCAGCGCATCGCCGCGGCCACCAAAGTCGCCAACCCGGGCTGCTATGCCACCGGCGCCATCGCGCTCCTGCGCCCGCTCGTGGCGGCGGGGTTTCTGCCGCCCGAGCATAATGTCAGCCTGCACGCCGTCTCGGGCTATTCGGGCGGCGGCAAGGAGATGATCGCGGCGCACACCGCCATGGGCGGCCCGGCGTTCGAGCTCTATGCGCTGGGCCTCGGGCACAAGCACATCCCCGAGATCATGGCCTTTTCCGGCCTTGTGAGGCGGCCGATCTTCAGCCCTGGCGTCGGCCATTTTCCGCAAGGGATGCTGGTGTGTCTGCCGCTGTTCCTGGACCAACTGCCCGGCTCGCCCAGCGGGCATGAGCTCTCGGAGGCGTACCGGGAATATTACGACGGCGCGCAGGGCGTGATCGCCCGGGCGGGAATCTACGCCGGGACCTTGCAGCCGGACGCGATGAACAACACCGACGCGCTGGAAATTCTGGTCTGCGCGAACGGTCAATATGACCACGCCCTGCTCATCGCGCGGCTGGATAATCTGGGCAAGGGTGCCGTGGGCGCGGCGGTGCAGAATATCGGGTTGATGCTGGGCGCGGCTGAATGAATGATTGCAATGGCCGGTGGCCTGCTTAAGTATGTTGTCATGACGGAAGGTGACTTTGATACGCAACTGGTGCGCGCCGCCTTCGCGATGGGTGCCGATGTGGGCTGGGCCAGGGTTTCAGCCGCCGGCGCCGCGCGCAGCGCCGGGCTGGATCTCGTGCAGGCCAGGGCGCGCTTTGCCTCGCGCGTCCATATTCTGCGCAAATTCGGCGAGCAGGCCGATGTGGCCGCGCTCACCGGCGCGCTGAGCGACGGCCCGGTGCGCGACCGGCTGTTTGATATCCTGCTCCGCCGGTTCGATTATTTGCAGACGCAGCGGGCCGGCGTGGTCGCGCTGCTGAAGTTTCTGCCCACCGACCCGCCGCTGGCACTCTATCTGGCGCGCGCCAGCCTGCGCTCGATGGGCTGGATGCTGGAGGGTGCGGGCGTTTCCGCCCGGGGCCTGCGCGGGCAGCTCGCCACGCGCGGCCTGCTGCTGGTGTGGGCGCATGGGCTGCGCGCCTGGCTGCGCGACGAGACCGAGGATTTGAGCGCGACCATGGCGGCGGTGGATACCGCGCTCAACCGCGCCGATGCGCTGGCCCAGCGCTTCTGTGCGCCTGGGGCCGCCACCTTGAACACGACGGATGCCGCTTTTGCGGAGGCTGAGGGGCCGGAATTGCCTTTGCCGCCAGACCTATCTGGCATAGCATAAGCCAGGCCAGATTTTGGCCTTTTCAGGAGGATATACACGATGGCCGAAAAACCAGCGTCCAAACCATCCGCCCAGCCCCGCCCGCCTGTTGAGGGCCAGAACTTCGACTTCTCGAAAATTTTCAAGACCATGAACGTACCGCCCATGCCGGATATGGAGGCGGTGCTGACCGCGCACAGGCGCAACCTCGAGGCCTTGACCGAGGCCAACCGAGTGGCGCTGGAGGGTGCGCAGGCCGTGGCGCGTCGACATATGGAGATCATGCAGGATACCATGAGCGGCCTGAGCGCAAACCTGAAGGAGTTCACACAGAACGACACGACGGCGAACCGCGCCGCCAAACAGGCGGACCTACTGCGCGAGGCCTATGAGAGCGCCGTCGCCAACACCCGCGAGCTAGGCGACCTGATCCAGAAATCCAACAGCGAGGCGATGGGCAAGCTCAACCAGCGCTTCTCGGAAGCGATGACCGAGATGAAGACGCTGTTCAAAAAATAACGCTCACTCCCGCGCCACGGCGGACAGGTCAGCCGCTATACCCTTGAAGTCCGGCCTGTTGGTATCCAGCCCGCCGATGATGAACCGGGGGCCGCCATGGGCATTGAACACGTACACCGCCGCGGAGTGCGTGACCGAGTAGACCGGCTTTTTAACCACCGTGAACACCACCCGGTAGCGCCGCGCCAGCCTATAGAGCTGATTGGCGCTACCGCGCAGGCCGATGAAATTCGGCCCGAACAGTGCGGTATATCGGTTGAGCACCTGCGCCGTGTCCCGCCCTGGGTCCACCGTGACGAACAGCACCTGAATGTGCGCGGCGGCGGCAGGCCCCATGAGTTTGAAAATGCGGGTGAGATTATACATCGTCGCCGGGCACTCGTCCGGGCAGTTGGTATAGCCAAAAAACAGCAGCGTGACCTTGCCCTTGAAGTTGCCTTCGGTCACGGCCGCGCCGGTCTGCGTGTCGGTCATGTTGAAGGCCAATGGAGGGATCAACCCGCGTACGTTCACATCCTGCGCGGAGTGGTCGTGGTGGCATCCGGCCAGGGACAAAAACGCGAACAAAACAAAACGGCGTATCATGACTGGCGTTCTGCGCGGACGGCTTCCGGCTTGCAAGCCTATTCCGGTTCCTCGGCGCTTAAGCCCAGCAGGCTCTGCGCCGTGTCCGGCTCCGCCATTTCCACCCTGCGCAGTACCCGGTCCACCGCGCGGGTGCGCACCCGGGCCTTCTCGATATTGCTGGACATCGCCTGCGCATTGGCGGCGAGTTTGCCCAGCACGTCGTCCATTTTCGTCATTTCGGTGCGGGTGGCGCCCAGCAGTAGGCCGATCTCGCCGGCGCGTTTCTCCAGATCCAGCGTGATATGCCCGAGGTGGATGGTTTGCAGCAATGCCGGCAGCAGTGTCGGCCCCAAGATGATCACCTTCTCGCGCAACCGGATTTCATCGATCAGATTGGGGATACGCGCGACCTCGGCGAACAGCCCGTCGCTGGGCAGGTACATCACGCCGAAATCCACCGTATCCGGCGGGCAGATGTATTTCTTGCGGATGTTTTTCGCCTCCAGGCGTATGCGCTGGGCGATGCCGTCGCGCGCGGCGCGCTCGGCCTCCGCATCCGCCGCCTCGGCTGCGTTCAACAGCCGCTCATAATCCTCGGTCGGGAATTTTGAGTCCACCGCCAGCCAGAGTTTTTCCCGGGAGGGCATCCGCAGCGCGAAATCCACCCTCTCGGGCGCCCCATCCCGCAGGCTAAAATCCCGCTCGAAGGCACCGGGCGGCAGCACCTGCTCCAGCATCGCGCCCAACTGCGCCTCCCCCCAGCCGCCACGGGTCTTCACGTTGGAGAATATCCGCTTCAGGTCGCCAACCTGTGCCGCCGCCTGCTGCACCTCGCCCATCGCCTGCTGCACCTTGGCAAACTGCTCCAGCACGCGGGAGAAACTGTTGGTCATCTGTTTTTCCACCGCCTCGTGCAGCTTCTCGTTCACGGAGGTCTGGATGCCAGTCAGGCGCGTCGCGATCAGTTCCAGCGTTTTCTGGGAGTCCTCGGCGGCGGCGCGGCGCAGCGATTCCACGGCATTGGCCATGTTCTGCGTCGCGGTGCCGATCTGCGCGAAGGCCTGGGTCAGCGCCTCGGTCGTGCCCGTTTGGATGGCGGCCAGCAGCCGCCCTTCCGCCGCCGCCAGAATCGCGCGCGTGGTCTCGGCCTCGCCCCGCCCGGCGGCCAGAAGCTTCTCCTGTATCAACTGCCAGCGCAGGCTTGCGGCTACCGTAGCGCGCCAGGCGAGCGCCGCCAGAACCATGGCCAGCGCCGCGAACAAGCCATCGATGATCCAGATCAGTTCATATTCCATGGCAGCCTGATACCCTACCGTGCCGAGTCGCCGCCATGTTCAACCGCCCCAAAGGCGGCTATGCTCACATGCGACCAAAGGAAAACGCCATGAACAGCGCCGTCACCATCATCGCCTCACTCGTCATCGCGGCGGGGGCGGCGCTCACCTATTTCGCCGCACCTATCATTGGCGTGCCCATCATCGTCATCGGCATTTTTCTGGCCCTCACCCTGCGCACGGCGGCTGAATGGGAGCGCGCGGTGGTGCTGCGCCTGGGCCGGTTCGCGGGCGTGCGCGGACCGGGGCTGTATCTGCTCATCCCCGCGTTCGAGGTGGTGTACGTGGTCGTGGATACCCGCCGACAGTCCACCCGCATCTCGGCTGAGGATACGCTCACCGCCGATGCCGTCTCGGTCGCGATGGACTCCATCATGTTCTGGCGCGTCTCAGACGTAAAGCGCGCCGCGACCGAACTCGCCGACTACCGCAACATGATCGCGCAGATCGCCCAGACCTCGCTGCGCGAGGTGATCAGCTCCACGACGCTGAACGATATCCTCGCCAACCGCGAGGCGATGGATGAAAAGCTGCAAGCGCTGATCGCCCGTAAATCCATGGGCTGGGGCATCGGCGAGATCTCGATCGAGATCCGGGACGTGAAGATCCCGCCCGAACTGAACGACGCGATGAGCCGCAACGCCCAGGCCGAGAAGGAGAAACAGGCCCGCGTCACGCTGGCCTCCGCCGAGGTCGCCATCGCCGAGCAGATCGCCGATGCCTCGCATATCTACGCCAACAACCCGGTGGCGCTGCAAATCCGCCAGATGGGGTTGATCTACGACATGAACAAAGACCGTGGGGTGACGATTCTGGTGCCGACCGGCATGGCCAATGCGCTGGGGGCGAGCATCGCGCTCAATGTGAGCGACCAGGGCGGCCACCCGCTGCCCGGCACCGCATTCAGCCCGCCGCAGGGCTTCACGCCACAGGGTTCCGTGCCACCAGCCTAACCGGCGCGTAGCAACGACATTGGTTGACAAGTAACGGCGGTTACATCTAGCCTGTCTTGCAGTGATTTCATGGCTCCTCCTCGCTTATAAAGTTCCATCCGAGCCTTCCCGCGGGCGGGTCGCCGTTTGGCGACGCCTCAAGGCCATGGGTGCTGTGTATCTGCAGAACAGCGTCTGTCTCCTGCCAAAAACGGATGACCATTTCAGGCGGCTCAAGATGCTGGAGAATGAGATCCACGCCCTGGGGGGCGAGGCCGTGCTGCTGGAGACTATCGGGCTGGACGCCGCGCAGGAGGATAAAATCCTCACACGGTTCAAGGCGGACCGCGATGATCAGTACCGCGAGTTTCTGGGCCGCTGCGCCGGTTTCGAGGTTGAGATCGCCAAGGAGTTCGCGATCGAGAAATTTACCTATGCCGAACTCGAGGAGGAAGACACGGACCTGAAAAAATTGCAGATCTGGCTGGCAAAGATCAAGAAGCTCGATTTCTATGGCGCTGATCTGGCTAAGGATGCCACCGCGCGGCTGCAAGCCTGCGAGGCACTGCTCGAGACCTACGCCCAGCGTGTATTCGAGGCGCATGACGAGAATCGCGAGGGGGCGGCGTGATGCGCTCGAGCCTCAAAAAATTTCACGCGCGGCGGTTGCTTCCCCTGGCCCTGCTCAGCCTCGGCCTGGCGGGCTGTGCTACTTATCGATCCCAGCCGCTCGACCCTGCCGCCTCGGCCATGGCGTTTGAGGCGCGAACCCTCACCGACCCCGGATTGACCCGTTTTTTACAGGCCGCAGACCCCTCCGGCCATGGCTGGACCCTGGCCCGTCTGACCCTGGTGGGGCTGTATGAGCGGCCGGATATTCTGATCGCGCAGGACCAGCGGCTGATGGCCCAAGGCGGACTGCAGAACGCCGCGGCTTTGCCGAACCCGACACTCTCGCTCACCCCGACCTATAACGCGACAAAGCTGATGCCGTCGCCCTGGAAGGCCGGCCCGATACTCAGTTTTCTGGTGACCAGCCTGGCCGCCCGGCCCGCTGAGATGCAGGCCGCAAAGGCGCATCTGGCCGCCGCGCGGGAGGCGTTGCCGATCGCGGCCTGGCTGGTCCGCAGCCAGGTGCGCACCGCCATGCTTAATCTGTGGACGACGGAAAAATCACAGGCGCTGGATGTAAAATCCCAGGCACTGGCGCAACAGTCCGTGGCGCTCATCACGGCGCGGGTGAACGCCGGGCAGATGTCCGAGGTGAATGAAAACACCGCGATTCTGGCGGCTGATCAGTCGGTCATGGCGACGGCGGCTATCGCACGCAGCGTGGTGATCGCGCGCGCGCAACTGGCTTTGAGCGTCGGCCTGCCGGCAGCGAGCCTGCGCCACGTGCGCATCGATTTTGCTGGTTTCGCGCACCCCAAATGGCCCAAAAACATTGGAAAATTACAGCAATACGCGCTGACGTCTCAGCCAAACATCCAGGTGGCGTTGGATAATTACGCGCAGGCACAGGCGCGGTTGCGGCTCGCGATCCTGGCGCAATATCCGGGAATTTCCATCGGGCCTGGGTATAATTATGATCAGGGCGCCAACAAATATATCCTGGCGCTCTCGATCACCCTGCCGATTTTCAACCAGAACCAGGGCGGCATCGCAACGGCCTATGCGGCGCGTGCGCTCGCGGGCGCGCAGTTCCTGGCTGCCCAGCAATCGGTGCTCGATCGTATCGATCAGGCCATGGCCGATGCGCGTGCCAGCGCCGATGAGGTCCGCGCGGCGGATGCGATTCGGCAGAACGCGAAGCGGCAGCAGATCAGCCTGGCTCAGCAATACAACGCCGGCGCGATCGGCCGATTACGGCTGACCGGCGGGCAGCGGGCTCTGGTGCAGGCCGAGCAGGGGCTGAGCATCGCGACCCTGCATCTGGACGACGCGCTCGGCGCACTCGAAGACGCTCTATACCATCCCATTTTTGGCGTGAGGCCGGGTTCATGATCAAGCTTACGGCGCTTTTAACACTATGTTCCGGCGTGCTGGTCGCGCAGGCGGCCACGCTGCATCTCGATGCGCGGGAGATCGCGACCACGGGGATAAAAACGGCGATTTTGCCCGCAGCGCCCCGCGCACAGATGCTCGCCGCGCAGGGCAGCGTGCTCGACCCCACGGCCATGATGCAGACCGAGGGCAGCTTGCTGACCGCAACCGCCGATGTGGCGGCGGCGCGGGCTGAGATGAATTATACATCCGGACAGGAAGCGCAGAACCGCACGCTCTATCGCCAGGGACACAACATCTCACGCTCCAGCCTGGAGCAATCCATCGCCACGGCGGATTCGGCGGCGGCGACGCTGAGCGCCGCGCGGGCAAGACTGGCCACGGAAAAGGCCGCCGCGATCACGCAATGGGGCCCGGCGCTGACACAGGCGATGCTGGGCAACGCGCCGCTCATCGGCAAAATCGCGGATGATCAGCTATCGCTTATCGGCGTGAGCCTGCCGCCGGGTGTGCTGCTCAGCGAACCGCCCGCAACCGCGACGGCGGATTTTTCCGGCCAAACCTATTCTCTGGCGCTCATCGGTGGCACCCCCGGCATGTTGGGCGGCGTGCCCGGCGAGGCGCTGCTCTACGATATGCCGACGCAGAGCGACCTGCCCATCGGCACATTCCTCGATGTGGGGCTCACAACCGGGCCTAAGGTTGCGGGAGTCGTGGTACCGGGCTGCGCGGTCGTCTGGGAAGATGGAAAGCCGGTCGCGTATCTCGCTCAGGCGCACGGGAATTTTGCGCCGGTCGATCTTTCAGCTGCCCGGCCCGTACAGGGCGGCTACTTCATGGCAAGCCCGCTGGCACCCGGGGACCGTATCGTCACCCAGGGTGCGGAACTGCTGGCGGCGGCACCGACAAACGTGAAAGCGAAAGCTGACACCGCAGACCCCGACGACGACTGAGAGGATCATCTCATGCTGCGCGCCATCACCGGCTTTTGCATCCGGTTTCCCATCCTTGTTCTGCTCGTCGGGCTGGCGCTGGCAACGGCTGGTGTGGGTGCGCTGATCAACGCCAATTACGACGTATTCCCCGAATTCGCCGCACCTTCCGTCACCATCGATACCAATCTGCCCGGCTTCGCGCCGCGCGATGTGGAGGCGCTGGCGACCACGCCGATCGAGGATGCGCTCTCGGGCACGCCTGGCCTCGCATTATTGCGCTCGCAGTCGATCACCGGACTGTCGATCGTCACGGCGATGTTTCATGGTGGCGCGGCGCTCGATGTGGACCGGGAGAGAGTCGCCCAGCGGCTGGCCGGCCTCGGCGGGTTATTGCCCGCGGGCGTGGTCCCGGTGCTGCTACCCTCGCAATCGGCAACCGGCACGGTGCAGGATGTCGGCATCACGTCAGCGCATAAATCCCTCATCGACCTGACGCAGACAACCCGCGCGGTCATTCGCCCTGCCCTGCTCGCGGTGCCGGGTGTCGCCAATGTCGTGATCTTTGGCGCGGAGCCGCTCACATGGCAGGTGCAGCCGAATGCGGCGCGGATGATCGCCGCGCATGTCGGGCTCGCGCAACTGGAACAGGCGGCGGCGCAATCTACCGCGATCGCCGGGGCAGGGCTGGTTGAAACGCCGAGCCAGCGGCTGATCCTGCAAAGCCACGGCCAACCGGAGAGTACCGCCGACCTGGCGCAGACTCTGGTGGTACGCCGCCCGGATGGCGCGATTACGCTGGGGGATATCGCGACCGTTACCGCTGGCAGCCGCCCGCCAACGGGTGCCGCCTTCGTCGGCACCAGGCCCGGGCTGCTGCTGATCATCTCGGCGCAATATGGCGCGAACACGCTCGATGTCGCGCGGGGGGTCGGCCATGTGCTGCAAAATCTCGCCCCCAGCCTCGCGGCGCAATCCATCACGCTGGACCCGCATGCGCTACAGCCGGTCAGCTTCATCTATCAGGCACTGCATGATGTGCGAGACTCGCTGCTGATCGGCGCGGGGCTGATTCTCATCGTGCTGTTTTTCGCGCTGCGCGACTGGCGGATCTCGCTCATCTCATTTGTTGCGATTCCGCTATCACTGCTCGTCGCCGCGCTGGTGCTTAAATATTTTGATATCGGGCTGAATACGCTCTCGCTCGGCGGGTTGGCCATCGCACTGGGTGAGGTTGTCGACGATGCCATCGTGGATGTCGAGAACATCCATCGGCGCTTGCAGTTGGCGCCACGCCCGCTGGCTTTTGCGGAGCGGTTGAAAGTTGTTCTGGAAGCCTCGCTCGAGGTGCGCGGCACGATTATTTTTGCCACATTGTCGGTGGTATTTATTTTTCTGCCGGTCTTTGCGATCACGGGTACGGCAGGGCGCATGTTCGCGCCGCTCGCCATCGCCTATATCATCGCCATTCTGGCCTCGCTCGGCGTGGCGATCACGGTCACGCCCGCGCTCTCCGTGCTCCTGCTGGGGCGGACGGAGCCGCGATATTCGGGTTTTGTTGTGCGGGCGCGAGAATTTCATGCCCGCACGATGGCGCGCGCCGAGAGCCACTTCCGCCGCCTGATCATCGCGCTGCTGGGGATCACATTTCTGGCAGTGGCCAGCCTCGCCGCATTGCCCACGAGCTTTCTGCCGCGTTTCCATGAAAATGAGATCATCGCGCATTTTCTGGCCCCGCCCGGCACATCCATGCCGGAGATGAAGCGCCTCGTGCTGCGCGCGATCCATATTCTGCAAAAAATGCCCCAGGTGGGCCATGTCGTCGCCCATCTGGGTCACGCCAATCTCGGCAACGGCCATCCGGATATCAACAAGAGCGAGCTGGATATTACGCTCTCGGCCAGCGGCAACCGCGACAGCATCGGTTCACAGCGCAAAATTCTGGCGGCCCTGGGCCAGGTTCCCGGTGTGCGTTTCTGGGCAAATACCTTTCTCACCGAGCGTATCCACGAGACGCTCTCCGGCAGCACCGCCCCGGTCGTCGTCACGTTTTTTGGCAGCCATCTCGCGGCGCTGGACCATGACGCCGCTCAGGCCGCGCAGATATTGAGCGGGATTGCGGGCGTGGGTGTGGTGCACACCACCGCACCGCCCACAACACCAACATTATCGATCACTTTGAACCGGGCGGCGCTGGTTGACTATGGCTTCCGGCCCGCCGCCGTGCTGGATGCGATCCAGGCCGCCTATGCCGGGCTGGATGTCGCCCGCATCTATCGCGGCGGCACCTCCTGGCCTGTCACCGTGATCCTGCCCGAGGCCCAGCGTGGCGACCCGTCCAGCATCCGCAACCTTCCCCTCACCGCGCCAGATGGCGCCCTGGTGCCGCTGGACGCCCTGGCGAACATCACCGAGGGTGATGGCCGCAGCGTGATCATGCACCAGGATGCGCAGCGCATCCAGTCTGTCGATGTGGAAATCGCCTCCGGCGGTGCCACCGCCTTTGTGGCGCGCGCGCGCGCAGCACTGGGGGCCATGCATCTCGCACCCGGGACCTATTACGCCATCAGCGGCACGGCGACCGCCGCTAGCGGCGCACAACGCACCCTGCTGCTGGAAAGCCTGGGCGCGGTGCTGGCGATTCTGGGCCTGATGACCATCGCGCTCAAAAACAGGCGCTTCGTGGCGCTGCTCGCCGTGAACCTGCCCTTCGCGCTCATCGGCGGGGTGGCCGCGATCTGGCTGTCCGGCCTGCCGCTCTCGCTTGGCGCGGCGGTCGGGTTTGTCACGCTGTTCGGCATAACGCTGCGCAACGCTCTGATGCTGCTCTCCCACTATCGGCACCTGGTTTTGCAGCAGGGTGAGCGCTGGTGCGCCGACACGGCCCGCATCGGCGCACAGAACCGGGTCGTGCCGATTTTGCTCACCGCGCTGGTGACCGCGCTCGGCCTCATGCCATTGGCTTTTGGGGCCGCGCGGCCCGGGCAGGAGATCGAGGGACCGATGGCGATCGTTATTCTGGGCGGCCTGGTTACCTCGACATTCCTCAGCCTGGTCGTTCTGCCTGGCCTTGCGGCGCGGTTTCTGCGCCAGAGCGATTTTGAAAGCTAAAATTCGGATTGCGCTTGATAAACCCGTTTCTGCTGCACATCTAGAGCTGGCGCGACCACCCTCTCAAAAGCAGTCCCATATTTGAAAATTGCCATCATTCATTATTGGCTAGTCGGGATGCGCGGCGGCGAGAAGGTCATCGAGGCGCTATGCGAGCTCTATCCCGAGGCGGACATCTACACCCACGTATACGACCCGGAGAAGATATCCGCGACGATCAAGCGGCACACTATTAAAACGAGTTTTATCCAAAGGCTTCCTGGGGCAACCAGGCACTATAAAAAATACCTGCTGCTGATGCCCTTTGCGGTCGAGGCGTTGGATTTGCAAGGCTACGACCTCATCATCTCCAGTGAGGCCGGGCCGATAAAAGGCGTGATCTCGCGGCCCGACGCGCTGAATATCTGCTATTGCCACTCCCCTATGCGCTATGTCTGGGACCAGTACCATGAGTACCGGCGCGCCTCCGGCCGCATGACTCGTTGGGCGATGAGCCTGTTTGCCACGCCGCTGCGCATATGGGACAGCGCGAGCGCCACACGGGTCGATTATTTTATCGCGAACTCCGAGTTTGTCGCGAGGCGGATCAAAAAATTCTATGGCCGTACGGCCACCGTCATCCACCCGCCTGTCAACATCGATCATTTCCGCATCTCCGATGCCATCGGCGATTATTTTCTGTGTTTCGGGCAGATGGTCTTCTACAAGCGGTTCGACCTGGCGATCGAGGCATTCAACCGTAACGGCCTGCGGCTGATCGTCGTCGGCCACGGCGAACAGGAGGACGCATTGCGCAAAATGGCAAACGCGAATGTCCAGTTCCTTGGGCACCAGAGCGACGCTGAGATCCAGACGCTCCTGGCCGGTTGCCGCGCGCTCATCTTCCCCGGCGTCGAGGATTTCGGCATCGTCCCGCTGGAGGCGATGGCGAGCGGCCGCCCCGTGATCGCCTATGCCGCCGGCGGCGCGCTAGAGACGGTGGTGGACGGCAAGACCGGTATTCTGTTCAATACCCAGACGGTCGAGGCGCTGAACGCGGCGGTGGCGCGATATATCGCCGGGCCCGAAATTTTTGACCCCGTAGCCATCCGGGCTCATGCGCAGACGTTCGATAAATCGATCTTTCAAGCGAGGATTCTGAAGTTTATTGCAGAACACCGCGCGACAGCGGGCATGTTGGAGCGGCGCTGAATGACCCTCCGAATCACGATCGGCATCGCAACGCTTGGCAGGCCTGAGATTTTGCTGGCTACCTTGCGCCATGCGGCGGGGCAGACGCGCCAGCCCGATGCGGTTATCATCTGCCCGGCCCAGCCCGCTGATGTCGCGCCCGAGACCGAGGCGAGTTTTAGCTTTCCGGTGTGCATCGTAATAGGTCGCAAGGGGCTGACCAGCCAGCGCAACCGCATCATCGAGGCCACCGGAGAGACGGATATTTTGCTGTTTCTGGACGATGATTTTTTCATGGCGCCGGATTATCTGGCCGAGCTCTCCGCCCTGTTCATCGAGCAGACGGATATCGTCGTTGCGACCGGCGCGGTGCTGGCCGATGGCATCTCAAGTGCCGGGATCGAACCCGCCGAAGCTGATGTGATCTTGCAACAAAATGCGCAGCCACCGCGCGAGGTAGCCCCCATGGCCGCGTATAATGCCTATGGCTGCAATATGGCGATACGGATGGCGCCGGTGCGCCAGCATGGGCTGCGCTTTGATGAGACATTGCCGCTCTACGGCTGGCTTGAGGATGTCGATTTCAGCCGCCGGTTAGCGCCTTACGGTAAAATCGTGAAATCGCCCAGCCTGTGCGGCGTGCATCTGGGCGTAAAGAGCGGGCGCAATTCAGGGCTGAAATTCGGCTATTCGCAGATTGCCAATCCGCTATACATGGTCCGCAAGCGCACGCTCAGCCCGGCGCGCGCGCTAGCACAGATCAGCCGGAATCTGTGCATGAACCGTCTGAAACTGCGAGCGCCCGAGCCGTGGATAGACCGCGCCGGGCGCTGGCGCGGCAACCGGCTGGCCCTGGCGGACATGCTGCGTGGCCGACTGTCCCCGCAGCGTATTCTGGAAATGGATTAGCCTCTATGCTCTCCCGCGTTGTGGTGATCAGTGATCAATCCGTGGCGCGCGGCGGGGCGGAGGCGATGGCGGTCGCCTCCGCGATTTTGCTGGCCAATGCTGGCATTTCGGTGACGTATTTTTGTGGGGACGCCGGTGATGCACCGCCGCTCATCGCCGCGGGCGTGGATGTCGTGGCGGTCGGCGGCGCGCATATATTGCAGGCGCCAAAGGCGTCCGCCTTTCTCAGTGGGCTGTATTCGCGACGCAGCCGGCGCGCGCTGGCGCGCTGGATCGCGGACCATGATGACGCCGGTGTCATCTATCATATCCATAGCTGGTCGAAAATTCTCTCGCCTTCGATCTTCGATGCGCTGCGCGGCGTGCAGCACCGCGTGGTGATCCACGCGCATGATTTTTTCATCCTCTGCCCCAATGGCGGATTTACGAATTACCAGACGCATACGGGGTGCGAACTGCTGCCGATGTCACGCGCCTGCCTCGCCTCAAACTGCGACAAGCGCAGCTACCCCGAGAAACTCTGGCGGGTCGGCCGGCAGAGAATCCGCGAGCATTATTTTGACCTCAAGACATCTCCGGCGACTTATCTTCTGGTACATCGTGGCATGGCACCGTTTTTTCACCGAGCGGGCGTGCCTGAGGCGCAGATAAGCGTGGTGCGCAACCCCGTGGAGATGCCGAGCGGCGTGCGGGTAAAGGCGGAGCACAACCGGATCGTGTGCTTCGTGGGAAGACTGGACCCCGAGAAGGGCGCGCTGGACGCCGCCCAGGCGGCGAAGCTCGCGGGCGTTCCGCTGCGCATCATCGGCGATGGCGTGGAGCGCGCGCATCTCGCTCAGGTAAATCCGCAGGCCGAGATCACCGGCTGGTGCGAACCCCATGAGGTGGCAATGCACCTCGCCAGCGCAAGGCTGCTTGTGGTGCCCTCCCGCTGGCGTGAGACATTCGGGCTCGCGGTGGTGGAGGCGCTGCGGCAGGGCGTCCCCGTCGTCATCTCCAACACCGCGCTGATATCGCAGGATGTCGTGGAATCGGAGGCCGGGCTCGCGATCAACACACAGGATATCGCGGGCTTCGCCGCCCTGTTATCGCATCTGGCGGAAGCGGATGATGAGATCAGGTCGATGAGCGAGCGGGCGATTGCAGCGGCGGCCCTTCTGGCGCAAGCGGCGGCTGACTGGCGCGATGCGCTGCTGGCGCATTATCAAACCGTATTGGCATGCGGGACAAGGAGAGCCCGGTGATCGTGCCGATGACGGTCGCGATGAAGAGGCCAAAATCCGGCGAGGTGCTGGTGAGCACGTTGCTGGCCAGCGGCACCAGGAGCACCAGTTTGAGCGCCGAGATCATCCCCGCGTTCCAGGGCATGCCGCCGGATGGCCGAAGAAATGCCTGCAAAAGGAACGCGCAATAAACCAAGCCACCCAGGATGCCTGTGTTGCTGAATACCGCGATCACCCCGTTGGAGGAGCGCGAGCCACCCACACCAAAACCCGCACCGTCGGTGTCCAGCATCGCCTGCCAGGCTACGTGGTTCCATTGCTGACGCACCGCGAAGGAGGACGAGCCGGTCTTCTGGAAGATCATCTTGTTCAGCAGGGCCTCGATCGTTTCAAAGACCGATGGATCGAACATGACAAAGACCAGAACCCCGGTGATGATGAGTATGCCGATAAAGAGCTCGACATTCAGGCTGCTGCGGCCGAGCGCGGAGGCGTTCAATGTGCGCCGCACCCAGTCCGCCACGTAGATGCACCCCAGCACGCCCAGGCAGAGGATGGCGGTGGAGGAGGTTGAGAGCCAGCCGAGCAAGGCGAGCGCAGCCGCCAGGAACATGCAGAGGCGGCGCTGCGTTATAGTGGGATAGAATGGCCGCAGCGTGAGAACCAATGCCGCGAACGAGACGCAGAGCGGGCCATAGGATGAGGCCTCCGGCATCAGCCCGACAATCCGTTGCGTGCCCAAAATAGTGTCGTCGATATTGAGCGTGTAGGTGGCATTACGGAACGGCACCAGCAGCGCCGCCAGCCCGGCTTTTTGCGTTACCAAATCAGCGACGCCAGTCAGCACCACGGTGATGGCGCCATACAGCATCGCGCGCAGGAGCTGGCGCTGGAACTGAGCGCCCCGGCTGGCGTAGGCAAAGGCGAGCACCATGAGCGCGGAGAGCAGCAGGTAGGCCGATTGCGTGATGTTCGCGGTGCTCGCGTGCAATGCCGAGGTGAGTACCACGGCACCCGCCGGGCGGAAGGGAATGACCGGAACGCCTGCGAACAATGTAGGCAAAAATACCGCCCCCACCAGCGCGATGAGCATGAAGAGCGCCAAGATCCCCATTTTCTGGAAGCGCAGCGTGGCGTCGAGCATCCAGGCATAGGCGTTCCGGTTGAGCAGCAGCCTGCCGACAAAAGCGGCGGCGCAGATGGATTCCGGCAGCACGGTGATGCCGCCTGTTACCGCCGGCGGAATAACCGAGAGCGTGCCGAACGACATGGCGATGAAGACCATGTTGAGCAGCATCGGGCCGCCTCTATAGAGGCTCCCGAATAATAAAATCCAGAAGATGACCGCCGGAAGTGTCATGCCCGTTGCTCCATTCCTTTGCGGCCGAGCAGTGTGCGCAGCGCCCGCAGGTCGGCCGCCATCATGCGGTATTCAGTCACGCCCAATATGAGGGCATAGAGCGCGAAACACCCCGCCATATTGCCGATGGTGAAGAAGATTCCGCTCGGCAGGTGCGCCGCCAGGACCAAGCTGAGCCCGCCGACCAGCACGCTGGCGATCGCGGGGCCTGCCATGAGCCGGAACTGTGCGCGGAGCGGGAGCGGGAAATGTCGGCTGACAGCATAGGTGCCTCGCAAAAACACCTCGAGATTCGCGATCCCGAAGCCGATCGCCATGCCGGTGATGCCAACCCAGGGGATGATGGCGACAGAGGCGAGCCGGATGAATACGGCCTCCAAGGTGATGCGCAGCTGGATTCCGCTGCGACCTTTGGCGTAGAGCAGGGCGCTGCCAAAGCCGCCTGCGATGTTCAGCGCGTAGCTCACCAGCAGAACGCGCAGAATAAACACGGCACTGAGCCAGCGCGTGCCCAGTAGCCCCAGGACGAGCCGGTGTGCGTCCACCGCGATGAGTACCGCCACCGGAAACACGAGAAGCGAGAACACCCGCAGCACGATGCTATAGCTGCGCACCGCCCGCGCCTCATTCTCCGGTTGCACCGCCTGGGCATAGAGCGCCGCCCAGAGCGCATTGCTGACGGACTCACAGATGAAGCGCGGCGCCTGATTGGCAAAGCTGTAGGCACCCAGAAAATAGGTGCCGACCAGCCGGGCGATCAGGACGGACTCCAGCGTCCGCCCACCCGTGTTCGCCAGCCTCGCACCCAGAATGGAACCGCCCACGGCCAGATGCGCCCGCAGATCCACCAGCGCGAAATGGAGTTTCGGCATGAACGGAGCGGCGACCATGATGAAGCCGGTGCGGATGGCGTAGGTGAGGAGCGTTTGCGCCACCAGGCTCCAAGCACCGGCGCCACGCCAGGCGAGCACGATGGCCGCAATCGCCCCGATGATGTTACCCAGCGTCTCCCCGATACTGTTGACACCCAATCTGCCCTGGCGCGTGAGCAGCGCGTTGCCCGGCACCGCCAGCACCAGAAAAACCAGGCAGATGGATAGCGCCATCATGATCGGCGGCAGACGCGGCTGATGCGCGAAATCCGCAACGAGAAAGGCCGCACCACTCAGCGCCAGCATCAACAAAATACCAGAGGCCAGCAGAAACCAATAGGCGGAGGACCAGACATCGGTGTTGCCCTCCGGCTCGCGCGCGAGCGAGGCGCCGAGGCCGCTGTCGGCGATCATCAGCATCAGGAACACCGCCGGCATCGCCAGGCCATATAGCCCGTAGTCGGACGGACCGAGCAGCCGCGCGACGATCGGCAGCGTGAGCAGCTGCACGACGGCTTTCACTACGTTGGCGCCGCCCATCAGCATCGTGCCAAAGGCCAGGCGGCGCGTCATGGCGTCAGGGCCCAGTAGCGGAACGGGTTCAGAGACCATAGGCGACGAGATCCCTGATCATGATGCCGGAGTGCGCGGGCAGGTTGATGAGCTCGAAGCTGATGCACAGATGCGTCGCCCAGTCCGATACGCAGCCGTCCGTGGCGCTATCCGCCTGCATCTCCAGCGTGTTGATCGATAGATCCGTCCAGGCGGCGCCACTGGATGTCGTGGGCAGGGTTTGCAGCGCGCCCATCGGCTCGGTGGCGCCGATGATCGCACGCCCTAAAGAATCAACGCCGATTTTCTGTACGGCGTTGAGCGTGACCCAGACCGGGCCGGTGCCAGGCGGGATCGTCCCGAAGATGCGCCATTGCAGCTGTGCGGCGGGGCTGCACAACGGGCGGACGGGACAAAAAAACCGCGCCCGGAGCGCATTACCCGTACCGCCGGTTTTGTCGATGGCCAGGGCACCATTGCGAAGCGTCATGCCGCCGAACTTGGCCTGGTGCGGAGCGCTATCACCCTTTGCATCGCTGGTAACATCCGCCTCGACACGGATGAGCCGGCCAGACATCTTCCCGGCGCCACCGAACAGGTCGGCACGGCGGGTGTGCATCGGCGCAGGGGCGAGCTGCTTTTGCGGGCCGCCCTGAAGATTCTGTAGAATCAATCTCCCCGCACCCGCGGCCATGCTGCCACTGGCGGAGCGCAGATTATACACGCTCGTGCCCACCAGCACCGCGCGCGAGCGCACACCCTGGAGATGAAATACGGTTGCATTTTCCGGGTGTGCCGCGAAGCTGTCCCCCGAGACCATGATGGTGCCGCCGTGGAACTGTAGAACCCCGTTTCCCGTAACGTTACACAGTGGCTGGTCGGTGCGCGGCGCGGCCATCTCCAGATGGCAGCCGTACAGATTAACGAGACCGTTGCCGCTGTACCATTGGGGCGTGTAGTCCAGCGAGGTGGCGAAAAAGTTCATCTCGAAGCCACCCGGATTGTTTACCGCGACATCCGACTGGCTGAGGGTACAGCCAAAAAAACTCACGTTCTCGCCCGCGTCGTGCTGATCCGGCAGGCTCATCACGCAATTTTCGCAGCCCCGGATGGCGGTGTTATAGATCTGGATGAGATACGCGCGGTCCTCGAACTGCACGCCGTTGGTGAAACCTGAAATATCCAGGTTGAAGAGCGAGATGCGTGAGGAACGGCCCGGCGCCTCGGTGCGGAGGATGATCCCCGCCATGCCGCGCGCCTTGCCCGGGCCGCGCAACGCGATTCCCGTGATCCGCTGGGTCGCCTGCCCGTAGGCCGGTGCATCTGCCGGGCTGGCGACGATGAGCCCCGCTGGGCCTTTTGCTCCGGAAAAATCGAGCACCGCGCCATGTCCCGAGAGGGAGATTTTGGTGGGGTCGAGGTAGATAGGACCTGCATTGCAATGAAATACACCGCCAGCCAATTCCACGCGCCCGCCGCCCGCGCGCGCGCAGGCATCGATCCGGTCCTGAATCGCCTTGGTGTGATCGGCCATCGATGGGTCCGCGTGCAGTGGCTTTGCGGTTTTGCTGTCGGGTGTCGCCGATGCTCTGTCACTCCCCGCCAATAGCCAGGCACCCGCCATGCCCGCCAGTAACCCGTGCCGACGAGATACGAAAGCCTTGGCGGACGGACCAGAAACGGTCGACGAATCACCATCATCGTGGCTAAAATGCATTTTTTCCAAAAAAACCAACGAACAGCGTCTTGAAGAGAATCTTGAAATCCAACGTGAGCGACCAGTTATCGATGTAGTACAGATCATGCTTCACGCGCTGCTCAATCTGCTCGGTGGTCTCCGTCGGGCCGCGCCAACCATTCACCTGCGCCCAGCCCGTGATTCCGGGCCTCACGTGGTGGCGCTGCGCATATTCCGTAACCACATCATAATAGAATTTTCCGGCGGCACGCGCCTCGGGCATATGCGGCCTAGGGCCGACGAGTGACATGTCGCCCTTCAGCACGTTGAAAAGCTGCGGGAGTTCATCGAAGCTGAGTTTGCGTAGAACATGCCCGAATGCAAAGATCCTCGGGTCGTTTCTGGCGGTCAGGTCATGGTTCACCACCGCAGAACAATGCATTGAGCGAAATTTATAGACATTAAAAATCTGGTTTCGATAGCCGATGCGCCGCTGGCGGAACAACACCGGGCCGGGGCTGCTGAGTTTGATCCCCGCGGCGCATATCAGCATGAGTGGGCCAAAAAACAGCAACGCTGCGAACGCGACCATCCGGTCCAGCGCGTTCTTGGCGAGCATCCCCCAGAACGAGATGGGGTGATCTGAAATCACAGCCAGATTCAGGCCGGGAATCTCTCCGTCGGCCACATAACCGCAGCGCGGCGGCGCAAAACCCATACCGTTATGGAACAGCCGGACCTTGGCAGCTTGTGTCGCATGCTTGAGGAGAATGTTTTGAATATCCATGGCGTCCTCAAGCGGCATGGCCAAGATAATCGTATCAATCTCGTGGGGTTGTTGAAACCTCATGAAATCCTGTATTTCAGATGTTCGTTCAAGACCATCGGCGCTAGATCCCGCCTGCATGTTATGTACGGCGACAACTTTAATCCCATGCTGGCTAGATGCCAGATATTCATGCAATGGCGCGGTGCGGTCTGCCGTGCCAAACAACACAACCGCCCGGCAGAGCAATCCTTTTTCCACACAGGCCCGATACGCATGGCCGACAGACATGCGCACCGTGCTGAGCACGATAAATCCGCCTATGCACCACAAAGCGAACCACGGAAATTCAGCGGCATGTGGGGATCTCACAAGCACCCACATGATAAAAAGAGACAAAAATACGACGGCCCATATCACGCCGAGTTGGTCGAATGTCGCCTGCGGTTTTATCAGCCGTTCAATTTTATAAAATTGGTTTATCTTGAGCAACGCGACGACCAACAGCGCGGTATCGAGCGCGATGACAAGTTCCAGGCTGAAATGTCCCGGCCGGGAGGGGTCCGCGCCGCGCAGCATGAAGAAGCACCACAGGCCAGTCAGCCCGAAATCTGCGGCAATCAGAGCAGCCGGGAACAATGAAGGGGAGATCCGCCCCAGTGGCTTCGCGCGCGGCGATGATTCAGCCCAGGGGCGTGTCTCGGTATGGTCGACGATATGCGGTGTTGCGGAAGCGTTCGACATGTCATTTCTCTCGTAGCTTTGGTTAAATACTGGGACCATATGAGAGACGTCTATGGTTCAAGAGGTGAGCGCTGGCTCCTCACGGCGCGGCGCGGATGCTTTCACGCTGGCTTCGGGGGCGGCATTCATCATCATGCCATAACCCGATTTCGCGCGCCCGGCCGCATTGATGATCAGCCCGATATGCGTCGTCAACGGCTCCAACGTCTGCGCATGGAGAGCCACCTCGCGATGTTTGGACCGGCCTTGATAGAGCACCGAGAGCGTGAGGTCCGCGTGGCGTGCCAGAATCAGCGCGTCGGAGACTAATGGCAATGGAACAGAGTCAAAGATGATAAAATCATAGGCCGGGCTGAGGGTTCTCAATATCTCATGCAGACGGCCCTCGTTCAGCAGCTCAGCCGGGTTCGGCGGCTTGACGCCGGATGTGAGAACCGAGAAACGCTCCCCCGCGGGTATCTGAAGCGGCACCGACTCACTGCTGATCAACCAGTCCGAGAGCCCGGGCGAGGCCTTGAGCCCAAGGCTCGAATCCAGATGGCCCTTGCGCATATCGGCGTCGATCAGCAGCACGCGCTTTCCGTCATCGGCCATGGTTTTTGCGAGATTTGCCGCGACAGAGCTCTTACCTTCACTGATTCCCGCCGAGGTGAGCAAGATCGTCTTGCATTGCTTGCCTGGTATCGCATGATAGATATTATTCCGGATAACGCGGAATGATTCGGCGAATGCGCCATAGCCATGGGTGGCGAGCAGCGTCGCCGCATCCGCTGGCGCACGCTCCGGCACCATGCCATACACCGGCAGCTTCACCAGACGACGGATCTCGGTCTCCGTCTCAAACCTGCCGGAGAGTGCGCGCCGGCCCAGCACCCATGCGATGCCCGCCAGCAGGCCAAGCACCAGGGAAAATGCCAGGACCACAGCGGGCCGCGGCGCGCTGGGCTTGAAGGGCAGCTGCGCCGGGGTGAGAACGCGCGTGGCCGAAACCTGCGCGGCCTTCGAGAGCGCTGCCTCCTGCTGCTTTTGCATCAGCATGACATAGAGTTGGCCCAGCACATCGCTCGACCGCGTCAGGCTGATGACCCGCAGGGATTGCGCCGGCATCGCCTCAATTTTATCCTGGAGTTTATTGATCAGCGCGGTGTTGGTGGCGAGATTATTCTGCGTCTCCCTCAGCTTGTTCCCAACCAGGCTCCTGATGGCATATTGCAGCTGCCAGACCCGCCGGAGCTGTGCCTGTACCTGCGGCGCGTTATCCGTATAGTCCACGCGCAGCGCCTCCAACTGGTCGTAGGCATCCGCCAATTTTTCCGAGAGGTCGGACAAGGTCACATTCGTCGTCTGACTGAGCAGATATGGGTCTATGCCGTGGATGGGCTTGTGTAGGGCTGCGTTCATCTCCTGGAACGCCGCCAGTTTGATCTTCAATCTCGCCTGCTCCACCGCGAATTGCGACTGCTGGTCGATGATATCCTTCGCGTTATCCGGCGGTGAGAGGATCCCGGTTTTTTGCTGATACTGGGCGAGCGCCGCATTGGCCTTGGCCAGGCGCGCCTGCACATCGCTGAGCTGGTCGGTGATAAAATTCACGACGCCACCGGCTGCGGTCGAGTTCCAGGAGACGATGGTGCCGATATAGTCGCTCATCAGCGCGTTCACGAAACGTTGCCCCTGATAAGGGTTCTCGCTGGCAAAATTCACGTTGATGATATCCGACGGCAGGGTGGGCGTGCCGCCAGGCGTGACCGAGAGCTGACCATTCAGGATATTCTGCGCGACGATCACCGGGCTCACGATTTTCAGCCCGTAATTCGCACCGGCTTGGGGCACAAAGCCTTTTTCCTGCGCCATCAACAATAATTGCAGCCCGCCGCCCGAGGCGGGTTTACCGAGATGCCCGTTGAGAACGACGCTGCCATCGCTGAGGATCTGATAGTCTCCAGCCTTGCCAAAACGGATCTTATATTTCTCCTGGCTGATGCTCTGGTCGTCGAAATTGGCATAGAGCGCCTGCAAATTCCGGGGGTGAGGCGAGAACGCCGTGGTATCTGCGCCATCCAGAAACCGCCATTGCCAATAGCGTGGGGAGGCGCTCGACGCGCCAATGACGGTGGCGTTCAACCCGGTGTCGAGCACGGCCTGCTGGACCAGCACCGGGCTCGTCAGCATGTCCACCTGCGTCTCACTGTCGCTGATGGATTGAAAACCCTCGAGATAGCTGAGCCCCGGCGTGCTGGAGTTTGCGGGCGGTGCGGAGGCGCTAGTGGTAAGAATCCAACACTTGGTGCCCTCGTCTGACTGCGGCGAGTATCTCGTTTGGCTTTTTGGTCCACTGGAATGGCTGCGGGTCATTATTGTTTTCGAGGAGGAACCTGTCGATCGC
>JAJZGI010000070.1 GCA_021798575.1 Pseudomonadota bacterium | reverse complement strand
AACCCCAAAAACCACCCCGAAAAATCTGGCACCCGGCCCCACCGCCCAGGCCGATGACCCCCGCCGAGGCGCAACTCGCCGCCCGCCAGTTCTTCAACCCCCGTGAATTTTACCTCTGATCGCCGCCCGGCCCACTTACGTTCATTTTATTACGATATCGTAATAAAATACCGTCCGTTTCATGCAATCTCCGCCATATTTTGCAGTGCAGCAGGAAACAGCTGGCGTTGACACTGCATCGTCCCATATCAACCCCAGCATCAGAGGTCCCGTACATGGTAAAATCATCCGCCTATTTTCCCTGGCCAGATATGTCGCTGGTCAACCGGGCGTTTCAGGGCGCGCTGCTGGCCTTTGAGTCGCAGCAGGTCATCGCCATGCGGCTGGCCAAAATCTCGCAAGGCGGGCCGGATGCGCCGCGCGAGGCCGAGCTCATGGTCTCCGAGAAGCTCGCCACCATGGCTGCCAGCGGTCAGATGATGATGCAGGCGGCACTCGGCGGCAAGCACGATCTCGGCGCCGATGAGATCATCCAGCTCTATCGCCGCAAGGTGCGCGCCAACAGGCGCCGGCTCGCGCGTTAACGCGCCATCGCCTGGATACGCTCGACCATTGCCGCCACGCCATTGCCCCGGTTGCTGGAGAGCGCGCCGATCAGCCCCAGATCATGCAAAAACGCGCCCGATGTACCCAAAATCTCCGCGCGCTCGCGCCCGGAATAGACCCGCAGCACCAACGCCACGAGTCCCGAGACGATCGCCGCGTCCGACGCGCCGGTAAAGCGCAAAATCTCATGCCCGCCGTCCGCCGCCAGCCACACCTTGGATTGGCAGCCCTGCACCCGGTGCGCCTCGTTCTGCAATTCCTCGGGGTAGGGTGGCAGCTTGCGGCCGAGCTCGATGATGAACTGGTAGCGCTCCATCCAGTCGTCGAAAATCGCCAGCTCCTCGCCGATCGCGGTAATCGCCGCCGCCGCGCTGGCCTCCTCCGGCTCGTAGAACAAAATCATCGCCAGTCTTTCGTGGTGCGGCGCGGTGGCTGGGGGACCTGGATTCGAACCAAGGCTGCCCGGGTCAGAGCCAGGAGTTCTACCGCTAAACTATCCCCCAAGGCGCACGGCGCGGCTGGGGTTAGCACCGGTCGCGGTCCCCTGCAACCGCGCACCCATGATAATTTAATCCCGCAGGCGCGGGCGGTGGCACTTTGCGCCTTGTTCAACCCGCTAATAAGGCGCGAAACTACAGCCAACATGTCCAACAGCTTTCACGCAACCCCGGCGCTCCGCCCATGCCCCCAACCAGGGCGCGTCGATGAGCGCCGCCCGCTGTTCGCGGGGATCGACCTCGGCACCAACAACTGCCGGATGCTGGTCGGCACCCCCAGCGCGCGCGGCTTTCAGGTCGTGGATAGTTTCTCGCGCGTCGTGCGGCTGGGGGAGGGGCTCTATGAATCCGGCCGGCTCTCCAGCGGCGCCATGGAGCGCGCCCTTGGCACGCTCGGCCAGTGCGCGGAGCGCGCCCACCGCTGGGCGGCGGATGCCACCACCGGGCCGCTGCGGCTGCGCGCCATCGCAACCGAAGCCTGCCGCCAGGCGGAAAACGGCGCGGAGTTCATCGCCCTGGCGCGCGAGAAAACGGGCCTGCCGCTCGAGATCATCCAGCCGCGCGAGGAGGCCGAGCTGGCGGTCGAGAGCTGCGCCCCACTCATCTGCCGCTCCGGCCGGCGCGCCATATTGTTCGACATCGGCGGCGGCTCGACCGAGATCGCCTGGGTACGGGTGAACTGCGACGGCTCGGCCCCGTCGCTCATCGGCTACCTCTCGCTGCCCGTCGGCGTCGTCACCCTCTCGGAGCGCTGCGCCGAGATCTGCTACAGCGAGGCCGGCTTCGCCCAGGTGGTGGCGGACATCGCTTCCATGCTCCGCCCGTTCGAGGCCGTGCACCGGATCACGCAGGAGATCCGCCAGGGCGGCGTGCGCATGGTCGGCACCAGCGGCACGGTCACCACGCTCGCCGGCATTTCGTTGAAGCTGGATCGCTACCGGCGCGGGCGGGTGGATGGCCTCTCGCTGCCGCGCGCCTGCGTGGACGCCACGCTGGTCGAGGCCCGGGCGCTGGGCCGCGCCGGCTTGGCCAGCCATCCCTGCATCGGCGCCGAGCGGGTAGACTTCGTCTTGCCCGGCTGCGCCATCTTCGCCGCCATCCACGAGCTCTGGCAGGTGCCCGAGCTGCTGGTGGCGGATCGCGGGCTGCGGGAGGGGATGCTGATGCGGCTTATCCGATCCGCGCAACCGGCACGGCGCGGCACCGCCCACGCATGAGCCAGAACCCCTCCGTGCCGCCCCGCCGCGAGGCCGTGCGGCTGAAAAACGCGCGCAAGCACACGCCTTCGAGCCAGGCCTGGCTCGCCCGCCAGCTCAACGACCCCTACGTGCAGGCCGCCCGCACGCAGGGCTATCGCTCACGCGCCGCCTTCAAGCTCATCGAGCTGGACGAGAAGTACAAGCTCATCACCAAGGGCGCCCGCGTGGTGGACCTTGGTGCGGCACCCGGCGGCTGGGCCCAGGTGGCGCTGGCGTGCGGGGCGGCGCGCGTCGTGGGAGTGGATCTGCTGCCCATCATCCCGGTGGCGGGGGCTGACTTCATCGAGGGGGATTTCATGGCGCCAGGCATGGAGGCCCGCCTGACTCAAATGCTGGGCGGCAGAGCGGATATCGTGCTCTCGGACATGGCGCCCAACACCACCGGCCATGTCGCGACCGACCATATCCGGATCATGGCCCTGGCCGAGACAGCGCTGGAATTCGCGGTGGATATCCTCTGCCCGGGCGGCGCCTTTGTCGCCAAACTGTTCCAGGGCGGGGCGGAGCGCGAGATGCTGAACACGCTCAAACTGCGCTTTTGCAGCGTGCGCCACGCCAAACCCCCGGCGAGCCGCAAGGATTCCAAGGAGATGTATGTGGTCGCGACGGGTTTTCGCATGACTCCTTGACTCTACCATGATGGGAACCCTTATAGGTTCCACCATGGACCAGATCACGCCGCCGCAATTCTTCGACCTCGACATCACCGGGATGACCTGTGCGAGCTGCGTCGCGCGAGTCGAAAAAACATTGGGCCGGGTCGCGGGGGTACAAAACGTCACGGTCAACCTCGCGGCCGAGACGGCGCATCTGCAGGCTGGCCCAGGCACGCGGATCGAGGATCTGCTCATCGCGGTGGAGCGTGCGGGCTATGCCGCCAGCCCGCGTAGCGCCAACCAGCCAAAACCCTCGCCGCGGGAGGCGCTGGAGCTTGTCGCGGCGGCGCTGCTCTCGGCCCCGCTGTTCGCCTCCATGTTCTGGCCGGTGCCGGGCTGGTTGCAGGTGGCCCTGGCGACGATCGTGCAGTTCTGGCTGGGGGCGCGGTTCTATGTCGCCGGGTTCAAGGCGTTGCGCGCCGGGGCCGGCAATATGGACCTGCTGGTGGCGCTGGGCACCACCGCCGCCTACGGCCTCTCGGTGGTGGATTACGCCAGCGCCGGGCCGCTGTATTTTGAATCCTCGGCGGCGGTGATCACGCTCATCCGCCTGGGCAAATATCTGGAGGGCAAGGCCAAGCGGGATGCCGCCCGCGCGGTCGTCTCGCTGGGCAGGCTGCGCCCCACAGTCGCGCGCCTTTCGGGCGGCGCCGAGGTGCCGGTGACCGCGCTCAAACCCGGCGATGAGATCGAGCTGCGCGCAGGCGAGCGTGTGCCTGTGGATGGTATCATCACGCAGGGCTCCGGCAGCCTGGATGAGAGTCCGATCACGGGTGAGGGCCTGCCGGTGCTGCGCGCCGCCGGGGCGGATGTGCTGGCGGGCACGCTGAACCTCAACGCGGTGCTGCGCCTGCGCGTGACCTCGGCGCCGGGCGAGTCGTTCCTGGACCGTATGGCCCGGCTGATCGAGGCGGCGCAGGGCTCCAAGGCCCGGATGCAAAAACTGGCGGACCGGGTGGCTTCGGTGTTCGTCCCCATCGTCGTCGCTATCGCCCTGGTCACCTTCGCCGGGTGGATGCTGCACGGCGCGGCGCTCAACATCGCCATCATCAACGCGGTCTCGGTGCTCGTCATCGCCTGCCCCTGCGCGCTGGGGCTGGCCACCCCGGCCGCGATTCTGGCTGGCACGGCGGCGGCGGCCAAACGCGGTATCCTGATCCGCAATGCCGATGCGCTGGAGGCCGCCGCGCGGGTCAGCCTCGTCGTGTTCGATAAAACCGGCACGCTCACCACCGGCAAGCCGCAGCTGGTGGACGTACTGTTGCACAGCGGCACAACTCGGCAGGAGGCGCTGGATATCGCCGCGGCGCTGGCCGCGCGGGATACGCATCCGCTGAGTGGGGCGCTGCGCCAGGCGGATGTGGCCGCCGCCGAGAATTTGGAGATCCTGCCGGGCCACGGCGTCAGCGGCCGGGTTGGCGGCATGGGCTATATTCTCGGCTCGGCGGCGCTCATCGCGCAGGTAGGCGGGAGCGCGCCACCTGTAGCGGGCGATGCCACCTGGTCCTACCTCGCCACGGCTAAGGGCCAATGGCTCGCGGGCTTTGCCTTCACGGATACGCTGCGCCCCGGCGCGCGGGAGGCAGTGGCGCGCCTGCATGAAATGGGGTGCGAGACCATGCTGCTCTCAGGCGACCGCGAGGCCGCCGCGCAGGCGGTGGCGCGGGCGCTGGGCATCTCGCGGGTGAAGGCGCAGGCCAGCCCGGCGGATAAAATCTCGGTAATCCAGTCCGCCCAGGCGGCGGGCGCGGTGGTGGCCATGGTGGGCGATGGCATCAATGACGCCGCCGCGCTGGCCGGTGCGGATGTCGGCATGGCGATAGGCACCGGGGCGGATGTCGCGATCGAGGCGGCGGAGATCTCGCTGCTCCGGCCTGAGCCAGCACTGGTCGCCGAGGCGCTGGCGCTCTCGCGCAAGACCTGGCGCGTACTGTGGCAGGGCCTGTTCTGGGCGATGATCTATAATCTCATCGGCATCCCAGCCGCCGCCTTTGGCTTGCTCAGCCCCACAATCGCCGGGGCGGCGATGGCGGCGTCCTCGGTCTGCGTGCTGGCCAACGCGCTGCGGCTTAAAAGCTGGCGGGGCGCATGAGCCTCGTCACCATCCGGCAGGCGGCCGTCGCTTCGGGCGTTTCTGCCAAGATGATCCGCCATTACGAACAAATCGGGCTGATCAGCGCCCCCGCGCGGGCGGAGAATCGCTATCGCCACTACACCGCGCGCGAGGTCCACGAGCTGGGCTTCATCCGCCGCGCCCGGGACTTGGGGTTCTCGCTCGAGGATATCGGGCTGCTGCTGGGTCTATGGCGGGACTGCACGCGCCCATCCGCCGAGGTCAAGCAGATCGCGCTGCGCCATATCGCGCAACTCGATGAAAAAGCCGCCGCCCTGGCCGCCATGAGCCGCACGCTCCAGCATCTGGCGGCACATTGCCATGGTGATGCGCGGCCCGACTGCCCAATTCTGGATGCGCTGGGTGGTGAAGCCGTTCCGCGCCATGCCACCGGTGCATCCCAGGCCGCTTGAGGGTATCTCAAAAGAGACACATCTAATAGCAAGTATTTCACAGGAGAGTCAGACATGGCCGCTGCTCAAACCTCGATGCTGCATGTGCGCATCGAAGACCATCTTAAAGCGCAAGCGGCAGAAACGCTGGCCGACTCTGGCCTCACCGTCTCGGATGCCGTGCGCATCCTGCTCACCCGTATCGTGACAGAAGGCGGCCTGCCGGCTGGCATGACCGCCAATCCGCAAGCCCACGACGCATGGTTTCGCGCCAAAGTGCGGGAGGCTCTGTAGATACCAAGCCGATAGTGCCGCACCAGCGGATCATGGACCTAGGCGCAGGCATTGATCGACGACAAGCGCCGCTGGAGCAAGAATTCCGGCTATGAGCTTATAAAAGCCCAAACCCTTGACTTTTGTCCCTTTTTTTCCGATATGCGCGCAGGTGCCGAATGCCGCCAGCCGCTCGGGCTGTTTGCACGCGCCTATCTCAACACGAACGGGTCCAATTTTTGTCTGATATTCCAGAGCGTGAAGCGCCGAACACCGCGCCGATTCCCACCTCTACCGAGAACGGCTCGCCCGAGCCTGCGCAATTCTCTCCCGCCGATGAAGCCGACGCTGATATCCGCGTCGCCGAGGACGCCGCCGCCGAGGCCGATGGTTTTGCCCCGCTCGGCCTCTCCGAGCCGATTTTGCGCGCCCTGCACGACAAGGGCTATCTCCGCCCCACGCCGATCCAGGCGCAGGCGATCCCCACGGTCCTGATGGGGCGCGACGTGCTGGGCTGCGCTCAAACGGGCACCGGCAAAACCGCCGGCTTCACCCTGCCGCTGCTGGATATTCTCTCCGGCTCCCGCGCCCGGGCCCGTATGCCGCGCTCGCTCATCCTGGAGCCGACGCGCGAGCTGGCCCTCCAGGTCGCCGAAAATTTCGTGCAATACGGCAAGTACCTCAAGCTGAACCACGCGCTGCTCATCGGCGGGGAGAGCATGTCCGACCAGAAGGACGTGCTGGCCAAGGGCGTGGATGTGCTGATCGCAACACCCGGGCGGCTGATCGACCTGTTCGAGCGCGGCGGGCTGCTGCTTACCGATGTGCGCGTGCTGGTGATCGACGAGGCCGACCGGATGCTGGACATGGGCTTCATCCCGGATATCGAGCGGATTGTGGCGATGCTGCCGCGCACCCGCCAGACATTGTTTTTCTCCGCCACCATGGCGCCCGAGATCCGCCGCCTGGCGGATGCGTTCCTGTCCAACCCGAAGGAGATCACCGTCTCCAAACCGGCCTCGGTGGCGCCCACCATCACCTCCGGCCTGGTGCTGGTGAACGAGCACGACAAGCGCGAGGCGTTGCGCCGGCTCATCCGCTCGGAGGATGTGCAGAACGCGCTCATCTTCTGCAACCGCAAGCGCGATGTGGATATTCTGCTAAAATCCCTGCTCAAGCATGGGTTTTCCGCCGGCGCCCTGCACGGAGACCTCGCGCAATCCGTCCGCTTTGCCACGCTCGAGAAGTTCAAGGCCAATGAGCTGCGCCTGCTGGTCTGCTCGGATGTCGCGGCGCGCGGCATCGATATCGGCGGGCTCAGCCATGTGTTCAATTTCGACGTGCCGCACCATTGCGAGGATTATGTCCACCGTATCGGTCGCACCGGCCGCGCGGGCAAGGAAGGCAGGGCGTTCACCATCGCCACGCCGGAGGACCGCGCCGCGGTGGACGCGGTCGAGAAGATCACCGGGATGCCGATCCCGCGGATCGAGGTTCCGGGCCTGGATCTGGTGGAATGGGCCGAGGGCGACGCCAGGCGTGGCCGTGGCCGCCGGAGCAAGCCCGCCGCCAAACCCCAATCCCCGCGCGCAGCCAAAGCGGCTGAGGCGCCGCGTGACCGCGCACCGCGCGAGCGGCCCCGCCGCGAGGAGCCCCGCCGAGAGGAACCCTGTGAGCAGGCGCCCCGCCGCGAGCCTCGCACGGTCTATGCCAGCGATAATTTCGGCCCTAACGTCCGTGGTTTCGGCGCTGATGTTCCGGCGTTCATGCTCATTCGCAAGCGTGGCCCGCTCAGCGCGGCGTTTGAGGCGTCCCCGGAGTTCGAGGACGCGCCAGAGGACCACGAGGGCGTGGCGGCCTGAACGCTGGAGCAACGCCGCTCGGTTAATTCCATGAGCCATTGCTTGCATTTCGGCCATTGTGGCGGCTGCGCGGTGGATGCGCGCCGGGCGATCGACAAGCCAGCACTGCTCGCCCAGGCGCTGGCGAAAGCTGGCTGGCCGGAACCCTCGCTGGGACCGCTGGTGGAACCGCCGCTCGGCACGCGCCGCCGCGCCGACCTCGCCGCATCCCGCAACGGTGCCGAGATCACCCTTGGCCTGCACCAGGCGGGCAGTCCTGAGGTGGTGGACATGCGCGAGTGCGCGCTGCTCCAGCCTGGCATCGTGCGGCTGCTGCCGGAGTTGCGCACCCTGTTGCGCAGCCTCCAGGGATTCCGCCGTGTGGGCGATGTCGTGATCAACTGGCTGGACGACGGGCCGGACATTCTGCTGGGGCTGGACGGTACCCCAACCGGCCCGGACAGGAGCAAGATCATCGAATTCGCCCGCCGCCACGGCGTGCTGCGCATGAGCACGCGGTGCGGCACGGCGCCGCCCGAGCCGGTGGTGATCCTCGCACCGCCGGTTATCACCTTTTCCGGCGCTGTGGTGGAGCCGCCGCCGGCTGCATTTTTGCAGGCGAGCGCGCAGGGCGAGGCCGCAATCGTCGAAGCCATGCTGGCGGGGCTTCCGAAGCTCACCAGAAAATCCTTCATCGTGGAATTATTCGCAGGCGCAGGCACGCTCTCTTTCGCGCTCGCCAGGGCCGCGCGGGTGGTGGCCTATGAGGGTGACGCGGCGGCCTTTGCAGCGCTTGATCGAGCCATCCGCCTGAACAACCTCGCCGGACGCATGTCGGTTTTCATGCGGGACCTGCACCGAAGGCCGCTCCCCGCGGCAGAGTTGAACAAGGCCGCGGGCATAGTGCTGGACCCGCCCTTTGCCGGCGCCGGGTTGCAGATGCGCGCGCTGGCGGCAAGCGGCGTGCCACGGATTATCTATGTGAGCTGCAATCCCGAGGCGCTGGCACGGGACGCAGCACAGTTGCACCGTGCCGGGTACGGGGTGCTCAGCGCGACGCCGATCGACCAGTTCCCACATTCCGCTAATGTGGAGAGCGTGGTGGTGTTTGGGCGGGTGTTTGATCGCACCCTATAATACCAACGGTCATAAAGAATGACCGTTGGTATTATATTTATGTTTGGCGCGCGGCCCCCTCCGGGGCATTTCCATCGGTGCTGCGCACCGCTGGAACCTTGTGCCCCTTCGCCCCACCAACCCCGCGCGCGATACCAACCGCCTAGCACTACTTTGGCAGTTTAAGTTGGCCGGGGTCGACGAGGTGTTTCTCACAGTGCGGGCATCGCTTCGGTGGTGGCCGTGCAAAAAGGTCGAGGATGGCTTGCCTGATGGCCGGCATGCTCGGTTGTGGCGGCGGCCCTCCGGTTCTTTTTTTTCCGTCCCGCTGCTTTGAGGCGGCGGGATTGGAGAAAGGCGTATGCGATCATGGTCATCAATGCGTGTCGGTGTAACCCCGTCCAGGATCGGCCTTCGAAGTGGTCGAGGCCAAGTTCCTCCTTGAGTTGCTGATGCGCCTGCTCGCAGATCCATCTGGCTTTGATTGTGGCCGCGAACATCTTGAGGCTCGCATCGGCCGGTAAGTTCGAGACGTAGTATTTTTGCTCGCCACTCGATCGGTGTTCGCCCACGAGCCAGACCTCGTCGCCCGGCATGCACTGCACACGATTATCGAGCATACGGTGCTTATGGCCGTCTCCCACGCGGACACGGCGAGCCGCGAAGAGACATGTCAGCCGCCCTTTGGTGCCCCGCCGCCAGTTCACCCGTTGCCATTTCCCTTTGGCTAGTGGATAGAATCCAACACTTGGTGCCCTCTTTTTACTGCGGCCAAAATCTCGTGTGGCTTTTTGGTCCACTGGAATGGTTTTGGGTCCTGATTGTTCTCCACCATGAAGCGATCGATGGCGT
>JAJZGI010000020.1 GCA_021798575.1 Pseudomonadota bacterium | reverse complement strand
CGCGCGTCAAAATGCCGGTCTCATTGTGCCAGATACTCTCGCGCCGCTTAACGCGCCTGATGGACCGCCTGCGAACCCTCATCGAGCGCGGGCCGCTCCCACCCAGCCATAAGCGCGCCACACCCCGCAACCCACCCACCAACCCGCCAAAAATCGATGAACTCCATCCGCCCAGCAATTTCGGCTGGCTCGCTTTCATGTTCCCCGGCTCCGATATCAGCGCCATGCGCAGCCATCTGCTCCTCCTGTTGGATGAACCCGAGACGCAATCCCTCATCACGAGCCACCCGATGCTCGCCCGCAGCCTCCGCCCGCTATGCCACATGCTCGGCATCAAACCGCCCGCCTGCCTCAAACTGCCCCGAAAGCCACGCACCAAACGCGAGCCCTCATCCACGCCACCACGCCAAAAAATCGCCCGAAAAATCTGGCGCCCGGCGCCACCCATCATCATGACACCCGCCATGGCCCAACTCGCCGCCAGGCAATTCTTCAACCCGCGCGATTTTTATCTCTGATTCCCACCCCCGCTCACGCACGGCCATATTGTTACGATATAACAACAATATGTCAGAATTTTCCCGGATTTTCAAGGCTCCATCAGTAGCACGAGGACATCATGGCGAGCGTCATGCGCAGCGTGCCTGCACATGACTCGAACCCATCCATATTTCATTGCAGTGTCGGAATAGGTTGCTTCGCATCACGCTGCGCGCGATTCTCGCGATTGACGGGTTGGACGGTCCTACATCACCCGCCGAATTTGCCCGATTTCGGAAATCCCGATGGCGGCAGGCGGCCCGATTGCGCGCGGGCACCCAGCCAGTCGGTGAGCTTGGGCTCATTGCGGGTCTTGTCGCCCAGCCGCCAGCTCAACCCCTGCGCCAGGTTGAACACTTTTGCGTCCGCCAGCCCGCCATCCTTGTATTTTTGCAAGGCCACGCCCGCCCCGCGCGGCATCTCGGGCAGCTCCGCCAGCGGGAAGATGAGCAGCTTGCGATTCTCCCCGATGACCGCGACATGATCGCCCTGCGCCTGCGTGCAGACCGCCCATTCCTCACCCGGTTTGAGCACCAGAATGGTTTTGCCCGCCCGCCGCTCGGAGGTGAGCTCCGCGCCCGGCAGCAGAAAGCCGCGCCCGGTGGAGGACGCCACGAGATATCTGCCCAGCATATCCGCCAGGAAGAGGTTCAGCACGCCGTCCTCATTGGCGAGGTCGATGAGCAGGCGGATCGCCTGGCCATCGCCCCGGCCACGCGGAATATCCGAGGCTTTGATCGTGTAGACCCGCCCGTTGGTGGCGAGCAGCGTGATGCGGTCGGTCGAGGCGCAGCGCAGCAGGAAATCCAGCCGGTCGCCCTCCTTGAACTTCAGCTCCGTGCCATCCGCCAGATGGCCCTTCTGCGCGCGGATCCAGCCCTTCTGCGAGAGGATGATGGTGATCGGCTCGCGCTCGATGAGGGCCTCGGCGGTGATCTCCAGCACAGGCGCTGCGGCGCTGATCCGGGTGCGGCGGGCACCCAGCGGGCCGGTGCCGAATTTCTCCCGAACCTGCGCGATCTCGGCGCTGATTTGTCCCCAGCGCATCGGCTCATCGGCCAGAAGCTGCTGGAGGGATTTCTGCTCCGCGGCGAGTTTTTTATGCTCGGCGCGGATCTCCTGCTCCTCCAGCCGGCGCAGGGCGCGCAGGCGCATGTTGAGGATCGCCTCGGCCTGGGTCTCGGTGAGGGCAAAGGCTTTGATGAGGGCGGGTTTGGGTTCGTCCTGCGTGCGGATGATGCGGATCACCTCGTCCAGGTTGAGGTACGCGATGAGATAACCGCCGAGGATCTCCAGCCGCCGGGCGATCGCCTCCAGCCGGTGCGCGGAGCGGCGGATCAGGACCTCGTGGCGGTGGCGCAGCCAGCATTGCAGGAGTGCGCGCAGGCCCATGACCTGTGGCTGGCGTCCATCCAGCACGTTCATGTTCATGGAAAAGCGGGATTCCAGCGCGGTGGCGCGGAACAGCGAGGCCATCAGCATGTCGGCGTCCACGGTGCGGGATTTCGGCTCCAGCACGAGGCGGATATGCTCGTCCGACTCATCGCGGATGTCCCCCAGCAGGGGCAGTTTTTTCTCTTGCAGGAGCAATGCCACCTGCTCGATGAGACGGGATTTCTGCACCTGGTAGGGGATCTCGGTGACGACCAATACCCAGGTACCGTTTTTCTGCGCCTCCCGCACCCAGCGCGCGCGGGTGCGCAGGCTGCCGCGCCCGCTCTCATAGGCGGCCTCCAGCGTCGCCGCATCCTCCACCAGCTCGCCGCCGGTCGGGAAATCCGGCCCGCGCAGATGCGCCAGGAGCTCGGCCGTGCTGGCCTTTGGATGCGCGATGAGATGCATGGCGGCGGCGCAGACCTCGCCCGCATTGTGCGGCGGGATGGAGGTCGCCATGCCGACGGCGATGCCAGCCGCGCCGTTGGCGAGCAGATTGGGGAAGGCGCCGGGCAGCACCACGGGTTCGCGCTCCTCGCCATCGTAGGTCGGGCGGAAATCCACCGCGTCCTCGTCGATCCCGCGCAGGAGCAGCTCGGCGATCTCGGTCAAGCGGGATTCGGTGTAGCGCATGGCGGCGGCGTTATCGCCATCGATATTGCCGAAATTGCCCTGGCCCTCGATCAGCGGGTAGCGCGAGGAGAAATCCTGCGCCAGGCGGACCAGCGCCTCGTAGATTGAACTGTCCCCGTGCGGGTGGAACTTGCCCATCACATCGCCGACCACGCGCGCGCATTTCTTGAAGCCCGAGCGCGGGTCGAGCTTGAGCTGATGCATGGCATAGACAAGCCGCCGGTGGACCGGCTTCAGCCCGTCCCGCGCATCGGGCAGCGAGCGCGACATGATGGTGGAGAGCGCGTAGGCCAGATAGCGCTCGGAGAGTGCGACGCTGAGCGGTGCGTCCTCGATATGTCCGGCTTCGTCCAACATGCTCACTCCCGGGGTCGGTTCAGCAGATCATAGAGGCGCGCGCGCGCCGGTGGAAGCGGTTTGTGGCGCGCGCCGAAGACATCGCGGGTGAAGAAATGCCCGGTGAGGTGGAGCGCCACCAGGCAGTCCGCCGGGCCGGGCTGGGATTCATCGAGCAGGAACGCAGGCAGGGGCAATAGGCGGTCCACCCATTCCCCGGCCTGGGAGAGGGTGACGGCGCGACCGGTGCGCGGCGAGACATAGGCCAGACGGTCGTTCGCGCCGGCGGGCGCCGAGAAATCCAGCCCGAAGCCGAGCTCGCGCAGTAGCAGGAGTTCCCAGTGGGCGAGGCTGGGCAGCGCGTGGCCGGGGAGGTTGATGCCCGCCAGCAGGCGCACCAGCCCGGCGAAAACCGCCGGATGCGGCTCCCGCTCGGGCAGCGCGCCCAAAGCCAGGGCGCAGGCGGCGTTCAGTACCGCGAGATTTTGCTCGGACTCCATCGCCAGCGCGGCGCCGGGATGCACGAGCTCGCCGGTGAAGCTGCCGAGCTGGGATTCGAGCCGCGCCACCCAGCGGGCGGCGAGCAGATTACCCGGCTGCCAGATGGCGGCCCGGCCGCGCGACGCACCACCGCGCGCCAGGCCACGCCAGGTGCCCTGGGGCGTGAGCAGGGTCGCCAGGCAATCGCCCTCACCATGGGGGATGGTCTCCAGCACGATGCCGGGGTGTTGCCATTCCATTCAAATGAAGGCGGCGGCCACGATCTCGGCCCATGCGCCCGCGTTGGAATACTCAAATTTCGCCATCTCCGCCGTGAACACGAGTTCGCACGCGCCCTCATAGATGGGGAGCTTGATGGCGATGGCCCGGCTCTCGCCGCCGTTCAGCGCCTCCACGGTGCCAGCCAGGGTTTCATGCTCCGGCAGGCTGTTGAGGGCGACGCGCAGGCGTACCGGCCGGGCGGTGGGCAGGACGACCCGCAGCGTGAGATGCAGCTCGGTGAAGCGGCGGCAGAATTGGGTGAGCGTGACGCTGGCCAGCGGCGCGCCGGGCTCGTTGGGATGCAGGCGGAAGCCGTTGGCGCCGAGCGCGAAGAAGCCCGGCGGGTCGACGGCGATGTGCTCCAGCCGCATTCCCTGCGCCGGGCCTTGCGTATCGAACACCGGCACCGGGCGGACAGGCGGCGCGCTGATATCCGGCATACGGCGGTGCTGCAGCACGTAGTCGCCCACGATCTCGGTGAGGAAGCCCTCCGGCGGATAGCGCGGCTGGGTCGCCTCGTGCAAAGGCGCACCGCCGGTCTCCACCGCGAGCAGCCGCACGCTGGCGGGCCAGGGGACGCGCAGCAGATGGTCCGACGCGGCGTCGGGCGTGATGATGACGGTATCCACCGCGTTCCAGCCCCGCGAGTAGAGGAGGTTCTTGAGCTGGGTCGCGACGATCGGTCCCCTATCATCGCGCGCCAGCGCGAGCCGCCCGGCCTCACCCTGCCTGCCGGTCATGCCGTAGCGCGCGTTATCGGTGCTGAGCGCCAGGGAGGTGGCGGTGATGTTGCCGTAGGGCAGCGTGTTGAGCAGAGCAACGCGCTGGAGGGACGGGTCTGGCTCGGTGGTGAGGATCTCGGCATCTGGCCAGGCCAATGCCAGCGCCACACTACGATAGCCCGCACCGGCGCCGATCTCGAGAATCCGGCGCGGCGTGTAGGGGATGGCGACCGGGCTGGCATCCAGGCATTTCAGCGCCCCTTGCACGTCATCCGTGCCCGCGCGCAGCCACAGCGGATAGGGCAGCTCCGGCAGGCTGGCCTGGACCAGCCCGACCCTGCCCGCCGTGGCTTCGGCGAGGCGCTGCGCCCGCGTTGGCGGCGGCGGCGGCGGTGGCGCCGCGGTGATGACCGTGGGGCGGGCGCTGGCCGGGATGAACGCGCCTGGGTCGAGCTGTTCCGCGAGATGGTCCTGCACCGCCTGCGGGAGTTGCGACTGCCAGGGTGATGATATGGGTTGCACCGCCTATTGTTGCCGCCTGCGCCCGGGTTTGTCGAGCGCGCTCAGGCGACCGCCATGGCGAGGTAGTTCACCGAACTGTCCCGCGAGATGTGAAAACCGCCGCGCAAGGGGCTGAAGGTCAGCCCGGCAGTATCCTCAACGCGCAGCCCGGCGGCGCGGCAGTGCGCGCTGAGCTCCGCCGGGGTGATGAACCGGCGCCACTCATGCGTGCCGACGGGCAGCAGCCGGAGCACATACTCGGCACCCAGCTTGGCGATGAGATAGGAGCGCGCGGTGCGGTTGAGCGTGGAGAGGAACAGCAGGCCGCCGGGCTCCAGCATGCCGGCCAGGGTGGCGACGAAGCCAGCCGGGTCGGCGACGTGCTCGATGACCTCCAGCGCCGTGATGACGGGGAATTTTTGACCCTCCGCCGCCAACGCCTCGGCGGTGCCGGTGCGGTAGGCGAGACGCAGGCCCTGGCCGGCGGCGTGGGCCTGGGCCGCTTTGATGACGTCCGCCCCCGCGTCCAGCCCCAAAACGTCGCAGCCCGCTTTGGCCAGCGCCTCGGCCAGCAGCCCGGCGCCGCAGCCGATATCAAGCACGCGCACAACACCCGAAAATCTGGCGCGGATGCGTGCCAGTACCCAGGCGGCGCGAGGCGGGTTCATCAGGTGCAGCGGGCGCATCGGGCCGTTAGCGTCCCACCAGCGGGCCGCCAGCGCGTCGAACCGGGCGATCTCATCGGGCTTCACGGAATCAGTCTGCATTGCGCGCTCCCTCCCTGGCGGTTATGTGACGCACCGGGCGGAATTCCACAAGGTTAGGCAGAGTGATGGCGCGTATCGTGATGAAATTCGGCGGCACCTCCGTCGCCGATCTGGACCGTATCCGCAATGTCGCGGCGCGGGTGAAGGCACAGCTGGACGCGGGCGATGAGGTCGCCGTGGTCGTCTCCGCCATGGCGGGCACGACCAACCAGCTCGTGGACTGGTGCCAGAAGCTCTCCAGCCTGTTCGACGCGCGTGAATATGACGCGGTGGTCGCGACCGGGGAGCAGGTGACCGCCGGGCTGGTGGCGATCGCGCTACAGAACCTGGGCGTGGACGCCCGCAGCTGGATGGGCTGGCAGATCGCCGTGGAGACCGACGGGCAGCACGGCAAGGCGCGGATCGACGCGATCGAGAGTGAGGAACTGCTCAGCCGCATGGGCCAGGGGCAGACGCCGGTGGTAGCAGGGTTCCAGGGGATCGGCCCGGACAACCGGATCACCACGCTGGGGCGCGGTGGCTCGGACACCTCCGCCGTGGCGCTGGCGGCGGCGCTGGGGGCTGACCGGTGCGATATTTATACCGATGTGGACGGGGTTTATACAACCGACCCCCGAATCGTGCCGCAGGCCCGCAAGCTGGCCAGGATCACCTATGAGGAGATGCTGGAACTGGCCTCGGTGGGGGCGAAGGTGTTGCAGACACGCTCGGTCGAGCTGGCGATGAAGGAGCGGGTGCGGGTGCAGGTGCGCTCCAGTTTCAGCGATGCGCCGGGAACCATGGTTGTTGATGAGGATGAGGTCGTGGAACAAGAGATCGTAGCCGGAATCGCCTATTCACGCGATGAAGCCAAGATAACCGTGCGCCGGGTGCCGGATCGGCCCGGGATTGCCGCCGCCATATTTGTGCCACTGGCCGAGGCGCATATCAATGTCGATATGATCGTGCAGAATGTGGCGGAGGATGGAACGACCGACATGACCTTCACCGTGGGCAAGGCGGACTTCGCGCGCGCCAACGCGGTGCTGGAGCAGGCACGCGAGCGGATCGGCTTTGTTGAGATCACGACCGACCAGAATGTCGCCAAGCTCTCCGTGGTGGGGGTTGGGATGCGCAGCCACGCCGGGGTAGCAGGCACCATGTTCCACACCCTGGCCGAGCGCGGGATCAATATCCAGGTGATCTCGACCAGCGAGATCAAGGTAAGCGTGCTGGTGGCGGCGGAATATACCGAGCTCGCGGTGCGCGCGCTGCATACCGCCTATGACCTCGATGCCTGAACGCGAGGTACCGGCCGGCGAGGCGGAATTCGCCGCCCTGCAGGCCCGCGGTGCGGCGTTTCTGGGCACCGAACTCGCGATCATGGGCGGGGCGATGAGCTGGGTCTCCGAGCGGCATCTGGTCGCCGCGATCTCCAACGCCGGTGGCTTTGGCGTGATCGCCTGCGGGGCGATGCCGCCTGCCCTGCTAGAGGCCGAGATCGTCGCGACCCAGGCGATGACGGACAGGCCCTTTGGCGTGAACCTGATCACGATGCATCCGCAGCTGAATGACCTCGTGCAGGTGTGTGTCCGTGCCAAAGTGGGGCATGTGGTGCTGGCGGGCGGGATTCCGCCCGGCCCGGCGGTGCGCGCCGTGAAGGATGGCGGCGCCAGGCTCATCGCCTTCGCGCCCGCGCTCGTGCTGGCCAGGCGCTTCATCAAATCCGGCGTGGATGCGCTGGTGATCGAGGGCTCGGAGGCCGGTGGGCACATCGGCCCGGTCTCGCTCACCGTGCTAGCGCAGGAGATCCTGCCGCATATCCGTGAGGTGCCCGTGTTTGTAGCGGGCGGGCTGGGGCGCGGCGAGGCGATTGTGGGATACCTGGAGATGGGTGCCGCCGGGGCGCAGCTCGGCACGCGCTTTGCCGCCTCGGTCGAGAGCATCGCGCACAGGAACTTCAAGAAAGCCTTTTTGTCCGCCAATGCGCGGGACGCCATTCCCTCCATCCAGCTCGATGAGCGCTTCCCGGTTATTCCCGTGCGCGGGCTGGTGAATGCGGGCACGAAAAAATTCCTCCTCCATCAGGCCGAGGTGATCGGCCGGTTCCAGTCCGGGGCGCTGGACAAGACCGCCGCGCAGCTCGCCATCGAGCATTTCTGGGCGGGCGCGCTGCGCCGCGCGGTGATCGACGGCGATGTGGAAAATGGCTCGGTGATGGCGGGGCAGTCGGTCGGCATGGTGAAAACGGTGCAGCCTGTGGGCGAGATTCTGGCGGAATTGAAGGCCCAGGCCGTCGCCGCGCTGGTGGCGCGTGGCCAGAGCGTCTAGCCCGCCCAACCGGCGTAGACGGCCCAAATTCGCGGATGCGCGCGGGCTGTTCGCCCGGCTGCGCGAGGCATTGGCCTCCGGTGCGGCGAGCCTGCCGGATATCGCCCGGCTGGTGGCCGAGGAACTGGCGGGCGACGCCAGCATGATCTATGTCGCCCGCGCGGGAGAGGTGCTGGAACTAGCCGCGACCTATGGGCTGAATGTGAGCGCCGTGGGGCGCACCAGGCTGCGGGTTGGTGAGGGAATCGTCGGGATCGTCGCCGCCTCGGGCGACGCGCTCAACCTCGCCGACGCGCAGAACCACCCGCGCTATGTGTACCGCGCCGAGATCGGCGAGGACGCCATGGCCTCGATGCTCGCGGTGCCGGTGAAGCGCGCCGGACGCATTTTGGGTGTGCTGGGCGTGATGTCGCGCCAGGCCAGGGTGTTCGCCGCGGTGGAGGCCGAGGCGATGGCGACGGTTGCCATGCTGCTCGCGGAGATTCTGGCCGCCGCCGGAGCGACCGACCTGCCGGAGGAGGGATTCTCCGGCTCGCTCTCACGGCGTTACGCCGGGCACGTGCTCTCACCCGGGATCGCGCGCGGCAGGATCCTCGCCTATGGCGCGGCCGGGCCGATCGCCCGGCTGCTGACCGACGACCCGGCGGCCGAGCTTACGCGGTTGGAGCGCGCCGTCGAGACGGCGAACAGCAACCTGGACGGGCTGATCGCGGCCTCGCTACCCGGCGGAAACGCCCCGCGCGACGTGCTGGAGGCGTACCGGATGGTGGCGCAGTCCGCCGGATGGATGACGCAGGTGCGCCAGGCGATCGGCGATGGGCTCACCGCCGAGACGGCGGTGGACAAGGTGGCGCGGGCCTTGCGCGAGCGGATGCGGCGCATCGCCGACCCTTACCTGCGGGAGCGGCTGGCGGATATCGAGGATATGATCGGGCGGCTGATGGTGGCGCTGGGCGGCATGGCGCCGAAGCCGGAGCGCGCCGATGGGTATCTGCTGCTGGTGCGCCGATTGGGCCCGGCGGACCTGCTGGACTGGCATTCACGCGGGATCGCGGGCGTCGCGATCGAGGAGGCGAGCGCCTCCGGCCACGCCGCGATTCTGGCGCGGGCGCTGGGAATCCCGGCGCTGGCGGTGGAGCGCGGCGCGGTGGAGGCGGCGCGCGAGGGGGACGACGCGCTGCTGGACGCCGAGGGCGCCACGCTGATCCTGCGGCCCGAACGCGAGGTGCTGGAGGTGTATGAGCGAGCCCTGGCCGCGCACGAGGTGCGCGCAGCGGCGCTGGCGGCCTACCGGGATGTGCCCGCCGTGACCCGCGATGGCACCGCGATATGCCTGATGCTGAATGTCGGCCTGGCGCTGGAGCTGGACCAGATGGAGCGCACCGGCGCCGATGGGATCGGCCTGTACCGCACCGAGATTGCGGCGCTGGCGGCGGGTGGAATCCCCGATGTGGCGGGCCAAGCCGCCGAATATGGCCGGGTGCTGGACCGCGCCCGGGGCAAGCGCGTGCAGTTCCGCACGCTGGACCTGGGCGCCGACAAGGTGCTGCCCGGCGAGGCTATCCAGACCGAGGAGAACCCGGCGATGGGCTGGCGCTCCTTGCGGGTCGGGCTGGACCGCCCGGCGATTTTGCGCCGCCAGCTCCGGGCCTTGCTGCTGGGCGCGCAGGGCCGCCCGCTCTCGATCATGTTCCCCATGGTCGCGACGGTGGAGGAGTTCCGCGCCGCGCGGGACCTGTTGGAGGCGGAGGCGGCGCGGATCCGCCCCAGCCCGGAACGGCTGGAGGCCGGCACGATGATCGAAGTGCCATCCCTGCTGTTCCAGCTGCCGGGGCTGCTGGCGGAGACGGATTTCATCTCCGTCGGCACGAATGATCTGATGCAATTTCTGTTCGCCGCCGACCGTGGGACACCGGAGCTGGCGGCACGCTACGACACGCTGAGCGCCCCGGTGCTGGAGATGCTGGAGCGGCTGGTGATGGCCTGCAATGAGGCTGGCGTGCCGCTCTCGCTGTGCGGCGAGGCCGCCGGGCGGCCGCTGGATGCGCTCGCCTTCGCCGCCATCGGCGTTACCACGCTCTCGATGTCCGGCAACGCGATTCTGCCGGTGAAGGCGCTGCTCGTGGAGGCGGATCTGGACGCGCTGCGGCCGGTGCTGCGCGAGCTGCGCCGGGCCGGAGCGGCAGGCGGGAGCATCCGCGAGCCGCTGGCGGCCTGGGCGCGCGAACATCATCTGCCGGTTTAGCAGGTTTGAAAGGTGGCGTAATCCATGCCGCCGGTATAAAACCCCCGCAGGATGCCAGAGTACAGCCAAGAGACGAGGATGAGAGAGCCAGAGCAGCGCGCAGGCACCGGCCAGGTGGGCGCCGGGTTGCGCGAGGTGCGCGAGCGGCTGGGCTGGAAGCTGGCGGATGTCGCGGAGGGCCTGTGTATCCGCCTCACCTTCCTCGAGGCTATCGAGCGTGGCGAGCTGGCGGCGCTACCTGGACCTGCCTACCAGACCGGCTTTGTGCGCAGCTATGCGCAGGCGCTGGGGCTGGATGCCGATGAGATCCTGCGGCGCTTCCGCGATTCCGGCGGCATGGGCAGCCCGCCCAAGACCGAATTGAGTTTTCTGGCCCCGGTGCCCGACCGCGCCCTGCCGACCAACCCGGTGGTGCTGCTGTGCGCGGCGCTCGTGGTGCTGGGCTACGGGCTGTGGTACCTACACACGGCGCATGAACGCCGCCTGGCCCAGAGCATACCGAGCGTGCCGGTGCAGCTGGCGCCGCTGGCGCTGCCCCCCAAGCCACCGGCGCCCAAAGCGGTGATAGCGCCTGCCGCTGCGCCGCCGCTCAAAAAAACCGCGCCAGCGCCGGCCAAGGCCGTGGCTGTGAATGCGACGTCCGCGGTGAGCACGCCCGCCACGGCAAAGCCCGCACCATCGACCGCGCCTGCCGCGAAGCCCGCGCCTGCCGCGACGCCTGCGCCCGGCCTGCCCGCCCCGCCATTGGTCTCGGGCGAGACGATTATGGCCACCGCGGACAGCTGGGTTGAAGTGCAGGACGCCACAGGCAATATCCTGTTCAGCAAGCTGCTACAGGCCGGGCAGAGCTGGCCGGTGCCCGACGAAGCCGGGCTGACGTTGATCACCGGCAACGCCGGTGGCACCGAGATTATCAAAAACGGCAAGGCCGAACCACCACTCGGTGCGAGCGGCGCGGTGGTGACCAACTACGTGCTGACCCCGCCCGCGCCTGCACCGAAAAATTGATGGAGCTGTCATGAATTATCGCGAATATCAGCAGATCAGCCGTCGTAAATCCCGGCAGATTAGCGTTGGCGCCGTGAAGGTGGGCGGCGACGCGCCGGTGACCGTGCAAACAATGACCAACACGCTGACCACGGATATTGAGGGCACGGTGGCGCAGATTTTGCGCGCCGAGAATGCGGGCGTGGATATCGTGCGCGTGAGCTGCCCCGATGCGGAGAGCACGGAAGCACTGCGCCACATTATTGCACAAGTGAATGTGCCGGTGGTGGCGGATATCCATTTTCATTACAAGCGCGCGATCGAGGCGGCGCAGGCGGGTGCCGCGTGCCTGCGCATCAACCCCGGGAATATCGGCTCGGCGGAGCGGGTGCGGGACGTGATAAAGGCCGCGCGCGACCATCAGTGTTCCATGCGCATCGGGGTGAATGCCGGTTCCCTCGAGAAGCATCTGCTGGAGAAATACGGCGAGCCCAACCCCGAGGCTCTGGTGGAATCAGCGCTCGAACATGCGAAAATTTTGCAAGACCATGATTTTCATGAGTTCAAGATTTCCGTGAAGGCGTCTGATGTTTTCATGGCCGTGGCGGCGTATCAGCAGCTGGCCGAGGTCTGCGACCATCCGCTGCATATCGGGATCACCGAGGCCGGGAGCAAGCGCGCGGGGACGGTGAAATCCTCGATCGGCCTGGGCTCACTGCTGTGGGCCGGGATCGGCGATACCATGCGCGTCTCGCTCTCCGCCGAGCCCGAGGAGGAGGTGCTGGTCGGCTGGGATATTCTGAAGTCGCTCGGGATCCGGCATCGCGGGGTGCGGATCATCTCTTGCCCATCATGCGCGCGGCAGGGTTTCAACGTGATCAAGACGGTCGAGACGCTGGAAGAAAAATTGGCGCATATCAAGACGCCGATCACACTCTCGATCATCGGGTGCGTGGTGAACGGGCCGGGTGAGGCGCTGATGACCGACCTTGGCCTGACCGGGGGCGGCAATGGGCGGCATATGATCTATGCCGCGGGCAAGACCGACCATACGATCGACGGCGCGGACATGGTGAAGCATATCGTGGACCTGGTGGAGGCCAAGGCGGCGGTGCTGGAGGCGGAGAAGCTGGCCGCTGAGTGACGTCGATTTTTGCAGCTGAAAAAACCATGAGAAGACCAGCCTGATGCCCCCTGCCCTGCAACCCGTCCGTGGTACCCGCGATTTGCTGGGTGAGGATTCCGTCCGGCACACCCATGTGGTGGAGACGGCGCGGCGGATCAGCGCACTCTATGGTTTTGCCGAGTGGCAGACGCCGATATTCGAGGATACCAAGGTGTTCGCGCGCACGCTGGGAGAAACCTCCGATGTCGTAACCAAGGAGATGTATAGTTTTGAGGATCGGGGCGGGGATTCGCTCACGCTGCGGCCGGAGGGGACGGCGGGCATCTGCCGCGCGCTGATCACCGCTGGGTTGACCCAGACATTGCCGCAGAAGGTGTTCTATCACGGGCCGATGTTCCGCTATGAGCGCCCGCAGAAAGGCCGCTACCGGCAGTTTCACCAGATCGGCCTGGAGCTGCTGGGCCCGGCCACGGCGCTCGCCGATGCGGAGGCGATCGCGGCGGGCTGGCAGATTTTGAACGCACTCGGCGTGGCTGGGGATGTGACGCTGAACATCAACACGCTGGGGGACGCGCCCTCACGCGATGCCTACCGCGCCGCCTTGGTGCGGTATTTTACCCAGCACGCGGACGCGCTCTGCCAGGACAGCCGACTGCGGCTCGAGAAAAATCCGCTGCGGATATTGGATTCCAAGGATGCGGGGGACCAGGAACTCGTTGCGGGCGCGCCGGTGATTTATGAGCATCTCAGCGAAGATGCCGAAAAATTCTATGCCAAACTGAAATTGGCGCTGGCGGGTTTTGGCGTGCCTTTTGTCGAGAATCCGCGGATCGTGCGTGGGCTGGACTATTACAACCATACGGCTTTTGAGTTCGTGACCACCGCGCTGGGCGCGCAGGGCACGGTGCTGGCGGGCGGGCGCTATGACGGGCTGGTGGCGCAGATGGGCGGCCCAAAGGTGCCGGCCGTGGGCTGGGCAGCGGGGATCGAGCGCCTCGCCATGCTCATTTCGCCACCGGCTGAAAAGCACGTGAATATCGTGATCATCGCCGAGCCGGATGACGCCGCCCAAGCGCAGGCGATCAGCACCGCCGCGTTTTTGCGGAGCCTCGACATTGGCGTCGAGATTTCGTTTCAATCCGGTTTCAAGAATGGTCTGAAATTCGCCAACCGCACCGGCGCGAGATGGGCGATCCTGGCCGATGGCGAGAATCTCGCGCTGAAAAACCTGGTCGATGGCGGGCAGTCGGGTGTGCGGATCGAAGCGCTCGCTGAATTTTTTTCCAAATGAAACACTCGTCCGCCGAGTGCCGCGCCAGATGAACCTGGATGATAGACTCGACCGCATTCTCTCCCGCGCGGAGGAACTGCGCTTCATGCTGTCTGGCCAGCTGGGCGGTGAGGCGTTCGTGAAGGCCTCGAAGGAGTTGGCCGAGCTGGAGCCGGTGGAGGCGCAGATCAAAGCTTTGCGCGGGGCCGAGCGGGCGCAGGCCGAGGCGCTGGCGATGCTGGGCGATGCGGAGATGAAGGCGCTCGCGGAGGTGGAACTGGAAGGATTGAAGCAGCGCCTGCCGGAACTGGAACTGGCGCTGCGCCTAGCGCTACTGCCGAAGGATGAGATGGACGACCGCTCGGCGATTTTGGAAATTCGTCCGGCGGCCGGCGGTGATGAGGCCGGGCTGTTCGCGGCGGAATTGTTCCAGGCCTATCAGAAATACGCCGGGCTGCATGGCTGGCGTTTTGAGGTGATGGAATATGCCGAGAACGAGCTGGGCGGGCTGCGTGAGGGCATCGCCGAGATCACCGGCAAATCGGTATTCTCGAAATTGAAGTTTGAATCGGGCGTACACCGCGTGCAACGGGTGCCGACCACCGAAACCCAGGGGCGCATCCATACCAGTACCATCACCGTCGCGGTGCTGCCGCAGGTCGAGGAGGTGGACGTCCAGGTGAATGAATCCGACCTGCGGATCGACGTGTATCGCGCCTCCGGTGCCGGCGGCCAGCATGTGAACAAAACCGAATCCGCTGTGCGGATTACGCATATTCCCACCGGGATCGTGGTGGCGATGCAGGAGGAGCGCAGCCAGCATAAGAACCGCGCGAAGGCGATGAAAATTCTGCGGGCGCGGATGTATGAGCAGCAGCGCTCCAGCCTGCACGCCACGCGCGCGGCGGATCGAAAGTCTCAGGTGGGCACCGGGGATCGCTCCGAGCGCATCCGCACCTATAATTTTCCGCAGGGGCGCGTCACGGATCACCGGATCAACCTGACCTTGCACAAAATCGACCGGGTGATGCTGGGCGAGATGGATGATGTGATCGACGCGCTGATCGCCGAGGATCAGGCGGCGCGGCTGGCCGCGGAGTTTTGATCACGGCGTCTATCGCGATCGGCCAGGTGGCGGCGCGGCTGGCGGCGGCGGGGATCGAGGAGCCACGGCGCGAGGCGCGGCTCCTGCTCGCCGCGGCGCATGGAATTGACGCCGCCGGGTTGCTGCTGCGCGCGGAGCTGGACGAGGCAGGCTACGAGCCACTGGTGGCGCGGCGCTGCGCGCGCGAGCCCATGGCCTATATTCTGGGGCACAAGGAATTCTGGGGATTGGATTTCGCGGTCTCGCCCGCCACGCTCATCCCCCGGGCGGACAGTGAGACATTGGTGGCAGCCGCGCTGGCGCATTGCCCGGCACCCCGGTGCGTGCTGGACCTTGGCACCGGCACCGGCTGCCTGCTGCTGGCGGTGCTGGCGGAGTGCGGGACCGCGTTCGGCGTGGGGGTGGATATATCGCTCCATGCGGCGGCGCTGGCGGCGCACAACGCGCGCAGCCTGGGTTTGGGCGGTCGGGCGAGCTTCATCGTGGGGGACTGGGCGGGCGCGATTGCCGGGCAATTCGACCTGCTGCTGAGCAACCCGCCGTATATTCCACAGGGCGAGATTACCGGGCTGATGCCCGAAGTGGCGCGCTATGAACCATCCCGCGCGCTGGATGGCGGCGAGGACGGATTGGATGCCTACCGCCGGATCATCGCCGAGCTGCCCAGGCTTCTGGCGCCGGGCGGTGTGGCGGTGCTGGAGCTGGGGTTGGGGCAGGCAGGCCACCTCGCCGAACTCGCAGGCCAGACGGGCTTCGCCTGCACGCTGCGCCAGGACCTGGCTTGCGTTGCCCGCACGGCGATTTTGACCCGCTGAAAATAAACATTTGGCAGAATGGCCGGATGGGGCTAAATAGTAATGGCGCGGGCTGTTTTGCCCTGATTCCCGGTGTTTTGCCGGGCTGGTTTGGCACTGGTGGTGCGTTTGTACCCCCGCCGCGCAAGCAATCTGGTAAGGACACACGAGAGCATATGAATATGAAGCGCATGCGTGGCCGCAACCATCGCCCGAACGGCGGTGGCGGCAATGGTGGTGGCGGTTTTTCCCGCAACCAGCAGAATGGAATCCCACTCAACCGGAACCATGTGTTCGACAGCTCCGGGCCGGAGATGCGGGTGCGCGGCACCGCCCAGCAACTGCACGAGAAATACCAGCAACTGGCGCGCGACGCGCAGAGCAATGGGGACCGTGTGCTGGGCGAGGCCTACTACCAGCACGCGGAGCATTATTTCCGCATCGTGAGCGCGATAAACCAGGCCCAGGGCCAGCCGAACCCCGCGCAGCCCAATGGGGCCAACCCGCCGGAGCGGGGCGAGTACCAGCGCCGGGACTATCCAACGGCTGAGCATAACGAGCCCATGGAGCCACGCCAGCAGGAGCCGCGCCAGCAGGAGTTCCGCCAGCAGGAGCCGCGCCCCGAGCGCCGATTCGAGCCACGGCAGAAGCCCGAGTATCAGCGGCCGGAACGCCAGGAGCCGCGCTACCGGCCCGAGCCGGCGGTGGATACGCGGATCGATATCAGCTCCGCGCTAGAGGCCGAGCTGGCCGCCGCCGCGAGAGAATCGGCGGAGCGCGCCCCGGCGCCGGAGGCTCGCGCCATTCCCATCATCCCCGACGCGCCGCCGACGCAGGAGGCCGCCGAACCGCGCGCGGCCAGGCCGCGCGGCAGGCCGCGCACGGTGAAGCCCAAGGCTGAGACCAGCGCGGAGTAGTTTTTAGCTTTTTTTGGCGAGCAGATCCGCGACAAGGCCCGCCAGCCGGTCGATATCCGCATCCCCATGCGCAGCGCTGAAGGTGCAGCGCAGCCGGGCGGTGCCATACGGCACGGTCGGCGGGCGGATGGCGGTGACCAGGAACCCGTGTTCTTGCAGCATTTTTGAAGCCGCCAGGGCGGCCCGCGCGTCGCCCAATATCACCGGGACGATCGGGCTCTGCGCGGGTTGCAGCCCCAGCGCGGCGGTGAACTGCTGGGCCTTGGCGAGCGGCAGCGCGGCGTAGGCCGGGTTGAGCGCGATGAAGTCCAGCGCCGCGATGGCGGAAGCGATGCTGGCCGGCGGCAGGCCGGTGGAATAGATGAAGCTCGACGCACGGTTACGGATAAGCGCGATGATGTTCGCCGAGGCGCAGAGATAGCCGCCATAGCCGCCGATGGCCTTGGAGAGCGTGCCCATCTGAAGCTGGACGCGCCCGGCACCCGGTTGCCTGGGCACCACGCCCAGCCCGTGCGCGTCGTCGCTCAGCAGCCAGGAATCATGTGCCGCGGCGAGGTCCGCCAGCGCGTCCAGCGGGGCCAGGTCGCCATCCATCGAGAATACGGTATCCGTCGCGATGAGCGCATGGCGGTATTGGGCGCGGTGGGCGGCGAGCAGGTTGGTGAGGTCTGCCGTGCTGTTATGCGCGAAGGTGATGATTTTGGCGCCGGAGCGTTTGGCGCCCGCCCAGATGCAGGCATGGGCCAGCGCATCGACGAAGGCCACATCCGCCGTGCCGAGCAGCGCCGGGATGATGCCGCTGTTGGCGAGATACCCCGAGCCGAACACCACGGCATCCTGCGTGCCTTTTAGCGCCGCCAGCCTGGATTCGAGCGCGGCGTAGAGCGGGTGGTTGCCCGTGACAGCGCGGGACGCGCCCGCGCCCACGCCATACGCCTGCGTCGCGCCAAGGGCGGCGGCGATGACATCCGGGTGGGTGGAGAGATTAAGGTAGTCGTTACACGAGAATGAAATGAGCCGCTGGCCGTCGTGCCAGACCACCGCACCCGAGGCGCGGCTCGTGGTGGCCAGGGTGCGCTTCAGCCCGGTTGCGTCCAGCCGGGCCAGTTTTTCGGTGGCGAAACGCTCCAGCGAGTCCATGCGGTTCAGCGTGGGGTCAGCACCATGACCATCTGCCGGTTTTCCATTTTCGGCATCTGCTCGACCTTGGTCTCCTCGTCCATGTCCGCCCGGATGCGTTCCAGCACCTTCACGCCCAGCTCCTGATGCGCCATCTCGCGGCCTCTGAAACGCAGCGTGACCTTGACCTTATCACCCTCGCCGATGAAGCTCTTCATGGCGCGCAGTTTCACCTGGTAATCGTTCTCATCGATGTTCGGGCGGACTTTCACCTCCTTGATCTCGACGATCTTCTGCTTTTTGCGGGCCTCGTTGCGCTTTTTTTGTTGCTCATATTTGAACTTGCCGTAATCCAGGATCTTGGCGACCGGCGGCTCGGCGTTCGGGCTGATCTCGACCAGGTCCAGCCCGACTGAAAAGGCGCGCGAGATCGCCTCCCGCGTGCTTAGCACTCCCTGCATTTCACCGTTCTGGTCGATAAGACGTACCTGCGGAATTCTGATTTCATCGTTGACCCTGGGCCCCTCACGCGATGGCGGGGCGGGCGGCGCTGGCGGTCTGGCTATGGAAGTCTCCTGTATGGGTTGCGGAATATGGGCTTAGTCGAAAATGGTGAGATAAAGCAATCATCCGGGCGCATGGCCGGTCGGCATGGCGAATTTTCAAGACTTTGGCGTATTTCATCGCTATATTGGCGGATAAAGCCCGGGAATAACCGGGAAGGGGGAAAAATGCATATTCGTAACCCGCTGGAATGGGTGTTCGGGCAGCTCGCGGTCAAGGGTGGGATCGCCACCGCCACCGCGGAGGAATATTGGCCCGAGCAAAGGCTGCATCCACAGGTGCGGCGGATCAGCCTGGCCGATATGGGCGAGGCGCTGCGGCGCGGCTGGGAGGATTTCAGCGCGGCGCGCACCGATGTGCTGTTCTTCTGCCTCATATATCCGGTGCTGGCGCTGTTCATCACCGCCGCCGACGCCTGGGGGAATATCCTGCCGCTGCTGTTCCCCACAGCCTCGGGCTTTGCGCTGGTGGGTCCGTTCTTCGCGGTCGGGCTGTATGAGATGAGCCGCCAGCGCGAGCGCACCGGCAAGATCCGCTGGGTGGATAGTTTCAACGTGCTGCGCTCGCCGTCAGCCGGGGCGATCCTCGTGCTGGGGCTGGGGCTGATCGCGCTGTTCCTGGCCTGGCTGGGCGTGGCGCGGTTGATCTACAATTTCACGCTGGGGCCGCAGCCGCCGACCTCGCTACTCGGATTTGCACAGAGCGTGTTCACCACCGGTGCAGGTTTGACGATGATCGGGCTCGGGGTTCTGGCCGGGGGTGTGTTCGCCGTAGGGGTGCTGGTGGTCAGCGTGATCTCCTTCCCGCTGCTGCTGGACCGACCGGTGGGGTTGCGCACCGCCGTGGCGACCTCCGTGGGGGCTGTGCGGCAGAACCCGGGGCCGTTGGGGCTTTGGGGGGTATTGGTGGCAATGGGTCTGGTGCTGGGTTCCCTGCCCTGCTTCATCGGGCTGATCGTGATCCTGCCGGTTCTGGGCCACGCCAGTTGGCACCTGTACCGGCGGATCGTCCAAGGATAACCGCGAATTTCAGTCCGGGATCGCGTAGGCACGCACCGGAAACGTGCCCATGGCGGAGATTTTCGGCGGCACCGCGAAGAAGCGGAAGCCCGAGGTCGGCAAAGCACCAAGATTGGTCATATGCTCCACGATGGGGATGCCCGCACCCAGGAGCACCGTGTGGACCGGCCGGGTTGGCGGTGTTGTATCGTCGATATTGAATGAATCGATACCGACCAGTTTGACATTCTGATCCCGCAGGTAGAGCGCCGCTTCCTCCGTCAGGTGGGGATGATTCTCGAAATAGGCATCGTTCCGCCAGTGACGATCCCAGCCGGTGTGCACGAGCACCGCTTTTCCCGCGAGATTATGGCCCCTGAATACTTCTGCTCCCAGCACCCGGTTTGAGCCTGGGTCGGCGGCGATGACCACGCCCTCAACGTTCGAGACACGGGCGAGATCCAGCCCGGCCAGGTCGTAGCCATGCTCATAGCGATGAAACGGCGTATCCAGATAGGTGCCGGTGTTGCCCACCATCTCAATCCTGCCGATCTGGAATTCGGTCCCCGGCGCGTAGACCGCGCGTGATTGGGCGCGTGACAGATGATCGCAGATGAGCGGTGCCGGCAGGCCCTTATAGGTGATCATCCCATGTTCGATGGTGTGGCTGAGGTCGATGTGGTCCGAGTTGGGTTCCATCTAACGCAAATCCGGCGGCAAAGCCTGCGCCTGTAGCCGCGCCACCGCCTCATCCAGCGGCAGCAGCTCCTGCGCGGCGCCGCCCAGCTGGCGGATGGCCACGGTGCGCGCCTGCGCCTCCTGCCGGCCCACCACGAGGATATAGGGCACATGATGCAGCGAGTGGTCGCGGATTTTGGCGTTGATCTTCTGGTTGGAGAGATCCGCCTCCACGCTCAGCCCCGCCGCGCGTAGGCCCGCCACCACCTCCAGCGCATAGTCATCGGCGTCAGAGACGATGGTGGCCACCACCGCCTGCACGGGGGCGAGCCAGAGCGGAAAGCGCCCGGCATATTGCTCGATGAGGATGCCGAGAAAACGCTCGAAACTGCCGATGATGGCGCGGTGGAGCATGACCGGGCGGGCGCGCGTGGAATCGGCGGTGACGTATTCGGCATCCAGCCGCTCGGGCAGCACGTAATCCACCTGGATGGTGCCGCATTGCCAGTCCCGGCCGATGGAGTCGCGCAGCACGAATTCCAGCTTCGGGCCGTAGAACGCGCCCTCCCCGGGGTTGAGCGTGTAGGCCAGGCCGGCGGCGTCGCACGCGGCTTTCAGGGCATTCTCGGCGCGGTCCCAGTCGGCATCCGTGCCCGCGCGCTCCGCCGGGCGGTCGGAGAATTTGGTGGTGAAGTGGGTGAAGCCGAAATCCTGGTAGACCGATTCGAGCAGGGCCACGAAACGCACCGTCTCCTCGGTGATCTGGTCCTCGGTGCAGAAGATATGCGCGTCGTCCTGCGTGAAGGCGCGCACGCGCATGATGCCATGCAGCGCGCCGGAGGGCTCATAGCGGTGGCAGGCGCCGAATTCGGCCATGCGGATCGGTAGTTGGCGGTAGGAGCGCAGCCCCTGCTTGAAGATTTGGACGTGGCAGGGGCAGTTCATCGGCTTGAGCGCCAGTGTCGCCTCCTCGTCCACCACCTCGGCGATGAACATGTTCTTGCGATATTTGTCCCAGTGGCCGGACTCCTCCCAGAGCCTGCGGTCCACGAGCTGAGGCGTGCGCACCTCCTCGTAGCCGTTCGCCTCCTGGCGGCGGCGGATATAGGCCTCTACCGTGCGGTAGAGTTTCAGCCCCAAGGGGTGCCAGAAGATCGAGCCGACGGCCTCCTCCTGGATGTGGAACAGGTCCATCTCGCGGCCGATACGCCGGTGGTCGCGCCGCTCGGCCTCCTCCAACTGATGCAGGTATGCTTCCAGCTCCCGCCCGTCGCGCCAGGCGGTGCCATAGATCCGGCTGAGCATGGGGTTGCGGTGGTCGCCCCGCCAATAGGCGCCGGCGGTTTTCATCAGCTTGAAGGCGGTGCCGATATCGCCGGTGCTGCGCATGTGCGGGCCACGGCAGAGATCCAGCCATTCGCCCTGACGGTAGAGCGTGATGGTCTGATCCGCGGGCAGATCACGGATCAGCTCGGCCTTGAAACGCTCGCCCCGCAGGTCGAAAAAAACGATCGCGGCGTCGCGCTCCACCACCTCGCGCGTGAACGGCGCGTTGGCGGCGATGATCTCGCGCATTTTTACCTCGATGGCGGGGAAGTCCTCCGGCGTGAAGGGCTCGTTGCGCGCGAAATCGTAATAGAACCCGTTCTCGATCGTCGGGCCGATCGTCACCTGGGTGCCGGGGTAGAGCGCCTGCACGGCCTGCGCCAGCACGTGCGCGGTGTCGTGGCGGATCAGCTCCAATGCTGCGTCATCCCGTCTCGTGATGAATTTCACGTGGGCGTCCTGCGTTATCTCGCGCGCCAGGTCCTGGGGTGCGCCATCGACCTCCATGGCGAGCGCGGCGCGGGCGAGGCCAGGGCCGATGGCCGCGGCGATCTCGGTACCTGTGATAGCCCCCTCGAACTCACGGATGGCGCCATCGGGCAGGGTTATCGCGGGCATATGCTGGTCCTTGTCATGCCCGGGCCTTATGGCAGGGCGGCCTGGACCTGCGCAACCGCGAGGTCACTCAAGGAGGGAGCGCTGAGGATGACGGGCCAGCCGCCATCTGGGGTGCGCGGCGCGGTGAGCGCCGGGTTTGAGGCGGCGGAGAACAGCACAAGGCTCGGCACGCCAAGGGCAGCGGCGAGGTGCATCGGCCCGGTGTCGTTGCCGATGGCGAGTGTTGCGCGGGCGATGATGGATGCCAGCTCCAGCAGGCTGGTCTGGCCGGTGAGATCGCGCCCGGGAATCCCCGCTCCCTCACCCGCCGAACCAACGATGACGGCGGGCAGCGCCAGCCGTGGCACCAAGGCGGCAAAATGCGGCCAGCGTTTCTCCGGCCGGTGGGGTGCGGCGCCGGGCACCAGCAACGCGAAGCTGGCGGGCAGGTTGAAACGGCTGATGTCCGCCGCCGTGAGCCAGCCTAGTTCGGCTGCGGGCAGCGCGGGAATTCCGGCGGCCAAGAGCTGGCCCACCAGGCGCTCGCGCGTGTGCAAATGGTCGCGGTTTGGGTCCGCATGTTGGAAAGCGCAGCCTTTGGCGATGCCCGACCAGCGCGGTTTCCCGGCCAGCGCGTAATAACGCGTTGAGCGGGCGGAGGTTTGCAGGTCATACACCAGGCTGAAGCCACGCAACCGACGGCGCAGGGCCAGCAGGCCGGGCAGGTTCCAGGCGCTGGGGCGGGAGTCCTGCAATATGTCGTCAAAATACGGGCTGGCCTTCAGCAGCGCCGCATAGGGCGCGGTGGTGAGCAGCGTGATGTGGTCATGCGGGTGGGCGGCGCGGATGGCCGCCATGGCCGGGAGTGCGAGCACGATATCCCCCAACGCGCCATGCTTGATGACCAGGATATTCACGCCAGCAGCTCGGCATAGACCGCCAGTACGGCATCCTGCATTCCGCCGATGGAATAGTTCGACGCGACATGCGCGCGCGCCTGCTGACCCCATTCGATGCGGGTCTGCGTCGGCATGTCCAGCGCCCGGTCGATCGCCGCGGCGAGTGCACCGGCGTCACCCGGTGGGAACAGGAACCCGGTTGCATCGGTGATGGTCTCGCGCGCGCCGCCATGGTTGGCAGCGATCACGATACGCCCCATCGCCTGGGCCTCGATGATCGTGCGGCCGAAGGCCTCCGGGTCGGTCGAGGCGTTCACCACGACATCCGCCAGCATCATGGCGGCCGGCATGTCCTCATCATGGTCGACGATGCGGATACGCGCTGCCACGTCGAGCGACTGGCCGAGCGCGATGAGATTTTGCGTATAATGCTTCCGCCCCTGGTCGGAGCCGACAAACACGGCGATGGCGTCACGGTGGCGCAACTGCGCGAGCGCCGTGATGAGCAGCCTGTGGCCTTTCCAGCCCGTGAGGCGACCGGGGAGCATGATGATGGGCTCGGCCAGGCTCACCCGCCATTCCCGGCTGAGACGGGAGATGCGGTCGCCGACGACGACGGCGGGGTCGAACTTCTGACAGTCCACTCCGCCTGGGATGATGCGGAGTTTTTGCTGCGGCGTGCCATAGCGCCGACGTACCAGATCGGCGATGAAGTCACTCACGGCGATCACGCGCTCGCCTTGCGTCATCACCGCATTATAGCGGCGTTTCAGGGCCGAGGTTTCATTATACGCGCCGTGATAGGTGGTGACGAAGGGGATTTTGCAGCGCCGTGTGGCCCAGAAGGCGGACCAGGCGGGGGCGCGGGAATGGGCGTGGACAAGAGCGACACCGCGCGCCTGGATGAGTTTTTCAAGTTTTCGCGCATTGCGGCGCAACGCGATCGGGGATTTGGCCGCCAGCGGGAGGGGAATGATCTCGGCCCCTGAGCGCAGCGCGGCGCTGGTGAGCGCGCCACCGGGCTCGCAGGCGATGAGCGCGATGTGGCCGGATTGGTGGATGGCGTCGGCGATCTCGATCGCCACACGCTCGGCGCCGCCGGTATCAAGCCTGGGCAGAAGCTGGAGAATCGTCAGGGGTTGGTCAATCATGCAGGGGCGGTAACATGGTTTGCACGTTAAAGGGAGATGACATGGCGGTGACATACCGGGTGGCGGAAGTGGCGCTGGAATATGAGCTGATGGAGGGTGCGGGTCCGGCGCTGGTGTTCTGCTCTGGCTATGGCTCGGACATGGGCGGCACCAAGGCGATTCATCTGTGGGAATTCTGCAAGGCCCAGGGCCGGGCGATGCTGCGCTTCGACTATGCGGGGCACGGCGCATCGGGCGGGCGGTTCGAGGATGGGAGTATCGGGGACTGGACGGCGGATGCGGCGCATATCGTCGAGGCCGTGTTGCCCGGGCGCGCGCTGGTGCTAGTCGGCTCCTCGATGGGCGGCTGGGTGGCGCTGCTGCTGGCATTGCGGCTCGGCGCGCGGGTGGGCGCCATGGTGCTGATCGCCCCGGCGCCGGATTTCACCGAGGAGATTCTGCACCAGCGGCTGAATGCGCAGCAACGGGTGGCATTGCGGCGCGATGGCGTGATGGTTCCGCCGAGCGAATATGGCGCGCCACTGCCGCTGACTTGGAAATTGCTGGAAGATGGTGCGGCGCATCTGTTGCTGGGCGGGGAGATCGCGCTCGGCTGCCCGGTGCGGATCCTGCATGGGATGCGCGATGCGCAGGTGCCGTGGCGGCAGAGCCTGCAACTGGCGGAACTTCTGGCGAGCGACGATGTGCGATTGGTCTATGTGAAGGATGGCGACCACCGGCTCTCCCGCTCGCAGGACCTGGCGCTGCTGCTAGCAACCGTTGCCGGACTCCTCGGCCAGGATGGCGGCCAGCCCCTCGCGGTAGGTGGGGTAGCGCCAACTTAGGCTCAGCGCGGCTTTGGTTTTTGCGTTGGCGACCCGGCGGTTTTCCGCCCAGAAGGACAATGCCATGGGGGACATGGCGTGCATCGCCTGGGCGTACTCCAGCGGCGGCGGCGGAGCGACGCCGAGCAGCCGCGCGGCCTCCACCACCACCTGCGCGCTGGCGGCGGGCTCATCATCCGTGAAGTTGAATATATGCACACCTGGATTGGCCGGGCGGCGCATCGCCGTGACCACGCCCTGGGCGATATCCGCCACATGGATACGGCCAAACAGATGCCCGGGCTTGACGACATGGCGCGCCGTGCCCGCGCGCAGGTCATCGAACATCGACCGGCCCGGGCCATAGATGCCAGCGAGGCGGAAGATATCGAGCGTGCGGCGGGCAAGCGCAACCTCGGACCAGGATTGCTCAGCCGCCAGGCGGCGCTGGCCGCGCGCCGAGGTGGGTGCCAGCTTCGTGTCCTCATCCACCCAGGCGCCGTCCCGGTTGCCGTAGATGCCGGTGGTGGAGAGATAGCCGAGGTAGAGAATCCGGGGTGCTGCGGCGATGTCCGCCGCGTAACGGGCCAGCACCGGATCGCCCTGCGCATCCGGCGCGGCGGTGCTGATGATATGGGTAGCCGCGGCGATGGTGGCTTGCGCGGCGCTGAAGGCGATGACGTCGAGCCCGGCCTCGGGCTGCGGGTTGCGGGAGGTGATACTGACCGCAAAGCCGCTTTGCTGCGCCAGTGTGGCGATGGCGCGCCCGCTATAGCCCAGACCGAAGATGAGAAGATGGTGCGGCGCGGACATCTCTCAGCGCCGGAGCGCCATTTTGATCGGCCCCTGGGCGCGGCCATGGGTAAACTGCTCCACCACTGCGTCGGTGCTGGTGAGCAGGCCGGCGGCGGGGCCGCTCCAGCAGATGCGGCCCTCATAGAGCATCGCGGCCTGGTCGGCGATGCGCTGCGCACTCGCCATATCGTGCGTGATGGCGATCGAGGTGCTGCCCAGGCGCCGGACACAATCGACGATCAACTCATCGATGACGGCGCCCATGATCGGGTCCAGCCCGGTGGTCGGTTCGTCGAAGAACATGATGGCGGGTTCGGAGGCGATGGCGCGGGCCAGCGCGACACGCTTTTGCATCCCGCCCGAGAGCTCTGAGGGTGACAGGTTCGCGACGTTCTCGGCCAGCCCGACCTGCGCCAGCACGGTGATGGCCTTCGCGCGGGCACCCGAACGCCTGACCTTGCGCTCGGCCAGCAGGCCAAAGGCGACATTCTCCCACACCGGCAGGGAGTCGAACAGCGCGCCATTCTGGAACAACATGCCTATCTGGGCGCGCAGTTTTTTGGCCCGCGCACGGGGGGCTTTGAGCACGTCCTCACCGTCGATCTCGATGATGCCGGCGTCCGGCGTGACGAGGCCCAGGATGGATTTGATGAGGACGGATTTGCCGGTGCCCGAGCCGCCTATCACCACCGTGCCGGTGCCGGGCATGATATCGAGGTCCACGCCGTCCAGCACGGTTTTGCCGCCGAAGGATTTTTTGAGACCCCGGATGCGGATTTTCGGCTGGGTCATTTGAAAAACAGCACCTGGGTGAGGGCGTAATCCATCGCCAGGATGAGAATGGAGGACGCCACCACGGCGGAGGTGGTGGCCGCACCCACGCCCTGCGCGCCGCCTTTGGAGCGATAGCCGTTAAAACAGCCCATCAGCCCGATGATGAAGCCAAATACCGCCGCCTTGATCAGGCCGGAGACCACATCCTCGACCCGCAGGTTGGAAAAGGTGTTGATAAGGTAGGTATCCGCCGAGAAGCCGAGCTTTTCAGTCGCGACGAGGAACCCGCCCATGACGCCCAAAATATCCGCGATGGCGACCAGTATGGGCAGCGCGATGATCGAGGCGAGCAGCCGGGGTGCGACCAGATATTTCATCGGGTCGGTCGAGAGGGTGGAGAGCGCGTCGATCTGGTCGGTCACGCGCATGGTGCCAAGCTCCGCCGCCATGGCGGCACCGGCGCGGCCCGAGACCATGAGGCCGGCCAGCACCGGGCCGAGTTCGCGCGTGATGGAGAGCACCACGACGCTGGCGATGGCACTCTCGGCGTCGAACCGTGAAAACCCGGTGTAGGATTGCAGCGCCAGCACCATGCCGGTGAACAGGGCCGTGAGCGCCACGACGGGGAGCGAGAAAAACCCGATCTCCATGAGGCTGCGCAGTACCAGGCGGGGATAATAGGGCGGGCGCACCATATGGCTGAGCCCGGAGAGCGCGAACAACGTCAATTCGCCGATCAGGGCGACCGCCTTGAGTACGGCTGAGCCGATGGCCGCGATGGCTTCCACCAGGAAATTCATACGCCGAGATAGTGGCGCTGATAGCGCCGCCCAAGGGAGGTGAGAATCTCATAGCCGATGGTACCAGCCTGGGCGGCCAGGGCGTCCACCCCGTGGACAGGGCCCAGCAGCTCCAGCCAGTCCCCGGTTTTGGCGGTTACGTCTGTCACGTCGAAATTTGTCAGGTCCATGGATACCCGGCCTACCAGGGGCACGGGGGCGTCGTCAAAGCGGGCGATGGCGGCATTGCTGAGCGCGCGCATGAAACCATCGGCGTAGCCGAAGCCCAGCACGGCGATGCGGCTGGGGCGCTGGGCGGTCCAGATTCCATTATAGCCCACCGGGTCGCCCACTTTGAGGTCGCGGATTTGCAGGATGGGGGCGTGCAAGCGGACGACCGGGCGCATCGGGTTCGCACAGCCGGGCGTGGGGTTGACGCCGTAGAGCGCGGCACCGGGCCGGGTGAGGTGCGAGAAAAACTCTGGCCCCAGAAACATGCCGGAGGAATTGGCGAAGCTGGTTTTGATGCCAGGGAAGCCCTGCATGACGCGGGCGAAGCGGGCCGCCTGGGTGGCGTTTTGCGGATTTTGCGGCTGCTCCGGGCTGGCCAGGTGCGAGAGGATATAATCCAGCCGCAAACCTTCCAGACGCGCCGGTTCCAGGCGTACAAGTTCGGCATCCGCCATTGAGAGACCGAGGCGGGACATGCCGGTATCGATTTGCAGAATCGCGGGCAGCGCGCGGCCCAGCCGAATGGCCTGCGCCCGCCAGGTGGCGAGCTGCTCCAGCGTGGCCAGCACCGGGATGATGTCCTGTGCTGAGAATTCAGCCACCTCGCCCGCCTGTACGCCGTTCAGCACCGCCAGCATGGCACCCGGCACGCAGGCGCGGATGGCGTAAGCCTCGGCAAATGTGGCGGTGAAAAAATGCCGGCAGCCCGCGGCCAGCAGCGCGGGCGCCACCTGCACCGCGCCGAGCCCGTAGGCGTCCGCCTTCACCACGCCGGCTGTGGCGCCGGGGTGCATGGAATCCAGCAGGCGCCAGTTATCGGCGATCGCACCGAGGTCGATCTCCAGCAGGGCCGTCATTTTGACCGAACGCCACCCGCGATCATGTCATTCATGGAAGGTTTCAAGGTCCGCGAAGCGCGTGAATTCACCCTCGAAGAACAGATCGATCTTGCCGGTCGGCCCATGGCGCTGCTTGGCCAGAATCAGCTCGGCCTTCTGGTACACCGACTGCATGTCCGCCTTCCATTTCTCCATCGCCTCCTGATATTTTTCATCCCGGTCGAAGGCGACGATTTTTGGCTCCTTTTGTTGCAGATAATATTCATCGCGATAGATGAACATCACCGCATCGGCGTCTTGTTCGATGGTGCCGGATTCGCGCAAATCCGAGAGCTGGGGGCGCTTGTCATCGCGCGCCTCGACCGCGCGCGAGAGCTGCGAGAGAGCCAGCACCGGCACCGCCAGCTCCTTGGCGATGGCTTTCAGCCCCTGCGTGATCTGGCTGATCTCGAGCACCCGGCTCTCCGGCTTGGTGCCCGCCGCCGGACGCATGAGCTGGAGATAATCGATGACGACCAGGCCCAGCCCCTGCGTGCGCTTGAGCCGCCGGCAGCGCGTGCGCAGGGCGGAGAGCGTGAGCGCCGGGGTGTCGTCGATGACCAGCGGGATGTCCGAGATTTCCCGCGAGACCCTCACGAAATTATCAAAATCGCGCTGGCCGATCTCGCCACGGCGGATACGGTCCGCCGAGACCCGCGCCTCCTCCGCCAGCAGGCGGGTGGCGAGCTGGTCGGCGCTCATTTCCAGCGAGAAGACCGCGACGCATTGCCGGGGCACGGCGTTCGGGTTGTCCACCCGCGCATTGGCGAGCAGCGCCCGGGCCGCGCCGAAGGCGATTTTGGTGGCCAGCGCGGTTTTGCCCATGCCCGGCCGACCGGCCAGGATCAGCAGGTCGGATGGGTGCAGCCCGCCCATTTTTTTGTTGAGGTCGCGCAGGCCGGTATCCAGCCCCGAGACCGAACCCTGGTTTTTGAACGCGAGCGAGGCGATCTCGATGGCGGCGGTCAGCGCCTCCTTGAAGCTCAGCCCCTTGCCCTCGGTGCCACCCTGGGTGGCGAGGTTGAACAGTGTCTGTTCCGCCGCCTCGATCTGCATCACCCCGTCCAGCTCGGGCTCGGCGCCGAACGCGCGGTTCACCACCACCTCCCCGACATCGATGAGCTGGCGGCGCAGCCAGGCGTCGCGGATCACCCTTCCATAATCCCCGGCGTTGATGATGCCCACCATGGCGGAGAGCAACTGCGCCAGATAGGCGGTGCCGCCGACCTCATCTAGCACCCCGCCATGCTCGAACTCGGCGCGCAGGGTCACCGGGTCGGCGATCTGCCCGGCCTCGCAGCGGCGCGCGATGGCCTGATAGATCCGGCCGTGGATCGGGTCGATGAAATGTTCATGGGTGAGGAACTCGCTCACCCGCTCATAGGCCTTGTTGTTGGCGAGCAGGGCGCCGAGCAGCGCCTGCTCGGCCTGCGGATTACTGGGCGGCAGACGTTGGGAGAGGCCGAGCAGGGGGGAGTCGATGGAGTTCATCGGCAAGCTCTTACCCCCAAACGGCCTTGTGTGTCATTGGGGGCGGCCTGGGGATAAGGTGCATAACCGGGCCGCTATGGTGTCTTGCCAAATGTAACCCAGCAGAGTTCGAGCTAAAAGCAAGTGGAGCGTAACCAACCGTCAACAAAACCGGCAGCAGGCCAGCAATAATTTATTACAAATTTACACAAGATTTGTTGCGCTTCGCAACGAGATATATTTTGTCTTGACAATAAAATGTCTACCTCATGATTACCATCTCACCATCATAAAGGATGATGGTCATGCTCTGCGGGGACAGCTCTGCCGCCCGTTCCGACACCCTGTCCACCCGCACACCATCCGCATGCGCCATTGCGCGCGAGGGAAAGACAAGCGAACAGCTTGCCTCCCAGTTCCCCGTCTGGCAATGACAATTCCGTCACACGGAGGATAAATTGCGCGAATTATACACGAAATTCCGGGGGTTTTTGCAGTCCCGCGCTCCCGCGCCCGCCGTGAAGTTCAGCGACCTCTCGGAGTTCCCTGACCCCGCGCATCTGCCGCCGCTCGACCGGCCAGATGTGCGCCTGGAGGGGCTCAGCCCGGACCAGCTGGCCTGGCACCAGGACGGCGTAGTGATCAAGCGGGGCTTCATCCCGGATTCCATCCTCGACCCCTATATCGCCAGGCGGGCGGCCATTCGCGCGCAGGATGCCTGGCCCCTCACCGGCTGGCCCTATGGCCATTGTTATGTCGGCATCCCGGAGCTTCGCGCAGTAGCGCTCTACCCACCACTGATGCAGCTGATGACGGGACTGGTGGGCGAGGAGATGCTCTTCCATCTGGCGCTGACCGGATGGGTGACCACGGAGCGCAACTGGCATCAGGATGACTATCTGAACCCGCCGTTTGTCAACACCTGGTACGCCGCGGTATGGATCGCCCTGGACACCGTGCTGCCCGAGGCCGGGCCGTTTGAATATGTGCCCGGCTCGCACCGCTGGGGGCTGTTGCGCGGCGAGAAGATCCGAAGTTTTTTGACCGAGGAGGAACTCTCCCGCCGCTCGCCTTATACGGGCAATAATCAGTGGGAGAAATACGCCGAACGGTTCGTGACCCCCGCGATTGAGGCGGAAATTGCCGCGTGCCGACAGCCGGTGGTGCCGTTTTTCGCGAATAAGGGCGATGTGCTCATCTGGCATGGCAGGTTGATCCATCGTGGCTCCAAGGGCCAGCCCGGCGTGGTGCGTAAATCGCTGATCACGCATTATTCAGGGGTGAATCATCGGCAGGACATGGCGCTGCGCGCGCATGACGAGAACGGCCAGTGCTATGCGGTATTCGACGAGCCGCCGGACCTGTAGACACCGCCAGGCTGAACAATTCGCCCTGCGCAGCCTCAGCGCCTCGGCCGATGGCTGTGATCGCCCCCACCATGCGCCCGGCGCAGCCGAGCTGCGCATCAGCCAGGGCAATCATCCGCGCATTCGGCGTGGCCTGCGGCGCGGCGGCGCGCAACGCCTGGGCAGCCGCGTGTTCATCCGCGCCGAGCAGGCAGACGATGATATAGGCGGCGGCAGTCGAACGGCTGATGCCAGCCCAGCAATGCACCAGCAGCGGGGCCGTACCGTCCCAGCCCTGCGCGAAGGCGATGATCGCCGCGATATCCGCCGGCTGCACCGCGCGCAGCCCGGCCTGCGGGCTGATGATATCGTGGAACTCCAGTACCAGATGGCACGGCGGCGCGATGCCCGGGCACACTGGCGCTGGCGTGCCGGGTGAGAGCAGGCTGAGCACAAGTGCGGGCTGGCGGGCCAGCCCCACCGGCAGGGCCGACAGCGGTGAGACGATCAGCTCCAATGCGCGGCACAGCCGAGAAGAAACCCAGCCTCGCAGATTTGTTCCACCGCGCCCAGAGTATCCCCGCGCTGACCGCCGATGAGCCGCCGCGCCGCCCAACCCATGCACAGCGTGAGGCAGGCGCAGATGCCCAGGCCGAGCGCCACCTGCCCGGCGTTCAGGAACGCCAGCGGCCAGGCGGCCAGCGCCAGCGCCAGCGCCAGCTCACCACGGCCCGGCGGCTGGTTTTTGGTGCTGAGTTTGGCGCTGGCCTCAAAGCCCGCGTAGGGCAGCGCGTGCATCAGTACGACGGTGGCGGCGCGCGCCACGCCATGCGCGGCGACCAGCGCGATGGCGGCGTGCAAGGGCGTGAGCGCGGCCAGGCCCGCGAGTTTCAGCGCAATACAGAACCCCAGCGCCAGCGCGCCATAGGCGCCGATACGGCTGTCCTTCATGATCGCGAGACGCTGCGCGGCATCCGCGCCGCCCAGCAGCCCGTCGGCGGTATCCGCCAGCCCGTCCTCATGCAGGGCGCCGGTGAGCAGCACGCCCGTGAGAAGCGCCAGCAGCGCCGCCAGCCAGCCCGGCCATAGTTCTGCCGCACCCAGCAACACCAGCGCACAGGCGAGCCCCACGCCCTGCCCGACCAGCGGGAAATACCGCGCGCTGCGGTTGATCCATTCGGGCGTGAAACCCGCCACCTTTACCGGAAGGCGCGTTAAAAACTGCACGGCGCAGGCCAGCAGCGCGGCCTGGCTGGACAACTCAGAGCGCTCCACGCAGAACATCGTCCAGGCTGGCGATATCGGTGAGCATCCGCGCGGCGGCGCGCACCAGCGGCACGCAGAGCAGCGCGCCGGTGCCCTCACCCAGCCGCAGGCCGAGGTTGAGCAGAGGCTCAGCGCCGATGGCCGAGAGCATCCGCTGGTGGCCGGCCTCCGCCGAGCAATGCGCGAAAATACAGTACGGCAGCGCCGCCGGATGCAGGCGAACCGCGACCAGGGCGGCGGCGGTGGCGATGAACCCGTCCACCAGCACCGGCGTGCGGGCCTGCGCCGCGCCCAGCAGGGCACCGGTCATCATCGCGATCTCGAACCCGCCGAATTCGGCCAGCACGGCCATGGGCGCTTTAGCATCAGAGCGCGCGGCGGCCCGTGCGATGGCGGCCTGTTTGCGCGCCAGCCCCGCTGCATCGTGCCCGGTGCCGAGCCCGACGCATAGCGCCAGTGGCATGGGCGCCAGCCGGTGCATCAGCAGCGCGGCGGAGGCGGTATTGCCGATGCCCATTTCCCCCAATACGATGAGCTCGAACCCCAAAGCGACCTGCGCGCCCGCGATCTCAGCACCAAGCTGCACCGCCGCCGCGCACTGCGCCGGGGTCATCGCGGGCTCACGCGCGGCATTGCGCGTGCCGGGCGCGATTTTCGCGGCCAGCAGGTTTGGGTGGGCCGGCAGATCCGCCGCCACGCCCGCGTCGATGACGCGGATTTCGGTATCCGTGGCGCTGGCAAAAGCATTGGCGCTCGCCCGCCCGGCCAGGAAGCTCCGCACCATGGCGAGAGTCACGCTGGCCGGGTAGGCGGAGACACCCTCCTGCGTGAGGCCATGATCCCCCGCGAACACGAGCAGCACGGCGCGGCCCACGCACGGGTCCAGCCGCTGCTGGATCAGGCCCAGTTGCAGGCTCAGCGCCTCCATCCGCCCGAGCGCGCCGGGCGGTTTGGCCAGCCCGTCCAGTTTCGCCTGCAAAGCCGGTTGCAGGGTGAGATCCAGCTCGGGGATTAAAAATTTCATCGGCGACTCCCTAATCAGGCAGTGGATACACCGGCAATATCCATCAATCCGGCAATGTCCAGATGCTGCGCCAGCACGGCGGCGATCTCGTCCAGTGCTGCCTCCACCACCGCGCTGTGGTCCTGCCCACTGCTGCGCGCACCAAGCTGGCCGAGCAGCGCGGCGCGGGCCGAGCCTTGCGCGAACAGCCCATGGATGTAACAGCCCGCGATACGGCCATCGGGCGAGACTGCACCCTGCGACCCGGCCTGCGTGCTGGCGAACGGGCGGGCGGTGTCTAGCCCACTGGTCCGCCCCACGTGGATCTCATAGCCGCTGAACGCCTCGCCGCCGGGCAGCAGGCTGCCCTGCGCCTGGGTGAGGATTTTATTTTCCGTCAACACGGTCTCGACATCCAGCAGGCCGAGCCCCGGCGCCTCACCCGGCGGGCCCTCCACGCCCTGAACATCCGAGACGCGCCGCCCCAGCATCTGGTAGCCACCGCACAGGCCGAGCACATGCCCGCCACGGCGCGCATGGGCGGCGAGGTCGATATCCCAGCCCTCCCGGCGCAGCATCGCCAAGTCCGCCAGGGTTGATTTGCTGCCCGGCAGAATGATCAGAGCGGCGTCCCCCGGAAAAGCCTGGCCCGGCGCGATGAACGAAAAATCCACCGATGGCTCGTGCTGCAACGGATCAAAATCGTCGAAATTGGCGATGTGCGCGAGCCGGGGCACGATGATCTTCAGCCGCGCGCCGGGCTTTGGCAGCAAAGTTGCATCCAGCGCCAGCGCATCCTCCGCCGGCAGGCGGCGCGCCGCCGCAAGGTAGGGCACCAGCCCAAGGTCTCGCCAGTCGGTGCGCCGGGTGATCTCCGCCCGGCCCGCCGCGAACAAAGCCGGGTCACCGCGAAATTTATTGACGAGAAAGCCGCGGATCACCGCGCGATCGGCGGGCGCCAGCACGCAATGCGCGCCGACCAGTGCGGCGATGACATGGCCGCGGTCGATATCTCCCGTGATCACCACCGGCACGTCTGCCGCGCGGGCAAAACCCATGTTGGCGATATCGCCGCGGCGCAGGTTTATCTCAGCCGGGCTGCCCGCGCCCTCAATCAGCATGAGGTCGCATTCCGCCGCCAGCAGGTTGAAACTCTCCAGGCAGATATCGAGTAGTTTTGCCTTGCGCTCCTGGTAGGCGGCGGCACTCCAGCTCCCCTGCATCTGCCCGCGCACGACAAGCTGCACGCCGGTCTCGCTCTGCGGCTTCAGTAGCACCGGGTTCATGTGCACGCTGGCGGGCACGCGGCAGGCCAGCGCCTGCAATGCCTGGGCGCGGCCGATCTCCCCGCCATCGGCCGTGACCGCCGCGTTGTTGGACATGTTCTGCGGCTTGAACGGCCGCACCCTCAGGCCGAGCCCGGTGAACAGGCGACACAGCCCCGCGACCAGGGTCGATTTGCCGACATCCGAGCCGCAGCCCTGGAGCATCAGAGCCGCCATGCGAGCCCCAACAACGCAAGACCCGCCCAAAGAAAGCCACAAGCCACAACATATAAACTCAAACCGCGTTCGATATCCGCCGCATCGGGGGCCGCACCATCGCCAAACCAGGGCCGCGTGTGTGCAACCCCATCATAATATACCGCGCCGCCGAGGCGGATGCGCAGCGCGCCGGCCATCGCCGCCTCCGGCCAGCCCGCGTTCGGGGAATCGTGCTTTTTGGCGTCCCGCAGCATGACGCGCCAGCCACCCCTGCCCGCCAGCACCAATAGCGCCCCGGCCAGCCGCGCCGGAATGAGATTGAGCGCGTCATCCAGCCGCGCCGAGGCCCAGCCAAACTCCCGCCAGCGCGGCTCGCGGTGGCCGATCAGGCTGTCAGCGGTGTTCACGGCCTTGTAGGCGAACAGCCCGGGCAGGCCAAAGCCCAGCAGCCAGAAGGCCGGGGCGACCACGCCGTCATTAAAGCTCTCGGCCAGGCTCTCCAGCGCCGCGCCCGCCACACCCGAGGAACTGAGTGCGGCGACATCCCGCCCGACGATCTGCCCAACCGCCTGGCGCGCGGCGGCCAGGTTATGGCCGCGCAAGGGCCTGCCCACCGCCGCCACGTGCGAATACAGGCTACGCTGGGCGAGGCCGGTGGTGGCCAGCAGCACAATAACGACGCCGCGCCAGGCGCTGTGCCCGGCCCACCACTCCAGCAGCCCGCCCGCCAGCGCGGCGCTGCCCGCCACCAGCAGCAGCGCGGCCACACCCAGCGCGCGGCGGTACCGGGCGGAAAATTGCGTGCGATTCCAGCGCCACTCCAGCCCGCTCAACGCGCCGCCCGCCCAGGCCACCGGATGCGGGATAAAACGATGCAGCATCGCCGGATACCCGAGCAGCGCCTCCAGCATCAGCACCCATAACGTCCGCCAGAGATCGAGAAGGTGCAGAAAGCTCAAAAATCTACCCCGCGCTGGGCCTTCATCCCCTGGCTGAACGGGTGCTTGACGAGCCGCATCTCGGTCACCAGCTCGGCGAGCTCCACCATCCCGGGTTTGGCGTCCCGCCCGGTGACGCAGACGTGCTTATCGCGCGGGCGCTCGCGCAGAACCGCCAGCACGTGCTCCAGATCCAGATACTCATAGCGCAATGCGACATTCAACTCATCGAGCAGCACGAAATCGAGCGTCGGGTCGGCGATCATCTCCTGCGACTTCACCCAAGCGGCCTGCGCCGCCGCGATATCCCTGGCGCAGTCCTGCGTGTTCCAGGTGAAGCCGTCGCCCATAACCTCAAAGCGCAATTGGTCCGGGAACCGCGCGAAAAACCGGCGCTCGCCCGTCACCCATTTGCCCTTGATGAACTGAACCACGCCCACGCGCATCCCCCAGCCCAGCGCGCGCGCCACCATGCCAAAGCCAGCCGTGGATTTACCCTTGCCATCGCCCGTGTGCAGCAGCAGCAGCCCACCGGTTTTGGTTTTATCCTGCATCATCACGGCGCGCTCCGCCTGCACCCGGCTGCGCTCGGCGGCGTGGCGGCGGTTGCGTTCGGCCTCGTCGGTCATGCGTGCTCCCTCAACGCGGTCTCCAGCCGCGCCCATTCCGGCGCGGTCCCCGGCAGGCCAAAGCGCAGCCAGCCTGGCTGGTAGGCGAAGGGGCGCAGCAGAATACCATGCCCCGCCAGATGGTTAAACCAGAACCCGGCGCGCGGCGAGGCGGTGAGCCGGAACAGGCTGGTGCCGCCGACGATCTCAAAACCCGCACCGCGCAGCAGCGCATCCAGCCGCGCGGCATCCACGGTGAGGCGCACACGGGTAGCGTCGGCCCAGGTGGGGTCCGCATAGGCGCCCCGGCCAGCGGCGATGGCCTCGGCTGAGACAGGCCAGTCCCCCAGCTCCGCCCGCAGGCGCGCGCAGAGCCCAGGCCCGGCCAGCAAAAACCCCAGCCGCACGCCTGCCAGTCCGTAGAATTTGCCAAAGGAGCGCAGTACGATCACCCGCTCGGACGCCTGGGCGGCCACGCTGAGCTCGGGCGTGACCTCCACGAAGGATTCATCGACGATCAGCAGCCGTTCCGGCGAGGCCAGGCTCATAATTTCCGCCACCGGCAGCGCCCGGCCATCGGGATTATTGGGGTTCACGACTACCAGCGCCCCCGCTTGGGGAACGGGGCTTTGCCAGATGAATGGATGCACCGCGCAGCTCGCCGCCGCCCAGGCCTGGGCGTGCCCGCCGTAGGTCGGCGCCATGATCGCGACGCTGCGCGCGCCGGTCAGGCGCGGCAGGGCGCGCAACGCCGCCTCGGCGCCTGGGAATGCGATCACCT
>JAJZGI010000069.1 GCA_021798575.1 Pseudomonadota bacterium | reverse complement strand
GGAGGCAGATCGGGTTCCTCGAAGCTGTGCAGCCCCTTGGCCACCCAGTCCTCGCGCTCGGTGGCGAAGGCGGCGCGCTGGGTGCGCTGGAAAGCGGCGATGGACCCGGCATGCGCGCCGGTAAATTCCAGATGCTCGCGTAGCGAAAAGACGCTTTCCTCGATGCGCGGCATATAGCGCCCATGCGGGAAGGCCGCGCGCAGCTCGTCCAACTCGGCCTCATTCACGGGCACGAAGCGGATCTGGTCGAAATGCCGCAGCAGCCAGGGCTGTTCAAACGGCGCACGGCGGTTATGGGTGTTCCACACCTGGATCGTCCGACCAAAGAGCTGGTAGCCGCCCGGCCCTTCCATGCCGTACACGCACATATAGGCGCCGCCAATGCCCACGGCGTTTTGCGGCGTCCAAGGCCGGGCCGGGTTGTATTTGGTGGTCACCAGACGGTGGCGCGGGTCATAGGGCGTGGCCACGGGCGCGCCCAGATACACATCGCCCAGGCCCAGCACTACATAGGAGGCGTCAAACACGATGCGCCGCACGTCGTCCAGGCTGGCGAGCCCGTTGATGCGGCGGATGAACTCGATATTGTCCGGGCACCAGGGCGCGTTGGGCCGCGTCGTCTCTTGGTATTTGCGCATGGCCAACTGAATCTGGCTGTCATTCCAGGCGAGGGGCAGATGGAGGGTGCGGGTCTGCACCACCATGTCTTCAGGTGCGGGCAGATGCGGCAGAATCTCGTCCACCGCCGCGGTGATGCGCGCGCTGGTCGTGATGCCAGCGTCAAAATGCAGTTGCAGCGAGCAGATGCCGGGCGTGAGGTCAATGAGGCCGGGCACGCGCGCGGCCTCCAGCGCGTCGCGCAGCGCCTGGGCGCGCAGGCGCAGCGCGAAGTCGAGCTTTTGTTCCCCGAATTCGATGAGGATGTTCTCATCCCCGGCGCGGCGGATGACCGTATCGGCGCGTCTTTCGATGATCGCCGGGGCGGCATCGGCGCGCGTGAAGCGGAGCTTGTCGCCGGGCTTGAGCTGACCGAGCTTCCACAAATCGTCGCGCACCACCACAGCCGGACAGACGAAGCCACCGAGCGACGGGCCGTCCGGGCCGAGCAGGATTGGCATGTCGCCGGTGAAGTCTACGGCGCCGACGGCATAGGCGTTATCGTGGATGTTGGAGGGGTGCAGCCCGGCCTCGCCGCCATCCTGGCGCGCCCATTTGGGCTTGGGGCCGATCAGGCGCACGCCGGTGCGGGCGGAATTGTGGTGGACTTCATAGGTGCTGGTGAACAGCACGTCGATGTCGTCTTGCAGAAAGAAATCCGGCGCGCCGTGCGGGCCGTATCGCACGCTCAGCAGCCAGTCATGGGTAAGCTCGGGGCGCGGCCCGGCGGCTGTTTGCGGCACTTCGCGTGGGGGGCTTAGGCGCAGCGTGTCGCCCGCGCGCAAGGGCCCACCCGTATGGCCGCCAAATCCGCCCAGCGTGAAGGTGGCGGTTGAGCCTAGATAGTCGGGCGCGGCGAAGCCGCCGCTCACCGCCAGATAGGTCCGCTGGCCAGGCCCGGCGATGCCGCCGAGCGTGAGGATTTGCCCGGCGGCCACGGGCACGGGCTGGAAGAAGGAGAGCTTCTCGCCGTCTAGCGTCGCCGCCATGCAAGCGCCGGTGAGGGCGATGGTGGTGGCAGCGTTAAAACGCAAATTGGGGCCAGTATGGGTCAGCTCCAGCGCCGCAGCGCCGTGCGGATTGCCCAGCAGCGCATTGGCCAGCGCATGGCTGCGCTCGTCCATGGGGCCCGAGGGCGGCACGCCCTGCTCCCAATAGCCCAGCCGTCCGGGCAGGGATTGCAGGCTGGAGAGCGCGCCGGGCTCAAGCACGCTCACGGTATGCGGGACATAGGTGAAGGCGCTGAGCGAGCGGGTGGTCATCTCCCCAGCCACGAAATCCGGCAGGGCCAGAATCTCTTGCAAATAATCCAGATTGGTCTCGATGCCGGAAATTTGCGTGGCGGCCAGCGCCGTTTGCAACCGCGCCAGCGCCGCCGCACGGACGGGGCCGAGGGCGATGAATTTCGCCAGCATCGGGTCGTAATAGGGCGAGACGGCGGTGCCCTCCTCTACCCATGCATCAACCCGCAGGCCTGGCCCGGGAGCGAAGGCGATGAGCGTGCCGGCGCAGGGGGTAAAGTTTTCGGCTGGGTTCTCGGCATAGAGACGCACCTCCACCGCGGCGCCTTTGGGCGTGAGCGCCACCGGCAGCGTAAATTCCCCCGCCGATTGTTCGATCATCCAGCGGACCAGATCGACCCCATAGACCGCCTCGGTAACGCCGTGCTCCACCTGCAAACGGGTGTTTACCTCCAGGAAGTAGAATTTTTGCGCTGCGGCGTCGTAGACGAATTCCACCGTGCCCGCCGAAGCATAGTTGACGGATTTGGCTAAGGTGAGAGCAGCGTTTTCCAGCGCGGCGAGGATGGCCGCGGGAATGTTCGGCGCCGGGGTTTCCTCGACGACTTTCTGGTTGCGGCGTTGCAGCGAGCAGTCGCGCGTGCCCAGCGCCACCACGCCACCGTCGCCGTCGCCAAACACCTGCACCTCCACATGGCGCGCGCGGGCGACGTATTTTTCCAAAAACAGCGCCGCGTTGCCGAAGTTGTTGGCGGCGAGGCGCGAGACGGAGGCAAAGCGCTCGGCCAGTTCTGCGGGTGAGGCGCTCAGTACCATGCCGATGCCGCCACCGCCCGCGCTGCTTTTGAGCATCACCGGGTAGCCGATCTCGCCTGCCGCCTTCAGCGCGTCCTCCGCGCTGGCCAGCACGCCGGTGCCGGGCAGCAGCTTGACACCCGCCTTGGCCGCCAGGGCGCGGGCTGTGTGCTTGAGGCCGAATTTCCGCAGATGCTGCGGGCCGGGGCCAATGAAGGCGATGCCTTCGGCGGCGAGGCGCTCGGCGAATTCCACGCGCTCGGACAAGAACCCATAGCCCGGATGCACAGCTTGCGCGCCGGTCTGTTTGCACGCGGCGATGATCGCCTCGATGTTAAGGTAGCTCTGCGCCGCTGAGGCCGGGCCGATATACACCGCCTCGTCCGCCGCCAGTACAGGCGGGGCGAAACGGTCAGCCTCCGAATACACCGCCACCGAGGCGATGTTCATCTCGCGCAACGTGCGGCAGATGCGGGCCAGTATCTCGCCGCGGTTGGCGATGAGGACTTTGGTAAACATCTATCGCTCGCTGATGATGATCTGGATGGGCGTGGGGGTGAAGCCGTTGCACGGGTTGTTCACCTGCGGGCAGTTGGAAATAAATACCAGCGTGTCCATCAGCGCCTCCAGCTCCACATAGCCGCCCGGCGCCGAGACGCCGTCATCCACGGTGAGCTCGCCATTGGGGCGGATGGGCACGTTCATGAAGAAATTCACGTTGGAGACGAGGTCGCGCTTGCCCATGCCGTGCTTGTTTACGAGGAGCAGAAAATTCTCGCGGCAAGCGTGCATGAAACGGGTTTCGTGGCCAAAGCGTACGGTGTTGGATTCGCAAGAACACGCTCCCGCGCTGGTGTCATGAAAGCCACAGCTATCGGCAACGATCTTCACCATGGGGCGGAGTTCGTTGGAGATCAGCACCGAGCCGCCGGCGAGGTCGTACCGTCCGCCTTGGGCAGCCTGGGCAGCCAGTGTGTCCTGGGCGGAATAGCGCTCCGAGGTGTCGTGCGCATTGTAGAACAGCGCGTCCACGGCCTGCTGGCCCTCAAGGTCGATGATGCGCATCACCTCTCCCTTCTTCAGCACGGCGGAATACGGGGCGCGGGCGGGGACCAGCGTGTCGGAGAGAATGTTCATGCGGCAAAGGCCTTGCCGGTATTCTCAAAGCCACGGGCGGCTTCCTCGGTGAAGGTGCGGCACAGTGTGCTGGCGGGGGCGTGCCATGCGATGAAGCTGAGCGGCCCGGTGGCCTCCTGCACCGGGGAGAGCGCGTGCGGCGTGTTGGAGAGCGCGGCCAACAGATTCATCTCGGCGCGCAGCTCCACGCAGGCCCCGGCTTGCGGGTCGCCCTGCCAGCGCATCACCCCCTGCGCGTCCACGGCCACGGGTGAGAACAGCGAGAGCGCCGGCGCGGCGTCGCGCCGGGTGAGGCCGAGTTTGGCAGCGGCGGTGCGGATGTTGTCGCGCCCGTTGCGGCCAGCAGTTTGCAGCGGCGAGTTGGGGCCGATGATGGCGTCATGCCCGGCGCCGCTATCCGCCGTGATGCCGGCCAGCACTCGCCCCATATCGGAGAACAGCACCCGCCCGGTGGTAAGACGTGTGGTCCATTGCAGCTTGACGGTGTCGCCGGCGTTGAAGCGCTCGGAAATATCATCGGCGTTCCACATGAAGAACGCGGCGCCCGGCGTACCGGAGAGGTTGGTGATGCGCAGAGCGGCGCCGCGCGGCAGACGGAGATAGGTGTAGGCGCCGGGGGGCAGCACGTCAGCCGCGATCACTGCCGCCGCCGGGATGCCGGCAAAGACCGCTTCGGGCTCAGGTGCCGCGGCGCGGGCGCGGGCGCGCTCTTGCAGCGCCTCATAGCGGGCGCGGTACTGCGTTGGGGTCAAGGCGTTGAGGTCAAGCATGGTCGTCCTCCAGGGCTTGGGCGAAAATTTCCTCGATGCGCGCGCTCTCAGTGGCGAAGCGCCCGGGGGCGCCAGCGCAATGGCCAAAGGGCGAGGCGAGCGGGAGCAGCGTGGCGTATGGGATGCAGGCGGCCTCGAAAGCGGCATCCTGCACCGTGAAATAGGCGTCGGTGTCGCAGGGGAGCAGAAAACAGTGGGCGGTGATGCGGGCGAGCGCGGCGCGGGCGGCCTCGGGTGGGCGGGCCGTCCCCGCCCAGGCGTTGAGTCCGGCGAGAAGGTCGGCGGCGCGGTGGCTCTGGTGGTCCGCGGCCCAGTCATCCAGCAGGGCGTTGAGCGTCTCGAACCCCAGCACGCGGTGGAGACCCTCGCGGAAGAACGCGGGCGAATAGGCCCAGCCACAATAGGCGCGGCCAAACAGGTCCAGCGCCAGGGCCTCGCCGATTGCCCCGGCATTTTCCAGGATCGGCGCGATGCCCCGCAGGAACACGGTGTTGATGGGCCAGCAGAAGGCGGTGCCGCACACCGCCACCACATTGCGGACCATCGCCGGGTACAGCATCGCCCAGTGCAACGCCTGCATGGCGCCCATCGACCACCCCGCCGCCAGCGACAGAGAGGCCACACCCAGATGAAGCAACAGTTCGTGCTGGGCGTGGACATTGTCCTCGATGCTGAGCGCCGGGAACGCGCCGCCATGCGAAGGCGAGGTGGAGACGCCATTGCCGAACAGGTTCGGCGCGATGATGAAATACCGCGCCGGGTCCAGCGCCCGCCCCGGCCCAATGAGCGGCGCGTACCGCTCATGCGTGCCGGTATAGTAGCTGGGCAGCAGCACGGCGTTGCCGCCTGCTTCAGTCAACTTTCCCCATGTGGCGTAGACGAGTGACCCGCCCCGCGCTGTGGTGTAACGCGCCACCTGCATGGCTCAGAACATCGAGAGGTAGCGGTTATATTCCCAGTCCGAGACGTGATGGGCGTAGCTTGCCCATTCCTCACGCTTGTAACTGAGCCAGGACTCACGCATCGCCTCGCCGAAGACCAGCTTGCCGAGATCATCCGCCGCGAAGGCGTCCAGCGCCTCGGCAAGGCTGCCAGGCAGGGTCTTGATCCCCAGCGCCTCGAGGTCCGCGGCGGTTTTCAGGTACATGTTCTCGGTATTGGGCGCACCGGGGTCGAGATCAGCCTCCACGCCCTCCAGCCCCGCTGCCAGCACCATCGCTGCGGCCAGATACGGGTTGCAGGCGCTGTCCGCCGCGCGCAACTCCACACGTCCTCCGCCCAGCGGGATGCGCAGTGCGTTGGTGCGGTTGTTGTCGCCATAGCAGCACAGCACCGGCGCCCAGGTGAAGCCCGAGGCCGAGCCCTGCTTCACCAGCCGCTTGTAGCTGTTCACTGTGGGCGCCACGACGGCGCTGAGCGCGGGCAGGTGCTTGAGCACCCCCGCGATAAACTTGTAGCCAATGCCGCCGAGGTTGCAGCCGCGCGGGTCGGTCTTGTCAGCAAACAGATTGGCGCCGCTCTCCAGGCTGGCCAGCGACATGTTGAGATGCGCGCCCGAACCCGCGCGGTCGGCGAACGGCTTGGGCATGAAGCTGGCGAAGCCGCCATGCTTCTTGGCGATTTCGTGGGCCATGAAGCGGAAGAAGGTATAGCGGTCGGCCATGGTCAGCGCGTCGGCGTACATGAAGTCGATCTCGAACTGGCCTATGCCGTCCTCATGGTCGAAGGAGTACACGTCCCAGCCAAGTGTGTTCATGGCCGAGACCAACTCGTCCGCCCAGGCGAAATTGTCGAGCAGGCGTGAAAGATCGTAGCAGGGCTTAGCGAGGTGCTGGCGCGGGGAGAGCGGGACGAAGCCGTCTTCAAGCTTCTTGAAGACGAAGAATTCGGCCTCGATGCCTAAGTTGAAGGTGAGGCCATGCTTCGCCGCGCGGGCGAGCTGGCGCTTGAGGATGTTGCGCGAGCAGGCGGCGAAGGGTTCGCCTTTGTAGCGCAGGTCTGAGGCGAACCAGGCGATTTCTGGTTTCCAGGGCAGGATGCTGCATGAGGCCGGGTCAGGCACGGCGCAGACCTCCTCGTCGTGGACGCTCTGCGGCACACCATCCATGGCCGCCCCGGTGAACATTTCGGAGCCGCCCAGCATTTGCGCGTGATGGGTGAGGGGCACCATTTTGGTTTTGGAAATGCCGTGCATGTCCACATAGGAGGCGGCGCAGTAGCGCACGCCGGTGGCGGACAAGGCGGCGGTGTCCGCGCCGGATGGCACGGTGTGAGCAGAAATTATATCCATGATGAAACCTCAGGCGGTGGTGGGAAGGTGGCCGGTATCGGGCTCTTCAGGCAGTTCGTACCAGGGGATGCGCTCACCGATCAGTGCGCGCATCCGCCAGGACAGGCTCTTGGGCGTGGTTTCGAGCTCTTCCAGGAGTTCGGCGATATGGGTGGCGAGCGCGTTGGCCAAGCCCGGTGTGCCGCAAATCTCCAGGCGGCGCTCGTGCAGGGTTTTTAGCGTGCCGGTTGCGGTGCGCCAAAAGCCCCATTCCTTTCCTAGAAGTTTGGAAATATAGGCGGTGTCGATGGCGCCCAGTCCTTCCGGGCCAAGGCCGCAGGAGAGTAGCAGCGCGGCGGTGTCAGAAAGATCCTTATGCTCGGCATGGAAGACCTGAAGCTTAGTGAGTAGCAGGTCGGCCGGTGAGAGCGTGAGCGGGTGCAACGCCAGCCGATGGGAAAGATTGAGCGTGTGACACATGCGGAAGACATCGATGAAGATGTCGATTTTGGTGTCGCCCGCATGGAAGATCATCCGCTCCTTGCCATTCAGCAGGTTGAACTCCTGCTCGGGCTCTGCACCCATCGCTGCCATCGCCGCCTTCAGCGCCTTGCGCGACTTGCCACTCATCACGAGGTCGATATCGAGTGAGGGCCGCCGGAGGATGGCGGGGAGAGTTGGCCCACACACCAAATGCACCGCCCGTCCGCCGAGCAGGCGGGCCACGCCCCCCTCGGCGGAGATGGCGGCGATCACGTCATATTCCGAAATTCCCGTCATGGCGCTACTCCGGCGGTATCTCGGCAAAGGCGAGGTTGATGTCCACGCCCTTGCTGGCCTGGATGAACTTCGCGGCGTAGTAGTAGATGAAGCCGCTAACGAACACGCCCAGGTTCACATAGATCATGAAGGGCTGTGAGAAGCTTATGCCTGACTGTGGATCGTTAAGGAATGCCCAGGCGATGGTGACCATGCCGATGAGGCTGAGAACACCCAGGATCGAGAGGACGGGCACGCCACCCACGCGCCAAGCCACAGGCGAGGCCTCGAACATATCCTTCTGCGTGTAAGGGAACACGATGGCGCCGATAGAGGTTAGGATGAAGGTACCGCAGACCTGGCCAAAGAAACCGGAGATGGTGGAGAAGGCGGAATCGTAGGCATAGAGCCAGAGGAAGCCGATGCCAAAGGCCGCCGAGACAACGATGGCGACGAGTGGGGAGTGCGTGCTCTCATTCACCTCGGATATCTTGTTGGGGGCCAGGCCATCCAGCGCCCAGGCGAGCAGGTTGCGGGTGCAGGTGAGGATGTAGATGGGCAGCCAGGTGTAGGTCCACAGCGCGAAGGAGACGCCGATGATGAGCACCAGCCAGACATGGTGGGTAAGCGCCGCCGCCAACTCGGAGAAGGTGGGGGTGAAGCCGAGATTCACGTTGCCGGGGGTTACCGCCGCCACGTTGCCGAGGAAGTCAAACCCAAAGGCATGGAGGGTGACGAAGGAGATGATGAGCAGCCATACCGCTGAGTAAAGCAGAGAGCCGGGCATGCCGATCATCTGCGAGCGGTTGGCACCCTTGATTTCACCACCAATATAGGCTGAGGCAATGGAGAATCCGAGCACGGTGAACGGCCAGGTCATCGAGATCAGTGTCTGCTTCAGGTCGAACGGCGCCTCCGTTACCGCATTTTTGCCAAGATTTGCGGTGATGGCACCATAGGTATCGGGCTTGCCAGTGAAGGTTCCTGCATAATGGTTGAAGGCGGTAACGGCATCGGCAGGCGTATGGCGCAGCAGCACAAAAACGGTGATGGCAAGGCCGATACTGGCGACGATGAACAGGATGTTCTGGATACGCATATACATCGCCACGCCATAAATGAATACCGCCGCGAAGAGGCCAATCAGCACCGTACCGGTGAGCGCCGTACCCAGCGGCGTGGTGAACCAGTTGCCCCAGTTGGTCATATTGGTTGAGCCGAAGCTCACGCCAAGTTCGCGGAACAGCGCCGAGATGCCGTACTTACCCAAAAACGCGGCCGGCACGCCGATATAGAAGAAGCACCAGATTGTGTAGTTCCAACTTGCCACGAAGCCAAATAGCGGCTTGGTGGCGCGCGAGACATACACATACTCACCGCCCGAGCGTGGCATTGCCGAGGCGAACATGGCATAAACCAGCGATGTGGGTAGCACGAACAATGTGCAGAGAATGGTGGAGAGATAGATGTTCACGCCCGGATACGAACCGTTGGGCATGAACAAGAACATGAACGCCACGCCAATAGCGATGTTGATGAAGTTCACGTTATAGACGAATACATCCTTGGCGCCGGCCTGCCGGACCAGTCCGGTGGCTTTTCTGGCAAAATTTGTCGTCATGAAGTCTCCCGGTGGTTGGTGATGGAACAATTAGGCCTGCACAAGCTGATGACCCGCCAGCTTGGTGCCTTTGAAGGTGACGAGCACACCGCGCAGTACGCCTTCGGAGTATTCGCTACCCGGATTGATGCAGAGCGTGCGGCCGATTTGCTTGGTGCCGCGCGATTCATGGATATGCCCATGCAGGGCGACCATCGGTTGGTGGCGCTCGATGACGTTACGCACGGCGGTGCTGCCCACGGCGGTCATCACCGTATGGCCGCCTTCCGTCACCACGGCGCCGTCGCGCAGCAAGGGGGCGGCGTCTATACCGGTGTTGTAGGGGGGTACATGCAGGGTAAAGACGGCATCGCGCGGGTTCTTCAGCTTGGCGAGGATTCCCTCGATATGCGCTTCCAGCGTGGGCTCGGTCATTTCGCGCGGGCTGTCGAACGGCG
>JAJZGI010000019.1 GCA_021798575.1 Pseudomonadota bacterium | reverse complement strand
TCGCGTAGCGATCAAACCCAGCCGTCGAAAATGTCGTCTGCTTCAATGCTGCCCCCTGCCCATGCAGGAGTAGTGTACAAAATTCAAAACGAACAGGGAATCATAATGTTATGCAGAGGTTCCTTAGCATCGAGCAGAACAATGGTTTTGTCGTGCTGGTTTATAAAATTATGTAAAATCAGGATGTTTCCCAGGCACTTTATTGCTAAGCGACAGATATGTGGCTAATAGGTTAATATCTTAGCCATAATTGAAGGAGACCGCCGTGAGACTAGATTTTTGCCTGGGTGCCGTGGTCGGCGCTGTTCTGATAGGTGCGGCGGCGCAGGCGCAACCGGTGAGCGGCCCCTATGTTTCAGCCGAGGGCGGGCTGAGCGTCCTGAATCCGGTGAATTCCAGCAGTTCTCAGTCCACCCCATTTGGGATAATCGTGCCTTTCCGGAATCCATTTTCCCGCACGACGACCAATTCAGTTTCCGCGAAGGAACAATTCCGCCCGTCCTATGGTTTCATTGCCAGCGCGGGTTATGGATTTGGCAATGGGTTCAGGGCCGAGCTGGATTTCGACTATCTGCGCGACACCGCGCACCGGGCCGACTTTAATTATTCGGTTATTGCTCCTTTCAGAAACCCTAACACGGGCAGCGGCAGCCTGAGCATTACCGGTGGGCAATACACATACGGGCCGATGGCGAACCTGATCTATGACCTGCCCGTGGCCTATATCGTCTCGCCCTATATCGGCGCTGGCGCCGGCTACCAGTGGGTGAAGGTGAACTCGGACATCACCGCCCCTGGTTTTTTTCCGGGCACCAAGGTCGGCGGGACCCGGGGGAGCTTTGCCTATGACGTTATAGCGGGGCTCTCCTACCCCGTGCCGAGCGTGCCGGGGCTGGCGGTCACGGCTGAATATCGGTTCATGCAGCTCACCGCCACGCGCCGCTATGCGCTGGAGAGCCCGGCGCCGACGAATCGCTTTATCCCCCGACCCACGGCGAGCCGGGCGACCTTGGCCCAGGAGTCGATCCAGACCTTCATGGTCGGGTTGCGCTACCAGATTTTCAATCCGCCGCCGATGGCCCCGGCACCGGTTATGGCCGCCGCGGCACCCATGGCCGCACCCGCGCCGATGCCAGCGCAGACCTACCTCGTGTTCTTCGACTGGAACGCATCCAACCTGACGCCACGGGCCACGCAGGTGATCGCCGAGGCCGCCACCGCATCGCACAGCACCACCGTCACCACGCTGGATGTCTCGGGCTATACCGATACCTCCGGCACAGCCACCTATAACCAAGGTCTCTCGCTGCGCCGGGCGCAGAGCGTGGCGGCCCAACTGGTCGCCGATGGCGTTTCATCGTCGGAGATATCCATCCATGCCTATGGCGAGACGCATCTGCTGGTGCCAACCGGCCCGGGCGTGCGCGAGCCGCAGAACCGGCGCGTCGAGATCGTGCTGAATTAAACAAGAGAGGCCTCGGTCTGACAAAGCGCGTGATGGGCAACCGTCACGCGCTTTTTTATGGGCTGGAATTTAGCCATCCTTAATTTCCGTACCGGTTGTATGCGCACTTGCCGATGCGAAATATGGCCTGCGGATGGTGCCAAGCGCCGTCTCGTTCGTTTTTAAAAAACTCAGCATAAATCAGGAGAACATCATGTCACAGTCCACGCACAGCGAAGCTGCAAAATCCCACGAACACGCCGCCGCGGCGCATAAGGAAGCCGCCGATCATCACCACAAATCCGACCACAAGGCGGCGACGACCAGCTCCGAGAAGGCGCATGGCCTCTCCCAGTCCGCGCATAAGATGACCACCCAGGCGGGCTCTGGCGGAAAATCCATGTAATCACGAAACAGGCAGGCCCGGGCGATGGTCCGGGCCTGTTTGGTCTCAATCCGACTTCAGATGCGCCAGGAGTTTTTCGATCGCCGCGGCCTTGTTGAGCTGCTCCAGCGCGCCGTATTCAGCGGCGAGGCGCTCGAGCGCGGATTCATAGATTTGGCGCTCTGAGAAGCTCTGGTCCGGCTGGCCGGAGTTGCGATGCAGGTCGCGCACCACCTCGGCGATGGCGGCCGGGTCCCCTGAATTGATCTTTGCCTCATACTCCTGCGCGCGGCGCGACCACATGGTGCGTTTTATTCGTGCCCGGCCCTTCAACACGCTCAAAACATCGTCGAACTGTTTGCGCGAGGCGAGCTTGCGCAGGCCCGCCGTGCGTGCCTTGTTGGTGGGCACACGCAGGGTCATGCGGTTCTCGTCGAAAGTGATATGGATGAGCTCCAGCGTATGCCCGGCGATCTCCTCGGTCGCGATTCGCTCGACCTTGCCAACGCCGTGGGTCGGGTAGACCACGAAATCCCCCTCCGCGAAATTCTCCGCCTTGGCCATGGCGCGCGGCGGTGTCTGCGGGCGGATCGGCCCCGCGATGACGCCTGAATGGGAGATGGGTGCTGGTGCAGCGGGCTTGGGTGGGGGCGCCGATTGTTCAGCCTTTGCGACTACCGGGATGGGCTTTTCAACCGCCGGCTTTGGCGTGGCGGCCAGGGCAGCGGGTTTGGCAGCGGGTTTGGGAGCCGGTTTTGCCGCCACGGGTTTTTTGGCTGCCGCAGGCTTAGCGGGGGGTAATTTTTGGGCCTTATTCGTCGCTGGTTCTGTTGGTTTTTTAGCGGCCACGGGCTTGGTCTTGGCGCTCATCATCACTCCGCTGCATTCACAAACACGGGGCGCCACAGGCGGCATCCCATTACCAAGCCACCCCCATAGCAGAATTTTGCGCATCCGTCACGGCGGCGGGTTGGCCTCCCATACGGATTGATAGACGAGCCTTAAAACGCCGTCGCGGGTGAAGCGCTCCACCTCCACCATGCCGATGGAGCCCAGCACCATCCGGGAGGCATAATTCTGCTCCGCCGCCACGGCCACCACGCGCGCCAGCCCGGCGGTGGCGTGGGCGTAATGCAGCGCGGCGGAGGCAGCCTCACGCGCCAAGCCGATGCCGCGCGCCTCCGGCCAGAAGGCAAAGCGCAGCCCGACGCCACGGCCATCGGGCCGGTGCATCAGCCCCGTGAGGCCCAGAAACCGGCCGCGCAGCGCCCGCACGCTCCACATGCCATAGCCGTAAGCGCCCCAGTTCTGGATGTCCTGCGCCAACTCCTCGGCGGTTTGCTGCGCGCCGCGCACGCCGCCCAGCATCTGGGCAAAAGCGAGCGGATTGGCCTTCAGCGCCGCCAGGTCGCGCAGGTCCCTGTAGCCCACCGGCGCCATGCGCAACCGCGCCGTCTGCACGGACCAGGCGGATGTGACGCTCATGCCCGCACGGACTACCGGGTGAGCGGCCGATATTTGATCCGGTGCGGCTCGGCGGCCTCCTGGCCCAGGCGGCGGCGCTTGTCCTCCTCATAGGCCTGGAAATTGCCCTCGAACCATTCGACGTGCGAATCCCCCTCGAACGCCAGGATATGCGTGGCCAGCCGGTCCAGGAACCAGCGGTCGTGCGAGATGATGACGGCGCAGCCGGGGAATTCCATCAGCGCATCCTCCAGCGCGCGCAGTGTGTCCACGTCCAGGTCGTTCGTCGGCTCATCGAGCAGGATGACATTCGCCTCGGTCTTCAGCATCTTCGCCAGATGCACGCGGTTACGCTCACCGCCCGAGAGGATGCCGACCTTTTTCTGCTGGTCCGAGCCTTTGAAGTTGAAGGCGCCGACATAGGCGCGCGAGGCGACCGTGCGCTTGCCCAGATGGATGACATCCGTGCCACCGGAGATCTCCTCCCAGACGTTTTTCTCCGCGTCCAGCGAATCCCGGGACTGATCGACATAGCCGAGCTTCACCGTCTCGCCGATCTTCAGGCTCCCCCCATCGGGCTTGTCCAGCCCGGTGATCATCTTGAACAGCGTGGTTTTGCCCGCGCCATTGGGGCCGATGACGCCGACGATGCCGCCCGGCGGCAGCTTGAAGTTCAGCCCGCCGATCAACTCACGATCCCCGAAGCCCTTTTGCAGGTCGATCGCCTCGATCACCGTGCCGCCCAGGCGCGGCCCTGAGGGAATGACGATCTCCGCCACGCCGCCGCCCAGCTCCTGGGACTTCGCCAGCATCTCCTCATAGCGCTGAATGCGAGCGCGCGATTTGGTCTGGCGCGCCTTGGGGCTGGAGGCGATCCATTCCTGCTCCTCCGCCAGGGCGCGCTGGCGCGAGGATTCTTCTTTTTCCTCTTGCGCCAGCCGCTTGCGCTTCTGCTCCAGCCAGGCGGAGTAGTTGCCCTCATAGGGGATGCCGCGCCCGCGCTCGATCTCCAGGATCCAGTTGGTCACATTATCCAAAAAATACCGGTCGTGGGTGACGAGGATGACGGTGCCGCTGTAGTTCTGCAGCGTGCGCTCGAGCCAGGCGACGGATTCGGCGTCCAGATGGTTGGTCGGCTCGTCCAGCAGCAGGAGGTCCGGCTTTTCCAGCAGCAGCCGGCACAGCGCGACGCGCCGACGCTCGCCGCCGGAGAGCGGGCCGACCTTGGCATCCGGCGGCGGGCAGCGCAGGGCATCCAGCGCGATCTCGATCCGCCGGTCGAGGTCCCAGCCGTCCTGCGCGTCGATGATCTCTTGCAGCTTGGCCTGCTCGGCGAGCAATGATTCCATCTTCGCGTCATCCATCGGCTCGGCGAATTCGTTGGAAATCTCGTTGAAGCGATCGATCGTGGCGCGCAGGGCGGCAAACGCCTCGGCGACGTTCTCGCCGACGGTTTTGGTGGCGTCCAGCTGCGGCTCCTGCGCGAGATAGCCGACGCGCGCCCCCTCCGCCGCCCAGGCCTCGCCACCGTACTCCTTCTCGATGCCCGCGATGATTTTCAGCAATGTGGATTTGCCCGCGCCATTGACGCCGAGCACGCCGATTTTAACCCCGGGCAGGAACGAGAGGGTGATGCCTTTGAAGACCTCGCGCCCACCCGGATAGGCCTTGGTGAGGTCCTTCATGACATAGACATATTGATAGGCGGGCATTTGTTGAATTCCTTAACTGAACCTGCGCTGCTATTCGCATGATTCCGCCGCCAGTTACAGGCCGGGGCTCAACCTGAATCGGCGTGTGAAAAATCCTTGCCTTTGTAGAGGAGCGGGATGTTTCGCGCCTTGGCGCAGGCGTAGGAGAGGCAGTCCGCCGGGGTGAGCTGGGCTGGATGCCCCCTGCCCTTCCCGTAATCGGCGAAGGCTTTCACCGCCAGGCTGGCGGTTTTGGCGTCCATTGGTGCGAGCTTGATGCTGGCCTCATCCAAGAGCGCCACAATCCGCTGTTCAACCTCGACGGGGTCAATTCGGAGCTTCGTTGGGCGAGCGCAATACGGGAATGCGCATTATCCGCTATCGCGATGCCGGTTTTTATTGTTGATTCCGCACGATGCCCAAGGCCGACGAACTGTTTTTTGCGCTGAAGACCTTCGTGGGGGCGATGGCGGCGCTGTATATCGCGCTCTGGCTCGGGCTGGCCAACCCGTACTGGTCGATGGCCACGGCCTATATCGTCGCGCAGCCGCTGAGCGGAGCGCTGCGCTCCAAGGCACTGTACCGGCTGTTTGGCACGCTGGCGGGCGGCACTGCCGCGGTGTTGATGATCCCGAACCTGGTGAGCGCGCCCGCACTGCTCAGCCTGGCGATGGCCGGCTGGGTCGGGCTGTGCCTGTATCTCTCGCTGCTGGACCGCTCGCCGCGCGCCTATATGTTCATGCTGGCGGGTTATACCGCCGGGATCATCGGCTTTCCCGGAATCGCGGAGCCGGGGGTTATCTTCCAGACCTCGCTGACCAGGATGGAGGAGATCTCGCTCGGTATCATCTGCACGACATTGGTCGGCACGGTGGTGTTCCCCCGCCCGCTGGGTCCGGTGCTGGCCCGGCGTATCGCCAGCTGGGTGCGCCCGGGCATCGACTGGGCCGCCGCCGCGCTGGCCGGGCAGGCAGAGGATGCCGAGACCTTTGCCGCGCGCCGCCGCCTGGCGATGGAAGCCCATGACATCGCGATGCTGACCTCGCAGCTCGGCTTCGACATCTCGCCCTTGCAGTCCGCCGTCGGGCATATCACGCGGCTGCGCGTGTATGTGCTCAGCATGATGCCGGTGATCAGCTCGATCGGCCACCGGGTCGCGCAATTAGAGCGTGAGGCGGCCATGACGCCGCCGTTGCAGGGGCTGCTGGACGCGACCTCGCACTGGGTGCGCACAGGCGGACCGGAGGACGCCGAGCCCCTGCTGCGACGCATCCGCACCATGCGGGAGCGCGGCGATGACTGGGGTGGCGTGCTGCGGGCCAGCCTGCTGGTGCGGCTGGAGGAGCTCGTGAGTATCATGCGCCATGCACGGGCCATCCGCCTGCACGTGGTGGATGGCACCCCGGCGCCAAGCGGCCCGCTGATGGAAGCCGAATATGTCGCGGTGGCGGCGGAGATTCGCGACCATAGGCTGGCGGCGCTCTCTGGCGTTGCGGCAGCGATGGCGATTTTGCTGGTATGCGCGTTCTGGATCGGCACCGCATGGGCGGCGGGTGCGGGTGCGGCTGTCATGGTCTCGATCGCCTGTTCGTTCTTTGCCGCGCAGGACGACCCCGCGCCAGCGATCGCCCTCATGATGCGCAACTCGGTGATCGCGGTGCTCGGCGCCGGGTTCTATATTTTTCTCGTGCTGCCAAGGGTGGAGACCTTTGCCGAGCTGGCGCTAGTGCTACTGCCCGCCGGGCTCGTCATCGGTGTTCTCGTCTCGCGCCCGGCGACCTTCAGGACCGGGATGGTTCTGGGCGCATTTGGCACGACCAATCTGGCGCTGGGCAATGGCTATCATGCGGATTTCGTAATCTATCTCAACAACGCGCTGGCGCTGGTCGTTGGTATCGCCGTGGCGCTGGTGGTGACACGACTGATCCGCTCGGTTGGGGCGGCCTGGAGCGCGCGGCGGCTCCTGCACGCGGGCTGGCGGGATATCGCGGCGGCGGCCAGCCTGAACGGGCCGCAGGACCGGGCGCTGCTGACCGGGCTGATGCTCGACCGGCTGGGGCTGCTGATGCCACGCCTGGCGGCTGTCTCGCCCGGCGCGGATATCGCCGCGGCGGACGTGTTGCAGGATTTGCGCGTGGGGCTCAACGTGATCGGCCTGCAACGAGTCTATGCCTCGCTGCCGTTTGCCGCCCAGCATCCCGCAGACTCCGCGCTGGCGGGTATCGCCGCGCATTATCGCGGTAACCCACTGCTGCCCGCACCCGCCGCCGTACGCGAGGCGATCGACGCCGCGCTGCGCGCCATCGCCGGGGATGCCGAAAAATACCAGCAGCCTTTGATGATGCTCTCTGGGATTCGCAGCGTGCTGTTTGCCGGATCTGCCCCGCCCGATGTCGCCGCCTGGAACGCGAGATGATCGGCGAGATAAATGTTTATGGTGTGCTGCTGCCGCCGTTGCTGGCGTGGGTTATGCTCGCGTTGTTGCTCTCAGCCGGGCTGCGGATAGGGCTGGCCCGGCTCGGGTTCTACCGTTTTGTCTGGCACCGACCATTATTCGACCTCGCCTTGCTCGTGATTCTGACCGGCCTCGTGAGCGACCTCATGACACGCATCTTCTGAACGGAAAATTTATGAAAGCCGTACCCTTCACGCTGCGTTTTCTGGTGACCCTACTGCTGGTTTCCATCGCCGCCGTTATCGCCTGGCAGCTCTGGGCCTATTACATGCTGGCACCCTGGACACGCGATGGCACCGTGCGGGCCGACACTGTGGAGCTGGCCGCCGACGTCTCCGGCCCGGTAGTGCAGGTTTTCGTGCGGGATAACCAGGCGGTGCATGTGGGCGAGGCGCTGTTTCAGATCGATCCGATCCGCTTCCAGCTCGCACTCGCCCAGGCGCGGGCCCGACTGATGCGCGCCGATGCCGCCATGGCGGACGCGCAGAGCACGGCCCGGCGCTATGCGGCGCTGTCGGCCAATGCGGCCTCCGCGCTGTCCCGCGAGCAGACCAATAGTGCTGCGATGCAGGCGCAGGCGCAGGATGCGCTGGCGCGGGCCGATGTGGCTGTCGCGCAGCTGAACCTGACCCGCAGCACGGTGCGCGCCACCGTGAACGGGCTGATCACGAACTTCGCGATGCAGCCTGGAGACTATGTTCGCGCGGGAAGCCCGGTTATCGCGATTGTCGATGCGGATTCGTTTTATGTCGACGGGTATTTCGAGGAGACGAAGCTACGCCATATCGCCATCGGCGATGCAGCACGGGTGCAGCTGCTCCAGGGCGGCCCGGTGCTGCATGGCCATGTTTCCGGTATCGCCGCGGCCATCGTGGATGCGCAGCGCGTCGCCAACCCGACCCTGCTGGCCGCGGTCAACCCCACCTTCACCTGGGTTCGGCTAGCGCAGCGCATTCCGGTGCGTATTGCGCTGGATGCGCTGCCCGTGGGCACACAGCTCGTCGCGGGTATGACCTGCACCGTCGTGATCGGGCGTTAGCATTGCATTAAAGATCGACCACAAACGGGTAATCCGCCGTTTGCCAGCCCAACTATAACGCACCGAAATAATTGGAGCGAAACGCAATTCGGCTGATCCTGATCATTCTTCTTATTCTCGTCCTGCTCGGCGGCGGCTTTGGCCTGCATGGCGGGCTGTTCATGGGCAGTGGCGGTGTTTATTACGGTGGCGGGCTTGGGCTGGCGATTATCGTGATTCTGGTGCTGTTGATTCTATGAAAGCACCCGCGCGGGCTCCGGCACGCGGGTGCACCGCGCGGCGATGGCCAGAACGGCGGGAAAGACTCCCGCCAGCGCAAAGACGCCAACGCCCATGCGCGGCGCGCTGAGCAGGCGGTGCAGGATGACGGCACGCCGCACCTGGCCGGCAAGTCCATGGGCCAGAAGTTGATGATACGACGCCGCATCCTCCCCCGCCTGCACGCAGCGCGCCGCCAGCGTGGCGCTGTGCAAAGCGATCGCCATGCCATCCCCGGTGAAGGAGGGAATGACCGCCGCCTGATCCCCCAGGCGGTACATGCAGGGCGGGTCATCGCGCCTGGAGTGATGCACAAAACCGTAGGGTACGCGGGCGATGCTGAGCGGCGCCGCAAGCTCTGTCCGCGCGCCCGCGAACCGCTTGCCCAGATGCGGGCTGACGGCGCATAGATAGGCCAGCAGATCATCCCACCGGCCACCAATGCCGGCGAATGTCGGCTGATCCACCAGCAACGAGCAGTTTGCCGTGCCATCCTCCACCAGTTGCAGCCCGGCATAGCCACCGGAAAACACGATGAGCTCGACATGGCCAGCCAACGCTGCGCGCTGCGCAGATGCGAGGTGAAAATAATTCTTGAATCCGACCAGAGCCCCGGGTTCGGCCTGGCGCGCGACCCCCCGCACCTCATGCTTGCCGGTGGCGAGCAAAAGAATTTTTGGGTGCAGGGCTTCCGCCCGGTCGAGCTCCACCGTGACTCCGGGGGCGAAGCGGATGCTGCGGATGGCCTGGCCGCGGCGCACCACCACACCGGCGGCGGCGGCGTAGTTGAGCAGCGCCTCATCGAGGCGTCGGCGCGTCAGGCTCAGCCCCTCGAACGGGAGCCGGGCGGCGATGGCCCGATTGCCGCGCACGAGCCGGACGTGCGTGATGGGCTGGCCGCCCAACGCCGCGAGGTTTAGCCCCAGCGCCGCCAGATAGGTGCGCGCCTCACCGCTGATGAACTCGCCACAGATTTTGTGCACGGGCTCAGCCTGGCGCTCCACCAGCGTGACCTGCCGGCCCGCCTGCGCCAGCAGCGTGGCGGCGGCCGCACCTGCAATGCCGCCACCGGCGACGAGGATGTCGCTCATTTCAACCGGCTGATCCCGTAGCGAAAGGGTATGTGCCAGCGGATATCGGCGGTGATCCCGGCCTGGTCCAGCATCTCCCGCCAGTCGCGCCGTTTGAAGGCGCGGGCGATGGATGCAGCGCCGTCACGCCGCACGATGGGATGCCAGCGCAACAGGCGGGCCAGCAGCGGAAAGCCATGATAGGCGAATTTATGCCGGTGCAGGTCCGTGATGTACCAGCCCCGCCTGGCCTGTTGCTCCATCCAGCGCAGCAGCGCGATGATCTGCCCGGTGCTGAGGTGATGCGTGAACTGCGAGGTGAGGATGAAATCCGGCGGCGCGGCGGGCGTGAAGTCGAACACGTCGGCGGTGAAATAGTCGATTTGGATGCCGGGAGGTGTGGCGGCGCGAGCGGCCATGGCGCTGCGCGGATTGAGATCCACGCCCGCGAGCCGGGCGACCAGGCCCTGGCGGGCGGCGAATCGCGCGATGGCGCGCAGCAGATCGCCCTGGCCGTAGGCGACGTCCAGCACCGAGAACTCAGCGCCCGTGGGCAGGCCACGCGTGGCGCGCGCCAGCCAGCGCAGAGTGGTTGAATGGGTGAATGTGACGCGGTTCACCGCCGCCAGGTCGTGCAGGCAGCGCTGATACACCGCCGTATCCAGCCCGGGCTCGTCCATCACCTCCGGACAGTCCACGCGCTCGCGGAAATCCATTACTGCACGCTGAAGCGGAAGGTCTCGGCCACCATGCCGGGGCCAAAGGCCATCGCCAGGCCGCGCTGGCCGGGCTGACCGCGCTCCATCATCCCGGCCAGGACGAACATGACCGTGGCCGAGGACATATTGCCATGCGCCGCCAGCACCGCGCGCGAGGGTGCGAGCGCTGCCTCCGGCAAAGCGAAGCCGGCCTGTACCGCATCCAGCACCGTGCGGCCGCCGCCATGCACGGCCCATAGGTCGATCGCCTGCGTACCCTCCCCGCGCAGAATAAACCCCGGGTCATCGCGCAGTGCCTGGGTGATTCTGCCCGGCACCTGGCCGGAGAGATGCATGACGAATCCCTGGTCGCCGATATGCCAGGTGATCAGCTCCTCGGTGTCGGGGATCAGCGCCGCCCGGAAATCCCCCAGGGCGATGCCTTGCTCCTCGGCGCTCACCAGTGCCGCGCTGCACCCATCGCCGAACAGCATGAAGGAGAGGGCGATCTCGACATTGTCGGTTTCCTGCATATGCAACGTGCAGAGTTCCAGATTGACCACCAGCACGCGCGCCTGCGGGTCCGCCAGGACGGTGGCCTGGGCGACGCGCAAGGCGGGCACCGCCGCCGAACAGCCCATGAAGCCCACCAATGTGCGTTGCAGATCCGGCCGCAGCCCAAGCTGGCGGGCCAGTAGCTGGTCCAGCCCCGGGGCGATAAAGCCGGTGCAGGAGGCCACCACCAGGTGGGTGATGGATGACAGGTCCGCGCCTAAATTAAGCCCCTGCACTGCCTGCGCCGCAAGCGTTGGCGCGTGCCGGGCGTAGAGCCGCATCCGCTCACCTGTGCTGGGGAAGGCGCCGCGCCGGTAGAACGCATCGCCCGGCGTATCCGCCTCCGCCATGCCGTCCTCGTGCAGAACCGAGTATCGATGCCCGATGCCGGAGCGGCGGGCCATGCGCTGAAAGATCTGGCGTGGCCTGCCCTCGGGCATGGCGTTGCCCATGAACTCCAGGAAGGGCTCATGCACGTCGTGCGCCGGATGGGCGGTGCTGATGCGGTTGATATGGGCGATGCTCATGCATGACATGTGAGGATTACGCGGCGAAGCACAAGCGGAAGCTTCGCCCATGGGCGATTTTGTTGCCCACCCTTGGCGCGGCGCGGCGGCGACGGCATCATGCGCGCGATGACCTCGAACGCCACCAGCGCCCCGGCCCGCAACCGCAAAATTCTGCTCAGCGGCGGGGTTGGCGTGGCGCAGCGCCTAGCGCAGCTCAGCATCGGCCTGATAACGCTGCCGCTGGTGCTGCACACGCTGGGGTCGGCCGGGTTCGGCGTGTGGGGGGCTGCGACCTCGCTCGCCTGGGCGGTTGGGATGCTTGACTTAGGACTGGGCAGCGCGCTCATCACGCTGATCCCGCAGGCGCGGGCGCAGGCGGGCGAGGTGCTGGCCTATATCAGCGCGAGCCTGGCCGGTGGCGCCGCGCTGGCCGCGGTGCTGTTGCTGGGCTGTGGCGCGCTGGCCCTGTTATTACCTGGCTTGCGGCCAGGGCCACCATTCATCATTGCCGCCGCCTGCCTGGCGCTGAATATCCCGCTCAGCATCGCCGGCAACATCTGGTTCGGCCTGCAGAAAGGCCATGTGGCCGGGTTGTGGGATCTGCTGCAAACCGTGCTCATGCTCACGGGCCTGCTGTTCTCGGCCTGGATGGGAGGTGGAATCAATGCCATGGTGGCGAGCGTGTATGGCGCGCTGCTGATCGGCAATGCGGGCAGCTTGATGCATCTGCTGCTCCGCCATCCCGCGCTGCGCCCGAAGCTGGGCCTGCTCTCGCTGGCGGTTCTGGCCCGGGTTTCCCGCACCGGGCTGATGCTCTCGGCGCTCTCGGTCGTCATCTCCTGCGCCTATGTGTTCGACAATATCTTCACGCTGGAATGGCTGAGCCCGGATGCGGCGGCGCGCATGACGGTGGCGACGCGGCTGTGCTTCACCGCGATCGGGTTTCTGGCGGTCGCCACCCAGGCGCTGTGGCCCGCCTTTGTGGAGGCCGTGGCGGCACGGGACCACGCCTGGGTGCGGCGCGCGTTATGGCGGGGCACGCTGGGCGTGGGCCTGCTGGCGCTAACGGGTTCAGCCGCGATTCTCGCCTTTGGCCCCGCCTGCCTGCACTGGTGGCTGCGGCAGAATCTCGGCATCAGCCCGCTGCTGTTCTGGTCCATGGCCGCCTGGATTGTGGTGCTCAGCCTGCCGCGCGTGGCTATGCTGCTGCTCAATGCCGTGGGCGCGCTGCGGGCGCAGATCATTATCCAGGCGCTGGCGACCGCCGCCGCGCTCGCGCTGAAGTTTTTTCTGGCCCGGCGACTCGGCGCCTCTGGCATTCTGCTCGCGACGCCACTGGTTTGGCTTTTATTTGTGTGCCCGGCATATGCGTGGCTGGCCACCGGCTGGGTGAGGAACAGGATGAAGGTCGAGCGATGAATTTCTTGAGCGTCATTACCCCGTGTTTCAATGAGGAGGGCAATGTCGCTGAGCTGTACTCGCGCGTGCAGGCGGCAATGGCGCAGGTGCCGGGGTGCGACTACGAGCACATATTCATCGACAACGCCTCCACCGACCGCACGGTCGAGATCATCCGAGAGATTGCGGCGGCCGAGCCGCGGGTGAAACTGATCGTGAATGCACGCAATTTCGGCCATATCCGCTCGCCGATGCACGCCATGCTCCAGGCCAGGGGTGAGGCCGTGATCAGCATCGTCGCCGACTTGCAGGACCCGCCGGAGATGATCCCCGAGCTGGTGGCACGCTGGCGCGAGGGCAACAAAATGGTGTTGTGCGTCAAACGCTCCTCGGCCGAGCACGCGCTGATGTTCCTGCTGCGGAGGACCTATTACGCGGTGGTGGAACGGCTATCCTCCATCACCACCGTGCAGAATTTTACCGGCTTTGGCCTGTATGACCGCAAGGTGGTGGAGGCGGTGCGGGAGTTTGACGACCCCTACCCGTTCTTCCGAGGTATGATCGCGGAGATCGGGCTTGGTATCTGCACCATCCCCTACGACCAGCCGGTGCGCAGCCACGGCATCACCAAGAATAATTTCTACGCGCTGTACGATATCGCGATGCTGGGCATCATCAACCACTCCAAGGTGCCGCTGCGCCTCGTCACCGGGCTCGGGTTTGTCTCCGCCAGCGTCTCGCTGGTCGCGGGCATCGGCTATCTGCTGTATAAGCTCATCTTCTGGTCCCATTTTAATGTCGGTATCGCGCCTTTGGTGATCGGGCTGTTTTTTCTGGGCTCCGTGCAGCTGGTCTCGCTCGGGATCATCGGGGAGTATGTCGGCGCGATCCATACGCAGGTGCAAAAACGCCCCCTTGTGATCGAGAAGGAGAGGATCGGTTTTTAGGGAAGTTGCATGACCAGGAAAAAACCTCTAAAATTAACAATAGTTTATCCAGATGATTGTTTTGGCGAGCAACTTTATCCAATCAGATGATTCTATCTGATCGGATGTTGCTCTAGCGGGAGCTTGGTGATGCGCGCCTCGGTATTCGATAATTTATTTGTCCTGGAGATGGCGAACAACCATTGGGGCGATGTCTCGCGCGGGATGAAGATCATCGCCGACTACGCCAAGGTGGTGCGCTACAATAATGTCCGCGCCGCCATGAAGTTCCAGTTCCGCGACGTGGACAGCTTCATCCACAAGGATTTCCGCCACCGGACGGACCTGCGCTATATCAAAAAAACACTGGATACCCAGCTCGGCTGGGAAGACTACCAGAGGATGGTCACCGCTGTGCGCAACTCCAGCATGATCTCGATGGCGACACCCTTCGACGAGACCTCGGTTGAGAAATGCACCGAGCTTGGCATCCAGATCATCAAGATCGCCAGCTCGGATATCAAGGACTGGTTCCTGATCGAGAAGATCGCGGCGACGAAGAAGCCGGTGATCATCTCCACCGGCGGGTCCTCGTTGCGCGACCTGGACGACATCGTCGCGTTTTTTGCCAAGCGCAACATCCCGCTGGCAATCAACCATTGCGTCTCGATCTACCCCTCCGAGGATTATGAGCTGGAGCTGAACCAGATCGATTTTTTGAAAGCGCGCTACCCGGAAAACGTGATCGGCTTCTCCACGCATGAGTACCATAGCTGGCACGATTCCACGCTGATCGCCTACGGCAAGGGGGCGCGCACGTTCGAGCGGCATGTCGATATCGAGATGGGCGGCATCGCGGTATCGCCCTATTGCTCCCTGCCCGAGCAGGTGGACGCCTGGTTCAAAGCCTTCGCCAAGGCCCAGGAGATGTGCGGCGCGCCGGGCAACGCCAAGCGGCTTCCGCCGGAGAAGGAGATCACCTATCTCGATGGCCTGGTGCGCGGCGTATATGCAAGGCGCGATCTGCCGGCGGGACATATTCTGACCGACGAGTCCGTGTATCTCGCGGTGCCGCTGCAGAAGGGCCAGATATCGTGCCGGGAGATGATGCGCGGCGAGGTGCTGCTGCAACCGGTCGTGAAAGATGCCGCGATCGCTTTCAACAATATCGACAGCCCCTACGGCGCGGACTCGCAGCTTGCTCGGACCATCGCGGAGCGCGGGATAGACCCCTCCCCCGTTGAGGCCACGCGCACCGCGCCGCGCCTCGTCTAGAGCATGATTATTTTGCATCAATCATGCTCTAGTTTTAGTTTTATTGGCTTGGATCGAATCCGCCGATTCGATCCAAACCGATATTGATCTAACCATTGCGCGTCGCCGACTATATCGCCGCCACGCTCGCCGAACACGGGCTGCGCCACGTGTTCGTGGTGACCGGGGGCGGTGCGATGCATCTGAATGACGCGCTGGCGCGAGACAAACGCATGCAGCCGGTGTGCCTGCACCATGAGCAGGCCTGCGCCATGGCCGCCGAGGCCTATTGCCGCCTGAGCGGACGTTTGGCCGCTGTGAATGTGACGACCGGCCCCGGCGGTATCAACGCGCTGAATGGCGTGCACGGCGCGTATACGGACTCCATCGGCATGGTGGTGATCTCCGGTCAGGTGAAGTGCGAGACGCTGGCCGCGAGCTACCCGGCGCTCAACCTGCGTCAGCTGGGCGACCAGGAGGCCGATATCATCAGCATGGTGCAGGGCATTGCCAAATATGCGATGCTGCTGCGCGACCCGCAAGAGGTGCGCTACGTGCTGGAGAAGGCGCTGCACCTTGCGCGTTCTGGCCGGCCTGGACCGGTGTGGATCGACGTGCCGGTGGATGTGCAGGCCGCGCGGATCGACCCTTTGAGCCTGCGAGGCTACACGCCCGAGCCTGAGGATTATTTGACCGGCGAGGCGCTGCGCCAGATGGCACGGAGGGTTGCACACGCGCTCATGGCGGCTGAACGCCCCGTGATCATGCCCGGCACCGGCGTTAGAATCTCCGGTGCGCACGAGGATTTCATGCGGCTCGTGGCGGCGCTGAACAGCCCCGTTGCCACGGCTTTTAATGCGCATGACGTGCTGGCGGAGGATCACCCGAATTATGTCGGCCGGCCGGGCACGGTGGGGGACCGCGCCGGGAATTTCGCGGTGCAGAATGCCGATTGCGTGCTGGTTCTGGGCTGCCGCCTGAACATCCGGCAGATCAGCTATAACGGTGAAAATTTCGCCCCGAATGCGACCAAGATCATGGTCGATGTGGACGCCGCCGAGCTCGCCAAGCCGACATTGCGCTTGCAGATTCCGGTGCACGCCGACCTGCGGGAATTTATCCCGCTGCTGCTGGCTGAGCTCGTCGGACATCGGCCCAGCGCGGCGCAGCTTGACTACCTCGCCTGGTGCAAGGCGCGCCAGCATCGCTACCCGGTGCTGCTGCCCGAATATGCCGATGACAGCTTGGGTGTCAGCCCGTACAAATTTGCTGAAGAATTGTTCGGCGCGTTGGGACCTACGAATGTCGTGGTGACGGCGAATGCCACGGCGTGCGTGACGATTTTCCAGGGCGCGAAACTGCAAGCCGGGCAGCGTATGTTCTCCAATTCCGGCGCTGCCTCCATGGGCTATGACCTGCCCGCCGCCATTGGTGCTGCCATCGCAGCACCGGATGAGACCATCATCTGCCTGGCAGGCGACGGCAGCATCATGATGAATTTGCAGGAGATGCAGAGTATCATCGCGAAAAAACTGAACATCAAGATTTTTCTGCTGAACAATGCGGGCTACAGTTCGATCCGCCAGACGCAGAGCGCCTATTTTTCCGACAATATGTTCGGCTGCGATGCGGAGAGCGGCATCAGCTTCCCGAATTTTCAGGCCATTGCGGCGGCTTTTGGATTCAACCCGGGCCGGGCTTTGAGGCATGCGGACCTGCCCGGGATGATCGCGGGTGCTCTGTCCGCGCCGGGGCCGCAGTTTTGTGAGATCATGCTGAATCCCACTGCGAATTTCTCGCCGAAACTCTCCTCCCGCAAGCTGGAGGATGGCAGCATGGTCTCCTCCCCGCTGCACGATATGGCGCCGTTTTTGCCGCGTGAGGAACTGGCCGGAAACATGTGGGACTCTACCCATGGCGCATAGCCCGCTCACCCTGCGCGGCGTGAAGGCCGTGATCCTCGCCGGTGGCCGGGGCTCGCGACTCTCCGAGGAGACCGACAGCAAGCCCAAGCCGATGGTCGAGATCGGCGGGCGGCCCATCCTCTGGCATATCATGAAGATCTACGCGCAGTATGGGATCGAGGATTTCATCATCTGCCTCGGCTATAAGGGTGCGCGCATCAAGGAGTATTTTTTTCACTATAATATGCACTCCAGCGATATCACCGTGGATCTGCGCTCGGGCGTGAGTATCCACCGCAGCCAGGCGGAGGACTGGCGGGTGACGCTGGTGGAGACCGGGCTGGAGACGCAGACCGGCGGGCGGCTTAAACGTATCCGCGATTACCTCGGCGGGGACGCGCTGTTCTGCATGACCTATGGCGACGCCGTGGCGGATATCGACATCGGCGCGGCGCTCACCTTTCATCGGGCGCACGGCAGGCTGGCGACGGTGACCGCCGTACGGCCGCTGGCGCGCTTTGGCGCGTTGCAGCTGCGGGGCGACCTTGTCGACCGGTTCGAGGAGAAGCCGGCGGAGGAAGCCGGGCTGATCAGCGGCGGATTTTTCATCCTCTCACCGAAGGTGCTGGACCTGATTGAAGGCGATGCGACATTGTGGGAGCGCGAGCCGATGGAGCGGCTGGCCGCCACGGGTGAGCTGATGGCGTATCGGCACACGGGCTTCTGGCAGCCGATGGATACGCTGCGCGACCGGCTGCTGCTGGACGGCATGTGCGAGGCCGATAACGCCCCCTGGATGACGTGGCAGGATTGAGCCCGCGCTCGTTGCCCGGCGCCGCATTCTGGGCCGGCAAGCGCGTGTTCATCACCGGCCACACCGGTTTCAAAGGTGGGTGGCTCAGCCTGTGGCTGCATGGGCTGGGCGCAAAGCTCGCGGGCTATGCGCTGGCGCCGGAAACCGAGCCGAATTTGTTCTCTGCCTGCGGGATCGGGGATGTTACAGGGCACGGGCACGGTGATGTGCGCGATGCCGATGCGCTGTGTGAGGCGATGGCGGCGTTCTGCCCCGACATCGTGCTGCATCTGGCGGCCCAGCCGCTGGTCCGCGCCTCCTACGCGCGACCGCTGGAGAATTTTGCAACCAATATCATGGGCACCGCCAATGTGCTGGGCGCCATTGCGGGGACACCTGGCGCCCGGGTCGGGCTCGTGATCACCAGCGACAAGGTCTATGCCGAGAGTACGACGATGCGGCATGACGAATCGGCGCGGCTGGGCGGGGTGGACCCGTACAGCGCCAGCAAGGCCTGTGCCGAACTGGTGACTGCCGCGTTCCCCCTGCCGGCTGGAAAGATTGTCGCCACGGTGCGCAGCGGCAATGTCATCGGCGGCGGGGACTGGGCGGCGGAGCGTCTGCTGCCGGATTTTTTCCGTAGTGTTGCGGCGGGCACGGACTGGCGTATCCGCAACCCCGATGCCATCCGCCCGTGGCAGCATGTGCTGGACCCGCTGTGCGGCTATCTGCTGGCGGTGGAGCATCTGTGGGCGGGCCAGCCGACCGCGCGCAAGGCCTGGAACTTCGGCCCCGATGCTATGAGCGAGGTAAACGTGCAAGAAGTGGCTGGGATGCTCTGCGGATTGTGGGGTGCGGGTGCGACCTATACGCTGGCGCCTGAAGCCGACGCTCCGCATGAGGCGCCGGTGCTGCGGCTGGATGCCAGCCGGGCCGCGCGCGAGCTGGGCTGGCAGCCGGGCTGGCCGCTGGAGCGGGCGCTTGGCGCCACGGTCGCGTGGTTCCGTGCGTTTAATGCCGGAGAAGATATGCGCCATTTCACCCATGCCCAGATTGAGGCCTATTGCAGACATGAATGATGAAGCCGACGTCATACGCAATGAGATCCTGGCGCTGGTCGCCCGCTATGCCGGGCTTGCGCATGGGACCAAAAATTTCGATGAAAGGATCTCCGCCGTGCCGGTATCCGGCAAGGTGTATGGCGCGCCGGAGATGGTGAGCCTGGTGGATAGCGCGCTGGAATTCTGGCTCACCACCGGGCGGTTCAATGATGCGTTTGAGGCCAGGCTCGCGCAGGTGTTGGAGACCCGCTATGTGCTCAGCGTGAACTCCGGATCGTCCGCGAACCTTCTCGCGGTGAGTGCTCTCACCAGCCACATGCTGGGTGCTGATGCGTTGCAGCCCGGCGATGAGGTGATCACCTGCGCCACGGGTTTCCCCACCACCGTGAACCCGATATTGCAGAACGGGCTGGTGCCGGTGTTTGTGGATGTCTCGCTGCCCACCTATAATATCGCGGTGGACGAGATCGAGCGGGCGGTCGGCCCGCGTACTCGCGCCATTGTGCTCGCGCATACGCTGGGCAATCCGTTCGACCTGTCGGCCATCATGTCGATCGCGCAGAAATATCATCTGCGCGTGGTCGAGGATTGTTGCGATGCGCTGGGCGCGCGCTACGATGGGCGGGCGGTCGGCGGGTTCGGGGATATCTCCACGCTCAGTTTCTACCCGGCGCACCATATCACCACCGGCGAGGGCGGCGCGGTTTTCACCCGATCCAGCCAGTTCAAGCGGATTCTGGAATCGTTGCGGGACTGGGGGCGGGATTGCTGGTGCGCGCCGGGTAATGACAATACCTGCAAGAAGCGCTTCTACTGGCAGCTGGGCGGGTTGCCCGAAGGCTATGACCATAAATATATCTATAGCCATCTGGGCTATAATCTGAAGATGACCGACATGCAGGCGGCTGTCGGCGTGCGGCAGCTCGACCGGCTGGATGATTTCATCCAAGTCCGGCGGGCGAATTTTGCCAGATTGCAGGCGGGGATGAAAGCATGGGAGGAATTTTTCATTCTGCCGGAGGCGACGGCTGATTCCGAGCCCTCCTGGTTCGGCTTTCCGCTCACGGTTCGACCCGGCGCGCCGTTTACCCGCCGCGCGCTCGTGGCGTACCTGAATGACGCGCGGATCGCGACGCGGTATCTGTTCGGCGGTAATCTTATCCACCAGCCCTATATGCAGGGGCGGAACTTTCGTGTCTCGGGCGAGACGAAAAATGCCGACCTCGTGATGCGCTCGACCTTTTGGATCGGTGTGTATCCTGGCCTGACGGCGGTACATCTGGACTATGTGCTCGCCTGTTTCGCGCAATTTATCCATGAAAATACTTGAATTTCAGACGGAATTTTCCGACGCGCTGCGGCGACAAAAAACGCCGGTGGTGGTGACCGGGGCCGGCGGGTGGCTGGGCCGGGCTGCGCTGGAGATGCTGGATCATACGCTGGGCGATGATTTCCCGCGGGTTGTTCATGCGTTTGGCGCGCGGGCGCGCGAGATGGCGCTGCGCTCTGGGCGATTGGTTGCCATTCGGCCACTGACGGCGATCACCCAACTTGCATTGCCGGATGCGCTGGTGCTGCATTTTGCGTTTTTGACCCGCGAGCATGCCAGCCGCATGGAACTGGCTGAGTATATGCGTGAGAACCGGAAAATCTCTACGTTGGTGCAGGATTTTTTGAGACGCAACGGCGCGATGGGGGTTTTTAATCCCTCCTCCGGCGCGGTGTATGCGGGAACGGATGCGGGCCAGAACCCCTACGGCGCGCTGAAACACGCGGACGAGGTGGTTTTTGGCGAGCTTGGGCAAAGCCTGGGCTTTCCCGCGGTGCGTATGCGCGTGTTCAACCTCGCAGGGCCGTTCATCAACAAGCTCGATTCCTATGCGCTGGCCTGTATCATCGGCGACATCACCCGGGGCCGACAGGTGGTGCTGCGCGCGGCGCATCCGGTGTGGCGGGGTTATGCGCATGTGGCGGATGTGCTGAACATCGCGCTGGGTTTTATGTTGAAGAATGTTGTTACGGAGGTTTTTGACAGCGCGGGGGAGAGAGTCGAGATCGGCGCGCTGGCGCTGCGGGCCGGGGCATTATTGGGCCGGCGGGTCGAGATTGTGCGCCCGGAGTGGCGGGACGGCGTGGCGGATGATTATTTGGGCGATGGCGCCGCCTTTGCGTTGCACGCGACGCGGGCTGGTGTGGCGCTGAGAGGACTGGATGAACAGATTCTGGATACCGCGGATTACCTTCGCTTTATTGATACGATATCGTAACAATCTAGACGTGGATGGGCCGGGCGGCGGTTAGAGATAAAAATCACGGGGGTTGAAGAACTGGCGGGCGGCGAGTTGTGCCTCGGCCGGGGTCATCGGCCTGGGCGGTCGGGCCGGGTGCCAGATTCGGCGAGGTGGTTTTGGGGGTTGTGGGGTTTTTTCGGGCGCTGGCGTGGGTGGCGCGTGTTTTATGCGCGGCCTTGAGGGCAGCTTGAGGCAGGCGGGGGTTTTGAGGCCGACCATGCGGCAGAGTGGGCGGATGCTGCGGGCGAGAGTCGGGTGGGCGGCGATGAGGGATTGGGTCTCGGGCTCTTCCAGCAATGTTTTGAGCTGGAAGTGGGCGACCGCGACGCCGGAGTTGGGGAACAGGTGCAGCAGCCAGGCGAAGTTGGTGGGTGGGTGAAATTCGATCGTGCTGGGCTTTGGGTTTGCGGGCGTTGCGCGCGGCGTGGTGCGGGGTGGGCGCGTGGGAAGTGGCCCGCGCTCGATGAGGATGCGCAAACGGTGGGTGAGGCTGACCAGACGGTTGGTGAGGAGTTGGCACAGCGAGTGCGGCATGTTGACCCGCTGGGCGCCGTTGCCCAGCGACTGCACGAGGTACATGACGATGTGGTAGAGGCGCGTGTTGATTGGCTCACCGGACATGCTGTTAGTTATAGTGACATTTTGTGGGGGAGTCAAGGGGGAATTTGGGCGGTTTTGGGTGGTTTGACGGGGATGGATTGCTTCGCTGCGCTCGCAATGACAAAATGTTAGATTAACTTGTGGTAGCGATGGCGGGCTACCCTGGCAGTTTCAGGCCGGCCCATGTCGGGGTGAGGTAGGGGTCGAACGCGGTGCCGCCATTGGGCGGGAGCCGGGACAGCCGATAAAAATATTCAGCGAGGGAAGGTGGGAGGTTGCCCTCCGGGTCATGATAGATTTTTGGCGTGAATGACGCACTGTTGGATGGGCGCGGGGCGGGCGCGTGGTGAGTGGTGCGCGCGGGTGGCGCGCTCCTGGCGATGCGGCTGCGGACTGGCGCGAAACAGCGATGCTGTAGGCGGGATTTGCTGAGGATGGTGTGGAGATGCACGTGATCGGAGACAGGGTTTTTGGCGGCATTCAACACGGATAGCAACTGCGAGCGGGGGTTTATGGGGATGTTGTGGAGCATCATGTGTGCGGGCGTGCGTTTTTGGGCGGCATTCAACACGGATAACAACGACGAGCGGGGGTTTATGGGGACGTTGTGGAGCATCATGTGTGTGGGCGCGCGCTTTTTAGACGCCAGTTGGGCTTGTGCTTTGGTGTGGTGCAGCAGATCGGTGGGGGTTTTGCCCTCAATGGCAAATTTTAATATGGTATCGAGATGTTTTCTGGGCGCCATCTGGTGCTTGGGCGCAAGGACGGGTTGGATGTTTATGGCGGGTGAGAAGCCAGATGAATTGGCTGGGAAGGTGAAATTGAAGTGTGAGAATTTGATCATATATTCGGTGATGGGAGTGCCGTTTTGGTCGTGTTTTATGATTTTTCCATTTGAAATTAAAAATCGTTTAACATAGCCCTGACCTACTAAATGCGCGCCCGCGAGCATGCCGGATTCGGTGATATGGATCCCGCCGATTGTTTTTCCGATATAAGATTGAAAATTACGTAGATAATAAAAATTCCTCTCTGTATAATTCTGGAAGGCTATATCCTGGGCAGTTGGGGTTGAGAGAAAACTTGCGACGGAGTCGACGCCTAGCCTCTTGGCAAGGGCAGTCCAATTTCCATTGGCGTCCTGGAATCCTGCCGCTTGCAATCCGGTATTTCTACCCTCCGAGCTAAATTGGTAGGCGCCGAGGTGTTTGCTCTTGTTTACTTTAGAATAATCATCCGAAGACTCGCGCTGACGGATGGCTGCCGCATAGGCAGCAAATTGCGAACTGGAATAGATTGACCCGCTCATTTTGAAACCTCCCAGTTGTTTCCTGTCCATACCCATAATCTGGAGAGATTACCGAGCGTACAGAACATGAGACCGTTTACACCCTTGTTGCTCTCCTTGGAAAAGGCAAAGCCATTCGCACCGACGCCGGTTTTTTCTGAAACATGACCGTCTTTTTCATAAAACAGGTCAAAACCATCGGGATCACTTTCGGGCTGTGGCTCCGGGTCGCGCGTTAAGATCGCAAATGTTGTTGATCCGTTCTGGTTTTTGTGGCTCATCCATCTGATTACCACATCACCGTAAAGATCCGGGTCTTCGAGCTGGGCAACTTTCGCGTCCAGAGGGGGTTTACGCCAATAATCTGCTGTCAGCGTACCTGGGTTTTGGTCCAGTGCTTGAGCACATTCGTTGAACTCGACGTCATCTGTGGCGGCCAACAATTTTTGATGCGTTGTCGAAAATAATATGCCCAGTGCGGCGAGGAGCAGGCGCGTGATGTGGTGAACCTTGCTTCTTGTTTGATTTGCGTGAATCATGGATGCTGACCGATCAATCTGGCTTTATCACGCTGGCAAATAACTTATTGCCAGACATATTGTTATATATAATGACATTTAATAGCATTGTCAAGGGGAAATGATGAGTTAGTTGAGATTAGGTTGCTTCGCCGCGTTCGAATGACGGTTTGCCTAGCGGCATTATTTGACCTCATGAATGTCCAGGAAATGGATAGTTTTTTGAACGATACGTTGCCAGTGTTGCAGGTTTGGCACGCTGAAACTTTCTTCTATATCCAGGTCTTCATAGGGATAAAAACCGATACAGAGGTTATCCCGCGTACCATCAGGCTGGAGAATTTTCGGGTCTCCGCATGTGATGTCGATGGCGGTTTTATCGAACAAGCCAATATACTCACCGGTCCATGTGGGGTGGTCTTTCTGACGAACCTCAAGCAGCCCATAGGGTCCTGGCTTGACTTTGTCCGTGGTGGTTCTCGCTTTTATGGCCTGGAGCTCCCGTAATCCGGTGGAAGTATTGTCCTGGTCCATCAAATATATTTCAATAGTGCAACGGCGCAAAAAAGGAGGGCCAGGCCGATTATTATGATTTTGAGAATCGATCTGATCATCTGGGGCACCGGCGCGTGATGTGGAATAGCCTGCTCGTCATTTTATTTGTGTGAATCATGGATGCTGACCGATCGATCTGACTTTGCTAGGCGGGTGGATTGGGTATCGCCGGACATATTGTTAGATATAATGACATTGTGCGGGGAAGTCAAGGGGAAAATGATACGGTTTAGGGTTGGGTGAGCATGATGGATGGCTTCACTTCGTTCCGCCATGACGGCGTGGGGACGCTGGTTGCGCATGACGAAGCGATGACGACGTGGGGGAGCCGGGGGAAAATGATAGCGGTTCGTTGCGAAAGCATGGCTTCGCGATGGTAGCGCGGAGACGGTAGTTTAGCCCGGCAGTGCCCGGGTGAGCTCGTATAGCGCGACGGCGCCCGCGGCGGAGACGTTCAGGCTCTCCATGCCACCTGGCATTCCCAGTGCTGCGATCTCGTCACAGGTCTCGCGGGTGAGCCGGCGCATCCCCTCCCCCTCGGAGCCCAGCACGAGGGCCACGCGCCGGCCGGCGAAGGCCGCGCCGTTGAGCCGGGTTGGCGCAGCACCGTCCAGCCCGACCACCCAGACATCGGCGGATTTCAGCACGATCAGCGCGCGCGAGATGTTCACGATCCGCAGCAGGGGGATCAGCTCCAGCGCACCCGACGCGACCTTGGCCAGCGCGCCGGTTTCCTCGGGCGCGTTACGCTCCTGCGTGATGACCATGGAGGCGCCGAAGGCCTGGGCGGTGCGCATGAGCGCGCCGATGTTGCGCGGGTCCGAGATTTGATCCAGCACCAGGACCGGCCCGGGGCGTTTGAGGGCATCCAGGAGTGGCGGCGCGGTGAGTTGGTCGGTCAGCAGCGCCACGCCCTGGTGGACGATGCCGCTGCCGGGCCGGGCGCCGAGCAACTGGTCGATTTTTTCGCGCGCCGCAATTTCCGGCGGTATCGGCCAGGGAAGCGGGCGCTCGGTGGCCAGCGCCGCCTGTGCATCCTGCGAGATGACCAGCCGACGCAGGCGGCGGGCCGGGTTGGCCAGCGCCGCGGCCACGGCGTGGAGGCCGTAGAGCCAGACCGCGCCGCTCGGCACTGCGGGTGGACGCTGGCCGCGCGGGTGTGGTGCGCGCGCCGGCGATGCGACGGGACGTGGGCCGCCGGGCAGGCTCAGCCTTGGCGTATCCGAGCGCCGGGCGCCGGTGTTTTGGGGCTTGTCGCCATGGTGGCCGGGTTTGGATTTTGGCGGGCGCTGCTGCATCATGATGCCTCAGTATCGTCCGGGCGGCGCGTTGACAACCAAAGCTTGATCGGGGAAATGACAGGCCATACGGAAGGGTGCCCGAGTGGCTAAAGGGGGCGGACTGTAAATCCGCTGGCGTACGCCTACGTTGGTTCGAATCCAACCCCTTCCATACTCTGTGTTTGGCGCGCGGCCGCCCCACCAACCCCGCGCGCGATACGCCACGGCGCGGGTGTAGCTCAACGGTAGAGTCCCAGCCTTCCAAGCTGGTTGTGCGGGTTCGATTCCCGTCACCCGCTCCACCCGGGAGCAGCCCAGGCTTGACACAAGGCACGCCAGCGTGTGGAACGCCGGTCTCGTGCTGGTTCGGATTTTAGGGGCGTAGCTCAATTGGCTAGAGCGCCGGTCTCCAAAACCGGAGGTTGAGAGTTCGAGACCCTCCGCCCCTGCCATCCACCCCGGCACATCATGGCTGTTTGGAGTTTGTTTGCTTTGGCGTTCAATCTGGTGAAATTCATGCGCGAGGTGCGCGTCGAGGCGACCAAGACCACCTGGCCGACGCGCCGGGAGACCTTGCAAACCACCGGCCTGGTGCTGGTCATGGTGGCGGTCACGGCTGGGTTCTTCCTGGCGATTGACCAGATTATCGGCGCTGCCATGCGCGCGCTCTTCAGCGTCGGAGGTTAGGAAAGCAGATCATGGCCATGCGCTGGTATGTGTTACATGTGTATTCCGGGTTCGAGAAAAAAATCGCCACCCAGATTAAAGAGCAGGCGGAGCTGAAGGGCCTGGCCCAGGCGATCGGCGAGATCATCGTGCCGGTCGAGGAGGTGACGGAGGTGCGCCGCGCCCAGAAGGTGAATACCGAGCGCAAGTTCTTCCCCGGTTATGTGCTGATCCATATGGATATGACCGATGAGGCGTGGCATCTGGTGAAGGATGTGCCCAAGGTCACCGGCTTCCTGGGCAGCAAGACGCGGCCCTCGCCGATCACCGATGCCGAGGCCGAGCGGATCATGAAACAGGCGCAGGAGGGCACCGAGCACCGGCGGCCGGCGGTGATCTTCGAGATCGGCGAGCAGGTGCGGGTGGCGGACGGGCCGTTTACCAGCTTCAACGGCGTGATCGAGGATGTGGACGAGGAGAAGGGCCGGGTGAAGGTCTCGGTTGCGATCTTTGGCCGCTCCACGCCGGTTGATCTCGATTACGGCCAGGTGGAGAAGCTTTAGCCGTCTTGCGTTTGTTTATGCTGCGACCCATTTCTGCGCGGTGCGTTCGGGGGATTGGCCTTGTCTGACGTGACCAAACCATCTCACCGTCTCCGGCGCTGGGCCTATATTGTTGGCGGGATCGTCGTCGTTCTGGCGCTGGCGGCTTGGCTCGCGCAGTATCTGCTGGTCGGGCAGTATGAGGTCTCGACCGATGACGCCTACCTCGCCGCGAATTTCAGCATCATCGCGCCCAAGGTCAGCGGGTATGTGACGTATGTCGCGGTGCGGGAGAATCAGCAGGTTCAGGCGGGGGCATTGCTCGTCCGGATCGATCCGCGCGATGAAAAGGCGACGCTGGCCGCGGCGGTGGCCGACGTGCAGTCAGCCCGGGCCGCGAGTGACGTGGCGCGGGCGCAACTGGCGCTGCAACAGACGAAGATCGCCGCCGCCCAGGCCGCGCTGGAGGGCGACCGGGCGAGGCTCGCGTTCGCCGCGCAGAACCAGGCGCGCTACCACCGGCTGTTGGCCTCCGGGGCCAGCCCGGCGCAGACTGCCGACCAGGCGGATACCGCGCTCGCCACCGCGCGCGCCAGCGTGGCCGGGGACGAGGCCAGCCTGCTCGCCGCGCGGTTGCAGGTGCGCGTGCTGCGGGCGGATATCGAACAGGCCGGGGCCAGCCTGGCGCAGGCGGCGGCGCAGCGCAGGCAGGCGGCGCTCGACCTCGGCCACACGACGATCCGGGCGCCATTCAGCGGTGTTGTGGGCGATAAATCCGTCGCCGTGGGCGATTACCTACAGCCGGGCACGCAGATCATGGCGATCGTGCCGCTGGCGCGGGTGTATGTGTTGGCGAACTACAAGGAGACGCAACTGACGCACCTGCGCGTCGGCCAGCCCGTGCGGATCATCGTGGATGCGTACCCCGGGCTCAAGGTGACCGGCCGGGTGGACAGCATCGCGCCCGCCTCCGGCCAGGAATTCGCCCTGCTGCCGCCCGACAACGCCACCGGCAACTTCATCAAGATCGTGCAGCGCGTGCCGGTGAAGATAGATATCCATCTCACCCCGGCGCTCATTGGCAGATTGCGGCCAGGAATGTCGGTTGAACCCTCGATCGACATTCGTCATCACAGATGAGCGACCAGGGTGCGGAGACGATCCCGCTGCGCAACAAGGTCGCGGTTTTTGGTGCGATCATCGGCTCGTTCATGTCCGTATTGAACATCCAGGTGGTCAATACGTCGCTGCCGAATATCCAGGGCGGGATCGGTACCGGGCTGGAGAATGGCGGGTGGATCTCGACCGCGTATCTGATCGGCGAGATCACGGTCATTCCGCTCTCGGGCTGGCTCTCGGAGGTGTTTTCCCTGCGCCGGTACCTGATCGGCAGCACCATCGCCTTCCTCGGGTTTTCTGTCGCCTGCGGGCTCGCCGCCAACTTTCAGGAGCTGGTGCTACTGCGCGCCTTGCAGGGTTTTTCCGGCGGGGTGCTCATTCCGCTGGCGCTCGTCTGCCTCATCACGCTGCTGCCTGAGCGCGCGCGGCCGATGGGCTTCGCGGCCTATGCGCTCTCCTCCACCTTCGCCCCGGCCATCGGCCCGACCATCGGCGGGTTCATCACGGATGTCTACGGCTGGCGCTATATCTTCTTCCTCAACCTCATCCCCGGCGCGGTGATGGTGCCCGCCTTGTGGTGGGGGCTGAAACCCGCCCCGATGAAACTGGAAAAAATCGCGCGAGGGGACTGGCTGGGGATCCTCACCATGGGTGTTGGGCTCGCCACGCTCCAGATCGTGCTGGAGGACGGCGACAAGGACGGCTGGATGGGCTCGCCTTATATCCTGCATCTGACGATACTCTCGGTATTCAGCCTCGGCTGCTTCCTGATCCAGGAATTGCGGCCCGGCAATACCGCGCCGCTGGTGAACCTGCGGCTGTTCAGGCGACGCAACTTCGCGCTCGCGTGCTTCAACGCCTCGCTGCTCGGTTTCGTGCTCTATGCCGCGGTGTATCTGATCCCGGTGTATCTCGCCGTCGCGCATGGCTATGATGCGCGCCAGTCCGGCGAGGTGATGGCCTGGATCGGCCTGCCGCAACTGTTCATCATTCCCTTCATGCCCTACCTGATGAAGCGGTTCGACCCGAGGATGCTGCTGGGGCTTGGGTTTTTTCTGTTCGCGATCAGCTCCTTCATGAATGTAGCACTCGGCCCGCTGGACAGCGGCCCGCAGTTGCTCATCCCCGATTTGATCCGCGCGGTCGGCCAGGCGATGGTGTTCCCGCCCATTACGATGATCGCGACATCCGGGATTCCGGAGGGTGATTCCGGCTCCGCCTCATCCTTGTTCAACATGATGCGCAATCTGGGCGGCGCCATCGGTATCGCCATGGTGCAGACCTTCGTGACGGTGCGCGAGAGTTTTCATTCCGCGATCCTCTCGGCGCAGGTGAGCATGCTGAACAACGCCACCCGCCAGCGCCTGCACCTGCTGGAGGGGTATTTCATGTCCCACGGGCCGGCGGACGCGGCCGCCGCGCGCCACGAGGCCATCATCGCCATCGGCCGCACCATCCAGCGCCAGACGGAGTATATGGCCTATGGCGACGCCTTCGGGCTGCTCGGCGGCTTCATGCTGCTGGCGACCTTTGTCACGTTTTTCCTGGTCAAGCCCTCGGGCCAGGCGTCGCCGGGCGGTGAATAGAGCGGTTCGGAAACTGTCGGAATTCTGAACTTCATAACATGTTTGCACACTTTCCGCCGCTTAAAAAATCGTTTAGCCTGACGCTGAAACGATAGACTCGGCCGCCCACGCCTATGTTGCAGACACTCACAAACCGAGGGGAAGAAATGGCTCGCATCGCATTGGTCACCGGCGGCACACGTGGCATCGGCGCCTCCATCAGCGTCGCGCTGCAGAAGGCCGGCCGGCACGTCATCGCCAATTACGGGGCGAACGCCGCCGCCGCGGAGGCCTTCACCGCGGAGACGGGCATCGAGGCGATGTGTTTCGACGTGGGAGACTTCGCGCAGTGCAGCAAGGCTGTGGAGAGCATCGCGACCCGGCATGGGCCGGTGGAGATTCTGGTGAATAATGCGGGTGTCACGCGCGATACCACCATCGCCAAGATGACGCGCGACATGTGGGACACGGTCATCGACACCAATCTGGGCTCCTGCTTCAACCTCTCCAAGGCGTGCTTCGAGGGGATGAAGAGCCTGAAATTCGGCCGGATCGTGAATATCGGCTCGATCAACGGCCAGGCCGGGCAGTATGGCCAGGTGAACTACGCCGCCGCCAAATCGGGCATCCATGGCTTCACCAAGGCGCTGGCGCTGGAGGGCGCGCGCTATTCCATCACCGCCAACGCCATCGCGCCGGGCTATGTGGACACCGAGATGGTGCGCGCCGTGCCGCCGGATGTGCTGGAGAAGATCATCGCGCGGATCCCGCGCGGGCGCCTGGGCGCGGCGGAGGATATCGCGCGCGGCGTGCTGTTTTTGACCGCCGATGAGGCCGATTTTGTCACCGGCTCCACGCTCTCGATCAACGGCGGGCAGCATATGTATTAGAAGTTGACCGATATCAGTATCCGTCTGGCCGGGCCCGCGGACCATGCCGTGATATGGGCGATTTTGGAGCCGGTGATCCGCGCGGGGGAGACCTATGCGTTGCCGCGCGAGATGACCAAGGCGGCAGCCCTGGCCTACTGGACCGGCCCGGACCGAGAAACATTTGTCGCCGTGCTGGATGGCGAGCCGGTGGGCACCTACTACCTGCGGGCCAACCAGCACGGCGGCGGCGCGCATGTCGCCAACTGCGGCTACATGACGGCGCGGCACGCGACCGGGCGCGGCGTGGCCAGCGCCATGGCCAAACATTCACTGGCCCACGCCAGGGCGCGGGGCTATACCGCCATGCAGTTCAACTTCGTCATCGCGACAAATGTCGGGGCGATCCGCCTATGGGAGAAGCTCGGCTTTGCGACGCTGGCGCGCCTGCCCGGTGCGTTCATGCATCCGGAGCATGGCGCGACCGACGCGCTGCTGATGTTCAGAACGCTTTAGCCTGCATAGGAAAAACCATGAGCAGCGAAAATATCGTCATTCTGCGGCAGATCGAGAATTTTCATTTCGAGCATGATTTTGGCGCGGGCCTGCCGAAATATGAATCGGACCTGCCCGCCCCTCCTGGCGGCGGCAAGGGGCCATCGCCCGAGCAGTTATTGCTGGCGGCGGTGGGTGCCTGCCTGTCCTCCAGCTTCCATTTCGCCATGACCAAATTCCACGAGACCAGCGGGGGGATCACCACCACCGCCACCGCCAGCATTGGGCGCGACGAGCAGAAGAATCTGCGCGTGCAGGGGATCGATATCGCCATCCGCTTCGCCGCCGCCGCCGCCGATATCGGGCATCTGGAGAATATCCTCCAGTTCGAGCGGTTCTGCACCGTCGGGGCGTCGGTGGCGCGGGGTATCCCGCTGCATGTGACCGTGACGGACGGCGACGGTGTGGTGGTGAAACCCTGAAGATGTGGTTGCGACCACATTTTTTGCTTGCGTTCCAAGAAACTTTAATTCATCTTGGGAACGCTATCCAGCCTTGATCACGGCTGCCTAAAAAATAAAAAGCCACATCACGATCGTTTTATAATGGAGGCCGATTCACGTTTTTGGTTGTGCGCGCTTGACGCGCGTCAATCTCAGACGATCGGGCTCCGGGGGAAACAAAATGACGGTTGAAAATCCCGGCGTTGAACGCCTGGCCGATTCCGCGAGCGATGAGATGTCCTTCACCGCAACCAGCCTGAAGCGCGAGACGGGCTGGAAGGGCGCGTTCGTCATCGGGCTGGCAGGAACCATTCTGGTCACCGGCATCGCGCCGGTCATGGTCACCACGCTGGGAGCCTCCTGCATCCCCATCACCGTGGTGATCACGCTCACCGGCTGGCTGCTGTGCCTGTTCCTGGCGGAGCTCGCGGCGATGATGCCGGAGCGTACCGGCGGCGCGCCATCCTACGCCTATCCCGCCTTCAAGGACCGTTTTCCGCGTGGGGCGAAACATATCAACGGGATCACCGCATGGATGTACTGGCTCGGCTGGTTTCCGGTGGCGCCGTTGAACATGATCCTGGCGTCCTTCTACCTGGCCGCGCTGTTCGGCCTCAACACCACCGCGGGGATCAACCCGCTGGGCACGCCGATCGCCTATTGGACCATCGGGATCGCCGTCGTCGGCATCATGATCTTCTTCATTCCGGCGTATCTGGGTATCCGGTTCGGCGCGGGATTTGCCGAGATTCTGGCCGTGCTCTCGATGGTGCCGCTTACCTTTATCGCTGTGGCATGGATTTTTGCGCCCTCTGTCGTGCATCTGCATGAGCTTGCGGGTTTCAAACATCTTGACGGCAGCGGCTTTTTCTCGCCCATGAGCGGCTATGACTGGGTTACGGTGTATCTGGCCTACTCGTTTCTTCTGACCTGGAATGTGATCGCGATGGAGGCCGCGGCCTGCTATATCGGCGAGTGCGCCGACCCGGCGCGTGACGCCAAGATCGCGCTCAACCTGGAAGGCGGGTATGGCGTGTTCATCTACACCATGATCCCGATCGCCTTTGTGGTGGTGCTGGGGGCCAAGGCGCTCTCCAACCCGAACCTGGCCGACCCGAAGGCCATCTTTGTCTCGTTCGCGAGCAAGCTGTTCCCGAGCGTCGGCGGCGCGCTGGACTGGGTCATCGCGGGCATGCTGATCATCGCGCTTTCGCTGTCGGCGCTCAACGCCATCATGGGCTCGGGACGGGCGCTGTACCAGATGGCGCTCGACGGCGAGTTCCCCATGTTTTTCCAGAAACTGAATAAACACGGCGTCCCGGCGAACGCCATGGCCTTCAATGTCGTTGCCTCGATCGTGGTGGTGGCGATGGGCGGTGCCGTGCAGATCTATACCTTCTCGAACGTGGGCTATACGGCCTCCTTCATTCCCGTTCTCGTCGGCTATTTCATCCTCCGGCAGGACAAGAAGGATATGGCCCGCCCGTTCAGGCTGCCTGAGTTCATGAAATGGGTGGCGCTCGCGATGGCCGCGTTCTACTTTGTTGTGTGGTCCTACGGCGGATATTATTATTCCGTGATCGGGAACGCAAAACTATATTATTTCCTGGGGTGGGCCGTGCTCCTCGCCTATCTGCCTTTCTACTGGTACCGGACCTATGTCGAGAATCCGAGAATGAACACGATGGACACCGGGGGGCAGGTTCTGGGTAGTGACTGACCTGATGCTGGCGTCTGAAGGCCGGCCGTTCAGCCGGGCTACGATATTGAAAGTAGTGGAACTCACCGACGACTCGGGCGAGGTGCATGTTCTGTCCATCGCCAGGATTTGGGGCGTGGCCCTGGGCTTTCCGAACCCATGGCTGCTGCCCTCCAAACGGGAATGGGCGCAGCAGCGCGACCAGGTGGCCGCCGCGATCCATGAATTGAAGGCGTTGGGGCGGACGGCGCATGGCAGCGTCATCGGGGCGCGCAACCCAACCAGAAGGATCAACGCGGAGGCGCTGCGGCTGGGCTGCACGGCGATCGTGATGGGCGCAGATGCGCCGCAGAACCGACTCATCGCCGATCTGGTTTGGTCCCAGGAGCCGTACCGCGTGCAGAAAAAGGCCGGAATGCCGGTGTATCTCGTGCTGGGATGATCGGTTGTTGCCTAGAAAAATTCCTTATACGAATAGATTATTCTTGTTGATTGACTTGGTCTGATTCTCCTCCTAACATTCAGAAATCACGAGAATAGGTTGCGCCATGTGTGGAATTGTCGGCTTGTTTCTGAAAAACCGGGCGCTGGAGGCTGAACTGGGGCAACTCACCTCCGCGATGCTGACCGTGATGACCGACCGCGGGCCGGATTCCGCCGGGTTCGCGATCTATGGCAAGGGCGTGCCCGGCCATGTGAAGATGACGCTGCGCGGGCCGCCGGATTATGATTTTGCAGAACTGGCGGCAGCGCTTGGCGCGGGCTGCACGGTGCATGACGACCATGCGGTGTTCAGCCTCCCCGAGGGCAATGCTGCGGCCCTGCGCGCGGCGGTGGCGAGCCGGCCGGAACTTGGCATCGTCGCCACCGGCACACGGATGGAACTGTTCAAAGGCGTTGGACTGCCCGAGCACGTCTCCAAACGTTTTGGCCTGGAGAAGATGTCCGGCACGCACGCGATCGGCCATACCCGCATGGCCACCGAGTCCGCCGTGACGACCAATGGGGCGCACCCGTTTTCCACCGGGCCGGACCAGTGCCTCGTGCATAATGGTTCGCTCTCGAACCATAATGATGTGCGCCGCCGGTTGATGCGGCAGCGCATGGTTTTCGAGACGCAGAACGATACCGAGGTGGCGGCGGGTTTTCTCTCCTGGAAATTGCGCGAGGGGGCCAGTTTGAGCGAGGCGCTGGGCAGCGCGCTCGACACGCTGGATGGTTTCTTCACCTTTGTTGTGGGCACGGAGACGGGTTTTGGCGTGCTGCGCGATCCGGTCTCGTGCAAGCCCGCGGTGATGGCGGAGACCGAGGATTATGTCGCCTTCGGCTCGGAGTATCGCGCGCTGGCCGACCTGCCCGGCATCGCCAAGGCGCATTTTTTTGAGCCGAAGCCCGCGAAGGTGTATTTGTGGGAGCACGCGGCATGAGCACGGCGGTTAAACTGTCCGATTCCACGCCGGTGGTTTTTGATCTCGCGAATGCCTCCCTGCGGGAGCTCAACGTGGCGCTCCAGGGGTTGGATGGGCTTGGCCAGAGCGCCTGGAGTATCCTGAACCCGCGCGGCGCGCACGCGCTGGCGGTGGGGATCACCGCCGCGGTTTCCCTGAGCATCGAAGGCCATGTGGGGTATTATTGCGCGGGCATGAACGACGGCGCCAGCATCACCATTACCGGCAACGCCGGGCCGGGGGTGGCGGAGAACATGATGTCCGGCCTCGTGCATGTGCTGGGGGATGCGAGCCAGGCGGCGGGTGCCACCGCGCATGGCGGGCTGCTGATCATCGAGGGCAATGCGTCGGGCCGGTGCGGTATCTCCATGAAAGGCATCGATATCGTGGTGAAGGGCTCGGTGGGGCATATGAGCGCCTTCATGGCGCAGTCTGGCAATTTCGTGATTCTGGGGGATGCGGGCGAGGCGCTGGGCGATTGCCTGTATGAGGCGCGGATTTTTGTGCGCGGCGAGGTGGCGAGCCTGGGCGCCGATTGCGAGGAGAAGGCGATGACCGAGGAGGACCGTATTATCCTGCGCAACCTGTTGAAGAAATCGGGCGCGAAGGCCGAGCCGGCGGAGTTCAAACGCTATGGCTCGGCGCGCCGACTGTACCACTTCCACGTTGATAACGCCGGGGCCTATTGAGATGACCGATTCCGCTGGGCCGCGCATCCCGCGCACGCTGCCGCGCTTCTCCGCGACTTTCGATCCGCATACGATCGCCGAGATTCAGCGGGCCGCCGCGACCGGAATTTATGACATAAGGGGTTCCGGGACCAAGCGAAAGCTGCCGCATTTTGATGATCTGCTGTTTCTGGGCGCATCCGTCTCGCGCTATCCGCTGGAGGGCTACCGCGAGCGCTGCGGCACCGAGGTCGTGCTCGGCACACGCTTCGCCAAAAAGCCCATCACGCTCAAGATCCCCGTGACGATCGCGGGGATGTCGTTCGGCGCGCTCTCCGGCAATGCCAAGGAAGCGCTGGGCCGGGGTGCCAGCGCTGTCGGCACCTCCACCACCACGGGGGATGGCGGGATGACCGAGGAGGAGCGCGGCCACAGCCAGACGCTCGTGTACCAGGTTCTGCCCTCGCGCTATGGCATGAACCTGCGCGACCTGCGCCGCGCCGATGCGATCGAGGTGGTGGTGGGCCAGGGCGCCAAGCCCGGTGGTGGCGGCATGCTGCTGGGGCAGAAGATATCGCCGCGCGTGGCCGCCATGCGCAACCTGCCGGAGGGGATCGACCAGCGATCCTCCTGCCGGCATCCGGACTGGACCGGGCCGGATGATCTCGAGATCAAGATTCTGGAGCTGCGCGAGCTGACCAACTGGGAAAAACCCATCTATGTGAAGGTGGGTGCCAGCCGCCCCTATTACGATACCGCACTGGCCATAAAAGCCGGGGCGGACGTGGTGGTGCTGGATGGGATGCAGGGCGGCACCGCCGCCACGCAGGAGGTGTTCATCGAGCATGTCGGGCTGCCGATTCTCTCGGCGATCCGCCCCGCCGTGCAGGCGTTGCAGGACCTGGGCCAGCATCGGAAGGTTCAGCTCATCGTCTCGGGCGGGATCCGCACCGGGGCGGATGTGGCGAAGGCGATGGCGCTGGGGGCGGACGCCGTGGCGATCGGCACCGCGGCGCTGATCGCGCTGGGGGATAATGCGCCGGAATGGGAGGAGGAGTATCAGAAGCTCGGCACCACCGCCGGGGCCTATGACGATTGGCACGAGGGCCGCGACCCGGCGGGGATCACCACGCAGGACGCAGCACTGGCGGCCAGGCTGGACCCGGTGAAGGCCGGACGGCGGCTGGCGAACTACCTCTCGGTGCTGACGCTGGAGGCGCAGACGATCGCGCGGGCGTGCGGCAAGAGCCATCTGCATAATCTGGAACCCGAGGACCTCGTGGCGCTGACCATCGAGGCCGCCGCCATGGCGCAGGTGCCGCTCGCGGGCACCGACTGGATACCGGGGAAAAATAAAGGAGAATAAAATGGGGCATGATCTCTCGGCGCAGGCGAAGGAAAAGGGCATAAAATATTTTCTGATCTCGTACACCGATCTGTTCGGCAGCCAGCGCGCCAAGCTGGTTCCGGCCTCCGCTATCGCGGGGATGCAGAAAAACGGCGCGGGGTTCGCGGGGTTCGCGACTTGGCTCGATCTCTCGCCGGCGGACCCGGACATGTTCGCCATCCCCGACCCTACGACGCTCATTCAGCTCCCCTGGAAGCCGGAGGTCGGCTGGCTGGCGTCCGACATATGGATGGATGGCAAGCCGGTGGAGCAAGGGCCTCGCAATGTGCTCCAGCGCGTGGTGGCGCAGGCCAAGGCCGCCGGGTTCGCCATGAAGTCCGGCGTGGAGTGCGAGTTTTTTCTGACCAATGCCGATGGCACCGCTATCGCCGATGCGGCGGATAATGCGACCAAGCCGTGCTATGACGCCAGCGCCCTGCTGCGCCGCTATGACGTGATCACGGAAATATGCGACGCGATGCTGGCGCTGGGCTGGGCGGCCTACCAGAACGACCATGAGGACGCCAACGGCCAGTTCGAGATGAACTGGAGCTATGATGACGCGCTGGTCACCGCCGACCGCCATGTGTTCTTCAAGTTCATGGCAAAATCGATCGCCGAGAAGCACGGGCTGCGCGCGACCTTCATGCCCAAGCCGTTTCTCGGCCTCACCGGCTCGGGCTGCCATTCCCATGTCTCGCTATGGCAGGGTGATACCAATCTGTTCGAGGACGGCGCTGGCGAGCTCGGGGTCTCCGCGCTGGGCTATCATTTCATCGGCGGGATCATTCAGCACGCCGACGCGCTCGCCGCCCTGCTGAACCCCACCGTGAACTCCTACAAGCGCATCAATGCGCCGCGCACGACCTCGGGTGCTACCTGGGCGCCCAATACGGTCACCTATTCCGGCAACAACCGGACGCATATGATCCGTATTCCTGAGCCGGGGCGGTTCGAGATGCGCCTCGCGGATGGCGCGACCAACCCCTACCTGCTCCAGGCTGGCATTTTGGCCGCGGGGCTGGATGGTATCGGGAAGAAAACCAACCCCGGCCCGCGCCTGGATATCAACATGTATACCGAGGGGCACAAGGTGAAGAGCGCCAAGCGGCTGCCGCTGAACCTGCTGGATGCGCTGCGGGCGTTTGAGAAATCCGCCACGCTGCGGGCGTCACTCGGCGCGGGCTTCGTGGATTCCTACGCCAAACTCAAACACGCCGAATGGAACGAATATGCGGCGCATCTGAGCCAGTGGGAGCGCCAGGCGACGTTGGACTGCTAGAGCGCATTGAGGTTGACGCAAGCGCATCAACCTCAATGCGCTCTAGTGGATAAAATCATACATTTGAGTCCAATTTAGGATTCCCATTTTGCGTCTGAGATGCGATTCTGGGGCATGCTCGATGGTATTCAAGTTAAAGTCACTGCCAAGGACCGTGCCAAGCT
>JAJZGI010000018.1 GCA_021798575.1 Pseudomonadota bacterium | reverse complement strand
TAGCGATCAAACCCAGCCGTCGAAAATGTCGTCTGCTTCAATGCTGCCCCCTGCCCATGCAGGAGTAGTGTACAAAATTCAAAACGAACAGGGAATCATAATGTTATGCAGAGGTTCCTTAGATCAAGATTTAGCACAATATTTTCCAGTAGATTAAGCTGTGAGCCTTTTTCACTGCTGCCAGAAGACGCCAAACTAATTCACATCCTCTCTATCGCTTACCCAGAATTCTCCAGAGGTAGTGATTACTTATCGACAGTTTGTTTTGCGGAGGACCAGGATGGGTGGGGCAGGAGTTTCAGCAATGTATTGTTGCCGGGCACACACAAAATTACTGTTGAAGCGTTTTCAGCAAACAGTATGCGTTTTAGTCTTGACCTGATTGCGTCTCATGAAAATGGCAAGTGGCTCGTGAAAAATATTCCGTCCTAATTGCTCTTCAGAAGCAGGACACTACACAGATTTCGACAATGCCATAAAAAACGGCGCCGGTTGCGCGGCGCCGTTGATTCCCGGCTGGGATGAACAACTCAGCGGGAATAAAATTCCACCACCAGGTTCGGGTCCATCTGCACGGGGAATGGCACATCAGCCAGCTTCGGCGCGCGCAGGAAGCGGCCCTTCATGGCGCGGTGGTCGACCTCCATATATTCCGGCACGTCGCGCTCCCCACTCTGGGCGGCGTCCAGCACCACGGCGAGCTGCTTGGACTTCTCCCGCACCTCGATCACGTCGTTGTCCTTCACGAGGTAGGACGGGATGTTCACCTTCTGGCCGTTGACCATGAGGTGACCATGGCTGACGAGCTGGCGGGCGGCAAACGGCGTCAACGCATATTTCAGCCGGTACACCACGGCATCCAGCCGGCGCTCCAGGATCTCGATGAGGTTCTCCGAGGTGTCGCCTTTGCGGCGCACCGCGTCCTCATAATATTTATAGAAGGTCTTCTCGGAGATATTACCGTAATAGCCCTTGAGCTTCTGCTTCGCCATGAGCTGCACGCCATAGTCGGACGGTTTTTTGCGGCGCTGGCCATGCTGGCCGGGGCCATATTCACGCTTGTTAACCGGCGATTTGGCGCGGCCCCACAGGTTGACGCCCAACCGGCGGTTGATCTTATATTTGCTCTCGGTGCGCTTGGTCATGGCGCTCACCTTTCTTGTTAAAAATTCCACCAGTAGTCGCTTTTGTATGCTCTCACATACAAGAGCGCGGGCGCAGGCGACCACCGCCTGTCCACGTTCCCGGCATTGAGGCTGGGCTTTAGCGGCCGGGTGCTAAGCCGTCAACCGGGCGAACCCAGCTCTGCACGACGGCGGCGAGCGGCAATACCAGCTCATCGGCTGGCAAATCCAGCGCCAGCGTCGCGACGGCGCCCATCCAATGCCCGGCGTCCGCCGCCGCGCGCGGGAAGAACCCCTGACCCAGCCGCACACCGCCCGGGCACTCCAGGCACACGCCGAGCTCGCGGCGGTCCTCTGAGGCGGGGTCGGTATCCGCCGGGCAGGCTGTGCTGGACAGCAGGGTTATGCCGCGCACTGGCGCGGCGAAATTAAAACGCGCCACGCGCCAGTGGCCGACCCGGGAGATGCGCGCCACCACCTCGCCCACGGGCGCCATCGCGCGCAGCACCGGCCAATAGGCGGGTGCAAAACCGGCGGCCAGCGCGATGGCGTGCAGGCGCTGGCGCAGGCGTGTCAGCCGCGCGCCACGGGTGATGGTTGGGGCATAGGCCCGCCGCGCCGGGCTGCGGCGGCCAACCTCCTGGTACAGCCCGCCGCGATTACCGGAGTCGAGATAGGACTCGCACGCCAGCCCCTCGGCCAGCAGAATATCATGCCGGTCCAACTCCACATGGTAATAGGTCATCGCAACGGCGGATTCCCGCAGGACGGTGGCGCCATTGACCAGATGCGTGACCGGCACCAGCACGCCGTCGACATACACGCAATGCAGCGGCGAGAGCCGCAGCGTTCTGGCGGGCAGGCCGGGGCCGAACGCGCCGGGCAGAATCCGCACCGGCAGCGCAGCCCGGGCGGCACGCGGCGCCAGGTCGAGCGTTCGCCTACCGATCCAGCGCACCGCGCGGCTGACACCCGATGCCGTGATGAGCGGGTCTCCGGGTTTTAAGCTTTCCACCGGGCGGTAGCCATGCGGGGTCAGCAGGCCGGTGCCACGTGCGAAACAGGGCAGTTCATTCCCCAGCGTGAGCAGCGTGCCGCCCGCAGGGTCTGAGCCGATACTGAGCGTGGGCTGCCCCTGGGCGACCTGCATGGCTAGGCTGGCAGCGAGACTGCCCTGGCTGTTGAAAATATCCACGAGCCCGGTTGCGCTGGAATAGCTCACCAGGCTGGGCGCGATGCCGACCAGATCGACCGCGTCGGTCGCGCTGAAATTCGCGATGCCCGAGCTGCCCTGGGGCAGCGTGTCCAGCGTGAGGAGTGCATCCGGTCCCTGGAAGCTGATGGTGCCGGGCGCGAAGCCCTGGGTAAGCTCGAGGGCGGAACCGCCCGCCAGTTCGATGCCAATACTGCCACTCACACTGCCGCCAACCCGCAGGGCACCATCCTGCGCCCGCAACACACCACCGCCGCTGAGGCTGGCGGCATCCAGCACGCCGAACCCCGCCAGCGTGCCCGCCAGATTGAGGCTCTGGCTTACAAACGTGCCGCCCGCCAGGCTGAACTGCCCCGTGATGGTCGAATTTTCAGCCGATATCAGCCCGGAATCGGTCATCGCACCGCCCAGCACCGCCAGGGAGGTCTGGAGTGTGGCATCGGCGCCGATCTGCGCCTGCCCACCGGCCTGCGCCTGCAATGCTCCGCCCAGGCCAAGGCTGGAGGTACCGCCCAGATCCAGCATGCCGCCGCCGACGAGCAGAAAATTCCCGCCCTGCGCCTGCGCGGCCCCGGCCAGCACCAGCGTGCCGGAATCCGCCGTATTGCCCAGCTGCGCGCTGGCGTTCCCGCCCGCGAAAAAGCCGCCCGCGCTGCCCAGGCTCAGCCCCGAGGCGCTGAATTCCCCGGTGAGGTCCATCTGCCCGGTGCCGATATCCAACGTGCCACCCAGCCCCAGGCTGCCCAGAACATCCGCCGCACTGCCCACGGCCAGCGTGAGGTCGCCGCTGGCGGAAAAGCCGGTGGTGAGAATAGCCAGCGTGCCCGCCCCGGCGCTGTCGCCGATGATAATATTCCCGCCGAGCCTCGCCGTTGCGGCGGCGTTGAAAATGGCGGTAGCACCGCCGTCCACCACCAGCGCGGTGCCCGCGACGCCGCTGGCCTGTATCGGGGCGGCAAACTCGGTGGCCCCGCCGATCAGCAGCTCACCCAGCGCCGCCGGGGTGCTGAACAAGGCGAGCGAGCCGGTGTTGCCAAAGGTGACGCTCTGCGCCGCGCTGAACTCGGTTGCGGTGTTGCCATCCACGATTCCAGGCACAACCACGCCGATGCCAACCGCCGCGGACAAACCCATGAGCGCGCCGCTGGCGCTGGTGAGGGTGAGCACATCCGCCACACCGGTGCCGGTGTAGGTGAGGCTGCCAAGCTGCGCGTTCAGCGCCGCGATGCCGCCGGCGGAGAGCGTGATGCTCCCGGCGGGCGCAACGCCGCTGGCGCTGAGCAGCCCATGCGCGGTGGAAAGCGTGCACGCGAGGCTCTGGGTGGTGGCATAGGCGAGCTCCAGGCTGAGCCCGGGCAGCGGCTGGGCGACGCCTGAGGTCTCGACAAAACCTACCGCCTGCGTGAGCACGGTGACCGCCGGACGCAGCACTACCTCGGCGTCGCCCGCGGCGTCATACGCAACCGCGGGGCTCGCCCCGGCAGGCGTGCTGGCGTCGATGATATAGCTCACCGTGGAGCCGGCATTATCGATCCCGGCGACGGTGAAGGAGCCTGGGGTTTCATTCAGCAGGGTGAGATTCGCAAGCCCGGGGAAGATGAGCGCGTCCCCCGGCGCAAAACCGGTGATGTGGCCTGAGAAGACCTGCGGCCCGTTGATGACGAAGGCCCCGCCAGCACCGCCCAGCGTGCCCGCATAACCGCCGGTGATGGGCGTGGCTCCGGCATTGCTGAGAAAACTGAGCGTGACGGAACTATCGATGGTCAGCGGCGTGGAATCGAACACCCCAAACAGCGGGGTGACAGGCCCCAGAACCATCACACCGCCAGGGCCGACCGCGAGGTCCGCGCCACCGCCGATGCTGCCCGCCGAGACGAACAGACTCTCCCCACCCAAAGCGGCCAGCGTGCCAGGGCCGGAGATAAGGCCGGATTCCGAGAAATTGCCCGCCAGCAGCGTGCCATTGCCGCTGAGAATCGCCCCCGCGGCCAACGTGACGGCCTGTTGGTAGTTTTGCGTCTCCGCCCCGCCGCTGGTGAGCACGCCGTTGAAATCCAGGCTGCTCGCAGGCCCTAGCGAGAGTGGGCCGGAGAGATCCGCGCCGTCGCCGATGACCAGCGCCCCGCCCAGCCCCAGCGCGTTGGCGCCAAGGCTGCCAAAATCCAGACTCGTGCCGCCAAGGAAGAGCGTGTTATCCGGCAACTCCAGATTACCCGTGGGGGTGAGCGCCACACCGCTCGCGGCCTCGACATTGCCCAGCACGCTGGTCGTGCCGGTAATGGGCGCGCCGCCACTGAAAGTCGCATCCCCCAGAATGGCGGTCTGGCTGCCAGCCGCCAGCGTGCCACCCGGCCCGGGTGGTCCCGCCACGTTGAGAAATATATTGCCAAAGCTGAGCGCGCCGGGCAGCACGCCCGCGAGGTTACGCAGTGCGTAGCTCAGCTCCTCCCCGCCGGCCAGGCTCGGCCCGGCAAATTCCAGGCCCGAGAGCAGGCTGTTGAGCGCGCCGATATCATCGGCGGTGAGGTTGAGGATGATCTCCCCGGTGCCAAGGCCGGTGGCGGCAATCGGGCTGGTGTCCGAATAGCCGGGCAAAAACAATACGCCCGAGGGCACGGCCAGGGTGAGGTTGAGAGTCTCCTGCTGGCCCAGGCCCATCTGTGCCAGGCCACTGGCGATCGGGTCGCTGAGGTACAGATACGGCAGGCTGTCCAGCGCGTTGGGGGCGATGGTGACGAGCGTGGCCGGTGCCACAAAAGCCGGGCCGGTGGGTGGAATGATATCCACCGCGATGGCGGTCTGCGCCGCCAGGCCGGGTGCCGTGGCGGACAGGCTGAGGACATCAAAACCGGCGCCGGTCGGCTCGGTCAGCTCCAGGCTGGCCAGCGCATCGTTCACCTGGAGCGCCGAGCCACTCAGGCTGAGCGTGTTGCCGTTGCCCGTCACCACAGCCCCGCCAATGGCGCTGGCGGAGAGCAAAGCCGCGGCGTTGCCCGCGATGATTTGCAGGCTGAGCTGACCCGGAAAACCGCTGAGCGAAATGCCACCCGGCGGCAACACGGCCAGCGAGGAGAGCGTGGGGTTACCACCCAGCACGGTGAGGGTCGCGGGGTTGAGAATTTCGGGTGGCCTGCTCACCCAAAAAGGCTACACAGATGCTGAGATGAAAACAACCTTGGATTATTTCGATCGTAGATTTTATCTCTCTGAAATTGTATAAGCTCGGAACTGATCTTCTGCGCCACGCGGGGTAGAGGATGAATTATGCCAGTGGCGGCGACGCGGCTTTTGCCCATATGAAGAGAATATGAAGTCCGTTGTTAAAAAGCCCCGTAAAAAGCCGCCGAAGCCGAAAGCGCTACCCCGCCGGGATGCAAAATTCATCGACCGCCGCCAGGCCGGCAGACTGCCCGAGACGGCGGTGGTGGAGGTCACGGGGATCGGCCGCGACGGTGAGGCGCTGGCCCGGCCTGTGGCGTGGGGTGGCCCAGGCCGCCCGCCGATTATTTTCATGGCGGCCGAGGCGCGTGGCCAGGCGGCGCTGGCGCCCGGTGCGCGGGTGCTGGCACGGCTGAAGCCGATCGGCGCGGATAAATATGAGGGCCGCACGCTCCGGCGCTTGGCCGAGCAAATGGGCAGCATCGTCGGCGTGTTTCGCGCGCATCCCCAAGGCGGGCGGATCGAGCCGACCGACCGGCGGCAAAAAGCCGAATGGACCGTCCCGCCGGGTGAGAGCATGGGCGCGCAGGCCGATGAGATCGTGCGGGCTGAGCCGCTGCCGGGCGGAAAATTCATGGGGCCGAAACCCGCGCGCATCACGGAACGGCTCGGCTTGGCGAGCGACGCGCGTTCGGTCAGCCTGATCGCCATCGCCACGCACGGTATCCCGATCGACTTCTCGGAATCGGCGTTGCGCGAGGCGCAGGCCGCCAGAGCCACGCCGCTGGGCCGCCGCATGGATTTGCGCGAAGTGCCGCTCATCACCATCGATGGCGCGGACGCCAGGGATTTTGACGATGCGGTGTTTGCCGAACCCGCCGGGCATGGCTACCGGCTGATCGTGGCGATCGCCGATGTCGCGCATTATGTGAAGCCCGGCTCCGCGCTGGATAAAGCCGCCCGTGAGCGTGGGAACTCCTGCTACTTCCCCGACCGGGTGATCCCCATGCTGCCGGAGGCGCTCTCCAACGGCTGGTGCAGCCTGAAGCCCGGCGAGCCGCGCGGCTGCATGTTCGTGGAGATGCATATCGACGCGCACGGAACAAAACAGTCCCATAGATTCGGGCGCGGGCTGATGCGCTCGGCGGCGCGCAAGACCTATGAGCAGGTGCAGGAGGAATTCGAGCGTGACCCGGCCAGCCATGCGCCGCTCTACGCCGCTTTTGCCGCGTTGCAGGCGGCGCGCACGGCGCGCGGCACGCTGGACCTGGACCTGCCGGAGCGCAAGGTGGAGCTGGGCGAGGACGGGCAGGTGCGCAATATCGCACCGCGCCCCAGGCTGGACAGCCACCGGCTGATCGAGGAGTTCATGATCCTCGCCAATGTCTGCGCCGCCGAGGCGCTGGAGCATCACCACCAGCCCTGCATGTACCGGGTGCACGCGCCGCCGAGCGCCGAGAAGCTGGATCACCTACGCGCCTTTCTGGGTACGCTCGACATCTCCCTGCAACCGGGCGACCAGCTACACCCGCGCGACCTGGACCGGGTGCTGAAACAGGTTGCGGGGACCGGGATGGCGCAGCTGGTGAACGAGACCGTGCTGCGCAGCCAGAGCCAGGCGGAATACTCCCCCGACAATATCGGGCATTTTGGCCTGGCGCTCACGCGCTACGCGCATTTCACCTCGCCGATCCGCCGCTACGCCGACCTGCTGGTACACCGCGCGCTGATCAGCGCCCTCAAATTGGGTAACGATGGGCTCTCGCCCGACGATATCGCCCGCTTTGCCGACGCCGCCGAACAGATTACCGCGACCGAGCGGCGTGCGACCCTGGCCGAACGCGATTCGACCGACCGTTATCTTGCGCTGTTTCTGCAACACTGCGTGGGAGAATCCTTCACCGGCCGCATTTCGGGCGTGACGAAGTTCGGGCTGTTTGTCACCCTGCCCGAGAATGGTGCCAGTGGATTCCTGAGCATGGCGAGCCTGCCTGATGATTTTTGGATGCATGACGAGGCGACACAGAGCCTGATCGGCAAACGCAGCCGCAAGACCTACCAGTTGGCGCAGCGCCTGGAAGTGCGGCTGATGGAAGCACGCCCGGTGACAGGCGGGCTGTTGTTCGCTCTGGCACGGCAGGACGCGCCCGCGCCGCGTGATGCCGCACGCGCCAGGCCCGCGCCACGCAGACCTAAAGCGAAACGCCAGAGGTGAGGCGGGCGGCGGTTATATTCGTGGTCTGTGTGCTCATGCCGCTGGCGGCCTGGAGCCAGGCCGTGGTTCCGCCTGCCGCTTTTGGCACGGCGACCGCCGCCGCCGTGTGGGGTGCGGCATTGTCGTACATCGCGCCGCGCTCACTCCAACCGCTCACGATTCCGCAGATGACGATCTGGGGCTTGAACGGGCTGGCGGCGCTGGACCCGGACCTGAACGCCACCCTACAGGACGGGCAGATCAGGCTCTATGGGCCCAACCAGCTCATCATGGCGCTGGCCGCCCCGCCGGCGGGCGATGCGCAGGGCTGGGGCCACGCTGCGGCGCAGATCGCCGCCGCCGCGTTCAACGCCTCACCCGCCTTGCAGCAGGCCGGAACGCAAGGCGTCATCAGCAGTTTTTTCGATGAATTATTCAACCATTTCGACCCCTATTCGCGCTATGAGCCGCCGATCCAGGCGGCGCAGGACCAGCTCATGATCACCGGCCTGGCTGGCAGCGGGTTGACCTTCGCGGCACAGGGGCCGCAGGTGATCATCTCCGCCGTGGCGGCCGACAGCCCGGCGGAGAATGCCGGGCTGGTGCCAGGCACCCAGGTGCTGAAGTGGAACAACCAGCCGGCCTACCCCGGCGATGTTGCCCGCATGAATGCAGCGATGCCCGGCATTTACGGCAGCAGCGTGTCTCTGGACCTGCTTATCCCGCCTGACCCCACGCCGCAGACCGTGACCCTGGTGCGCGCGCTGATCCCGCCGCAGAGCGTGTTCGCCGAGCCCTCACTGGCGCCGGGTACGGTTACGTTCAAGATCACCGAGTTCAACAAGGGCACCAGCGACCAGTTCTCGTCCGCCCTGGCCGCCGCCATGCAGGGCGGCGCGCCCGCCGGGCTGGTGCTGGATTTGCGGGGCAACCGGGGCGGCGTGCTGCGCCAGGCGGTGCTGGTGGCCGATACGCTCATGCCTTCCGGGCCAATCGCGGAGGCTGCCGGGCGCGACCCCGACGCCGACCGGAATTTCGTGGCCGAGGGCTCGGACCTGATGGACGGCGTGAAGATCATCGTGCTGGTCGACGGCCAGACCGCGAGCGCGGCGGAGATTCTATCCGCTGCCTTGTCTGACAACCGGCGCGCCGTGGTGGTGGGCTCCGAGACATTGGGCAAGGGGCTGGTGCAGACGGTCACCACCCTGCCCGACGGCGGGGAATTATTCATCACCTGGAGCCGCGTGTTGGCACCGCTCGGCTGGCCGCTGCAAACGCTGGGGGTGATGCCACAGGTGTGCACCAGCCTGGGAGACCTGGCGCTGGAGAGCCAGCTCGCCGCACTCGCACAAGGCAAGAACCTGATGGGCCCGGTGCTGGCGCAGTCCCGGGCCATGCGCCCCGGCGCGAATGTGGAGAATATCCTCGCCGTACGGGACCATTGCCCGGCGGATATCGGCGGCGGGCTGGACATGACCGCGGCGGCGTTTTTGCTGAAAAACAACACCGCCTACCAGGCGGCGCTGCTGCCCTGAGATAGCTATGCGGCAAAACCCGGCTTGACGATGGCGGGCGAAATGCGGCATAGGGCGCATTCCTGGAGAGAGTTATCATGGCAAAGTCTAACGTCGTTCAGATCAAGCTCGTGTCCACCGCCGACACTGGTTATTTTTATGTGACCAAAAAGAACGCGCGCGCGCAGACCACGAAGCTGGAATTGAACAAATACGACCCGATCGTGCGCAAACACGTGAAGTTCAAGGAAGCCAAGATCAAATAATCCACTTATTTCAGCTTGGTTGGGCATGATTTTGCCCCATATGACCCTGACGCGGTATCTCGTGTGCAGGGTTTTTTATGCGCCTCTTCAAATGCCAGGAATGCGGACAGACGATTTTTTTTGAGAATCGTCTCTGCCAGAAATGCGGCCAGACTCTCGGTTTTCTGGCTGATCACCTAAAATTGATCACCCTGCGCGCGGACAGCGAGGTTTTCCTGCCCGTGGTGGGCGAGCCCACCCGCCTGCGGTTCTGCCGCAATGCCGGGCGGGATGCCTGTAACTGGCTGGTGGCGGCGGATGGGAGCGATGATTTTTGCGCCGCGTGCCGGCACAACCACACCATCCCGGACCTGACGCAGGGGGAGAACCTGCCGCGCTGGCAGCGGATGGAGGCCGCCAAGCACCGGCTGTTCTACAGCCTCATCGCCCTCGGCCTGAAACTTCCCAATTTCAATGACGATCCGGCTCACGCGCTGACCTTCGATTTTCTGGCCGATGCGCCGGGCGCCGGGCCGAGGATTCTCACCGGGCATGAGGATGGGCTGATCACCATCAATCTGGCCGAGGCCGATGACGCGGCACGGGAGAGACTGCGCGCCCAGATGCGCGAGCCCTACCGCACTTTGCTCGGGCATTTCCGCCATGAGGTCGGGCATTATTTCTGGGATATACTAGTGCAGGATGGCGAGAAATTGTCCCAATGCCGCGCCGTGTTCGGCGATGAACGCGCGGATTATGCCACGGCGCTCCAGCAATATTATGCGAAAGGCGCGCCGGCGGATTGGCAGGACCGCTTTATCTCCGCCTATGCGAGCGCGCACCCCTGGGAGGATTTTGCCGAGACCTGGGCGCATTATCTGCATATTGTCGATACGCTGGAGACCGCCAGCTCCTTCGGGCTGCAAATCCACCCGGCCAGCACCAGCAACCATGATCTCCATGCGGATATCGACTTCAACCCGCATCATGCAAAATCAATCGCCCAACTGATCGAAGCATGGCTGCCGCTCACTTTTGCGATGAACAGCCTGAACCGCAGCATGGGGCTGGCTGATCTATATCCCTTCGTGCTGAGCGAAGCGGTGATCGGCAAGCTCGGGTTCATCCATGAGCTGCTGCACCCGCTTGGCTGATCAACGGATCATGTGTATTCTTCAAATGAGATAATCCGCCCGGAAGGATGAACATGCCAGCCCATAAGCCGCGCGGTTGTCGCTGATGCCAAGGCCCTCCTTCAAGCTGTTCGTGCCGATCATCGCAGGCGCGACCCTGGGCGACCGGATGATCGCCTGCCTGGGCGCGCTCGTCGGCATCAGCCTGACCGGGCTGATCTGCGCGCTCGCCCTCGGGCACGGGCCGGCGCTGCCTTTGATCGTGGCGCCGATGGGCGCATCCTCGGTCCTGCTCTTCGCGACGCCCGCCAGCCCCATGGCGCAGCCCTGGCCGATCATCGGCGGCAACACGCTCTCGGCGCTGTGCGGCATTCTGGCCCACCGCCTGGTGCCCGACCCCGTACTCGCCTCCGGCCTCGGTGTCGGGCTCGCCATCGCCGTCATGTCCCTCACCCGCACGCTGCATCCGCCGGGCGGCGCCGTGGCGCTCACCGCCGTCATCGGCGGCCCGGCCGTAACGGCGGCGGGATTCTCCTTCGCCTTTGTTCCGGTCGCTCTCAACTGCGTGGTCCTGGTCGCATTGGGCTGGGTTTTTCATCGCGTGTCCCGGCATAGCTACCCGCATGTGCCGGCCCCCCAGCCCGCCAGCGCGCACGCCACCCAAGACCCCGCACCGGGGCTTCGAACCCGCTTCCGGGACGAGGATATCGACGCGGCATTGCTCGAATTGGGCGAGAGTTTCGATATCCACCGCAAGGACCTCGAGCAGTTGCTCCGCCATATCGAGCGGCACGCCCGCGTCCGTACCCATGGCGATCTGATCTGCGGGGATATCATGTCCCGCGATGTCGTCTCCATCGGGCCGGATGCCGATATCCAGGCTGCGCGGGGTCTGCTGCTGGAGCATAATATCCGCACCCTGCCGGTGATCGACGCATCGCAGCGCCTGCTGGGGACCGTCGGGCTGCGCGACATCGCCAGCGGCAAAACGCGGATCGCCGACGCGATGGTGCCCGCTGTGACCGCGAGCCCAAGCGCGTCGGCTTTCAGCCAGGTCGAGGCGCTGACCAATGGCCGGACCCACGCCGTGGTGATCGTGGATGACGTCTCGCATGTGCTGGGCCTGCTCACGCAGACGGATTTACTGGCGGCTCTGGGATAAGGACTATCCGAAATGCCGCCAGCCCGGCGTTTGAAGGGGTAGCCCCCCCCCATTATCGTCCAGCACGTGCACTCCGGAACCCGGCTGGAACACGCCGATTTTTTTGACCGGCACCGCCCCGCAGGCCAGCCTCAGCGCGGGGCCGCCGCCCGGCGGCACGGCCAGCAGCAGCTCGTAGTCATCGCCGCCGGTCAGGCGGGATTCTAGCCAGGCTGGGCCCAGCGCCAGCGCCTGGGCTGAAGCGGGAATGAGGCCGGCGCGGATTACGGCGCGCAGGCCGGAGGCCGCGCAGAGATGCCCGAGGTCTTGGACCAGCCCATCGGAGATATCAATGGCGGCGCGGACCAGCCCGGCCAGCGCCAGCCCGACACGCGGCGTGGGCAGCATGGAACGGGACGTGAGATAGCCCCCAGGGTCCGCCAGTTTACCCAGCCTCGCCTGCAGGCCGAGTGCGGCGTCGCCGATGGTGCCGGTCACCCAGATATTATCCCCCGGCTGCGCGCCGTTGCGTCCAAGTGCTGCACCCGGGGCGACGTGGCCGAGCAAGGTGGCGCTGAGTGAGATTTTGCCCGGTGTGGCGGATGAATCCCCGCCGAATAGTTTGATGCCGTAGATTTTCTGGTCCTGTGCCAGGCCATGGGCGAAGCCCGCCAGCCAGGTCTCCGGCGTGGTGGCGGGCAGCGCGGTGGTGAGGAGATAGCCAAGCGGCGTGGCGCCCATCGCCGCGAGATCTGAGAGGTTGCGGCGCAGCAGCTTGCGGGCGACGAGGTCGGGTGGGTCACCCGGCAGGAAATGCACGCTCTCCAACATCTGGTCCACGGTGAGGACCAGCTCGCGGCCGGGTGGTGGGGTGAGCACCGCGGCGTCGTCCGCGAGGCCCCTGCCCTCAATGCCCGCCAGCGGCGCGAAATAGGTGGCGATTCGGGAGAATTCGTCGGCCATTACACCGCTAGATCAATACCGGCTTGAATCGAATCGACGGATTCGATTCAAGCCGGTGAAATTGATCAAAAAACAAAGATTAGCGCATGAATGCCTCAAAGCAATCATGCGCTAAATTCCGCCGGGCGCAGCAGATGCGCCAGCCGGTCCAGCACGCCATTGGCCATCTTAGGCTCCTCACCATCGAAAAACCCATGCGCGACGTCGAGATATTCATTGATCACGACCCGGGCGGGCGGGCCATCCGCCGCCCATAGCTCCGCGCCACCCGCACGCATCACGGCGCGCAGCACGGGGTCGATCCGGGCCAGCGGCCAGCTCTCCGGCAGGGCGGCGACCAGCATGGAATCGAGCGTATCCTGCTGCTGCGTGGCGGTGCGCACGATACGGGAGAACAGCGGCACGTCGGCCTCTGTCAGATGGCCGTCATCGAGGCCGCCGTGGCCGGGCGTATCGCCGATGCGATGACGGACGAACTGGTCGATCACGCTCTCCGGGCTCTGCGCGCCCTGCTCGGCCTGGTAGAGCGCCTGCACGGCGGCAACGCGCGAGAGGGTACGCGGACGCTGTTTCATGCCGCGAACTGACGCGCGAGGTTGATCTGTTTGAGGCAGGCGACTGCGGCCTCGGCGCCCTTGTTGGCGCCGGTCTCGTGGCTGCGGGCCACGGCCTGGGCCAGGGTATCCACCGTGAGCACGGCGGTGCCGAGGCACAAGGCATGGTCCAGCGCCACCTTCATCAGCCCGTCCATCGTGGCGGCGCAGATGAACTCATAATGGTCCGTCTCGCCGCGCACGACACAGCCCAGCGCCAGAAAACCATCGAACGGCTGGCCGCTGCGGGCGGCCAGCGCCAGCGCCTGCGGCAACTCGAACGCGCCGGAGACCTCGACGATGGTGGTGCGCGCCTGCACATGCGCCAGAATCTCCTGCGCGGCGGCCAACATGCCATCCACCACATGAAAATAATACGGCGCGCTGACGATGAGGATGCTGGGCGGCGGGCCGCTGAACGGTGGGGCCTTGGGTGCGGGCGCGTCGGCGGTGCTCATGCGCGCGCGCCCTCGGGCACGGCGCGCTGCTCCACCACGTTCAGCCCGTAGCCCTCCAGCCCGACGATATTGCGCTTGTGGTTGGACAGCAGGATCATGTCCCGCACGCCAAGGTCGACCAATATCTGCGCGCCGATGCCATAGTCGCGCAGCGCGGGCTCGACACGCTCGCCGGAGGTGAGGGCGCGGATGCGCTCGGAGATCGCGGTGGGCCTGCTCTCCCGGATGAACACGACGACGCCACGCCCGAGCCTGACGATCTGCTCCATCGCGCCGTGCAGGCTGGCCAGACGGGTGCCGCCCAGCATGTCGCTGATCGTGTCCATGGCGTGCATACGCACCAGCACAGGCTCGACCCCCGCCGGGTCGCCCAGCACCATCGCCAGATGCTCAACCTGATCGACTTTGCTTTGATAGGCGATCATCCGCCAGAGGTTTTTTTCACCCGCGTGGAGCATCCCCTGCTCTACCCGCCTGACCAGCCGCTCCGTGGTGCGGCGGTGCGCGATGAGGTCGGCGATGGTGCCGAGCTTGAGGTTATGATGCTGCGCGAAGGCGATGAGGTCCGGCAGGCGAGCCATCGTGCCGTCGTCGTTCATGATCTCGCAGATGACGCCCGCCGGAGTGAGGCCGGCCAGGCGGGCGATGTCCACCGCCGCCTCCGTATGGCCCGCGCGCACGAGCGTGCCGCCCTCCCGCGCCGCCAGGGGGAATACATGGCCGGGGGTGACGATATCCTCCCGCGCCAGCTCGGGGTTGATCGCTACCGCGACGGTGCGCGCGCGGTCTGCGGCGGAAATGCCGGTGGTTACCCCCTCGCGTGCCTCGATCGAGACGGTGAAGGCGGTTTCATGGCGGGAGCCATTGCTCTGGCTCATGAGTGGCAGACCCAGCCGCTCCACCCTGGCACGGGTGAGCGCTAGGCAGATGAGCCCGCGCGCGTGCTTGGCCATGAAATTGATGACATCGGGCGTGGCGAACTGCGCCGGGATGACGAGATCGCCCTCGTTCTCGCGGTCCTCGTCGTCCACCAGGATGAAGATACGCCCGGCGCGCGCCTCCTCGATGATCTCAGCCGCGGAGGAGATATATTCATGCAGACCAGAGGATTTTAAGGTGCTGTTCGGGCCGTCCATCAGGCAATTCCTTTAAACACCGGAGCTTGCGGCCACCGGTAGCAATTCAAAACCATTAGATTATTTACACATGCTTAAAATGCATCTGCCGGGCTACATAGCGCGCCAGCATGTCGATTTCTATATTCACGTCATCCCCCACCTCGAGCGTGCTGAAATTGGTGTGCACGGTGGTGTGGGGAATGATGTTGACGCCGAAATGCGCGCCCTGGACCTCATTGACCGTGAGCGAGACGCCGTTGATGGCGATACTGCCCTTGGGCGCAACGAAGGGCAGCAGCGCATCGGGCAACGCGAACGTCCAGCGGGTGGAGCCATTCTCGGGCGTGCGGGAAACGATTTTGGCCAGCCCATCGACATGGCCGGAGACGAGATGGCCGCCCAGCTCGTCGCCCAGGCGTAGCGACGCCTCAAGGTTCACTACGCTGCCGCGCCGCCAGGCGCCCAGCGTGGTGCGCGAGAGGCTCTCCGCCGAGACCTCGACGTTGAAAAAATCCGCGCCATGCGCGACCACGGTGAGGCAGCAGCCCGAGCAGGCGATGGAGGCGCCGAGCGCCGGGGGAGTGCCGCGCCAGGCTGCGTTATTGGGCGTGGCGATGACGAACCGCGCGTCCCGCCCGCCGCCGATCGGCTCGACTTCGCGGATTTCGCCCAGGCCGGTGATCAGACCAGTGAACATCAAACAGGCTTTCGGTAGGTGGTGAGCATGTCATTCCCGTAGCGCTCCTGCGCCACGGGGATGAAGCGCGGCATGTCGGCCAGGCTGGTGATACCAAAAGCCTGGGCGGCGGGCCAGCCGTCCGCGCCCAGGATGCCCGGCGCGTGGAACCAGGCCAGGCGGTCCACCAGTTGGGCGCGCAGCAGCCCGGCGGCGAGCGTGCCGCCGCCCTCCGCCAGAATGCGCGTGAGGCCGAGCCCGGCCAGTTTTTGCAAAGCGGCGGAAAGATCGATCCCCGCCGCCGCTGCGGGCAACTCGACGAGTTTTACCCCGGCCCCCGCGAGCGCCTGTTTGCGATTGGCATCGGCACCGTTGCGATGCAGCAGCCAGAGCGGATGCGCCGCCGCACCGCGCACCAGCCGGCTCATCAGCGGGGTGCGCAGATGGCTGTCCACCACGATGCGCACCAGCGGAGCGCTGCGGAAGCCCTCGATCCGGCAGGTGAGCTCGGGGTCGTCGGCCAGCACGGTGCCAACGCCCACCACCACCGCATCGTGCCGACCACGCATGGCATGGGCGGCGCGGCGGGCGGGCTCGCCGGTGATCCATTGCGACTCTCGCGTGCTGGTGGCGATTCTGCCATCCAACGTGGCGGCGATTTTCAGGCGCAGCAGAGGCCGCTTGTGGGCAACGACCATGGCAAAGCCGCTGATCAGCGCCTGGCATTCCGCCGCCAAGATGTTCTCCTGCACCTCGACCCCGGCGGCGCGGAGCAACCGCACACCCGCGCCATTTACTTTTTCGTGCGGGTCGGTGGCGCCCAGCACGACGCGGGCGATACCCGCGCCGATGAGGGACTGCGTGCAGGGCTCGGTTTTGCCGGTGAAACAGCATGGCTCCAGCGTGACATAGGCGGTGGCCCCGCGCGCCGCCGCACCCGCCATGGCAAGCGCCTGGACCTCGGCATGTGGACGCCCGCCGATGCCGGTGCGGCCACGGCCGACCACCCGGCCCGCCGCCACGATGACGCAGCCGACGCTGGGGTTTGGCGCGCATTCCCCCAGCCCGCGCCTGGCCAGCGCCAGGGCGGCGCGCATATGGGCCTGGTCAGTCGCCTGGTCAGTCATGCGCCGGGGCGGCGGGAGGGTCCATGTCATCCAGAAATGCTGCGAAATCCTTGGCCTCGCGGAAATCCCGGTAGACCGAGGCGAAGCGCACATAGGCGACGGTATCGATAGCCTTCAATGTCTCCATCACCAGCTCGCCGATGTCCCGGCTGTTCACCTCGGCCTCGCCCCCGGCCTCGAGCTGGCGGACGATGCCATTGACAATCCGCTCGATCCGCTCATCGTCGAACGGGCGCTTGCGCAGCGCGATCCGCACCGAACGGGCGAGCTTGTCGCGGTCGAAGGCGACGCGCCGCTGGTCCGATTTGAGCACAAAGAGCTCGCGCAACTGCACCCGCTCGATGGTGGTGAAGCGCTGGCCGCAGCCCGCGCAGTTGCGGCGGCGGCGGATCGCGCCGCCATCCTCCGTCGGCCGACTGTCCTTTACCTGTGTGTCGGCCTCACCACAGAATGGGCAGCGCATGGCGGCTCAACGATAAATCGGGAAGCGGGCGCACAGCGCCTGCACGCGCGCACCCACTTGCTGCTCGGCCAGCGTGTTGGTGCCGTCATTGGAGCGGGCGAGGCCATCTAGCACCTGCCCGATCATCACGCCGACCGCGCGAAACTCCTCCTGCCCGAAGCCGCGCGTGGTGGCGGCCGGCGTGCCCAGGCGAATGCCGGAGGTGATGGCGGGTTTCGCCGGATCGAACGGGATCGCATTTTTATTGGCGGTGATATGGGCTCGCTCCAGGCTGGCCTCGGCGGCCTTGCCGGTGGTGTTCTTGGGCCGCAGATCGACCAGCAGCAGATGCGAATCCGTACCACCCGTGACGATGGCGAGGCCTTGCTCGACCAGTGTGGCGGCCAGGGCTTTGGCGTTCGCCACCACGGATTTCTGGTAGGTGATGAAGTCCGGCCGCAGGGCCTCGCCAAAGGCCACCGCCTTGGCGGCGATAACATGCATCAGCGGGCCGCCCTGCAGGCCAGGGAAGATCGCCGAATTGATCTTCTTCGCGATGTCCTCATGGTTGGTGAGCACCATGCCGCCGCGCGGGCCGCGCAGCGTTTTATGCGTGGTGGTGGTGACGACATGGGCGTGCGGCAATGGCGAGGGGAAGATTCCGGCCGCGACCAGCCCGGCGAAATGCGCCATGTCCACCATGAAATACGCCCCCACCGCATCCGCCACGGCGCGGATGCGCGCGAAGTCGATAAAGCGTGGGTAGGCCGAGCCGCCCGCAATGATGAGCCGGGGCTTATGCTGGTGCGCCAGGGCCTCCAGCTCGTCATAGTCCAGCAACCCATCGTCCCGACGGACGCCATATTGCACGGCGTTGAACCATTTTCCGGACATGTTGGGCGCGGCGCCATGGGTTAGGTGACCGCCGGCGGCGAGCGACATGCCCAGGATCGTATCCCCCGCGTTCAGCAGGGCGAGAAACACCGACTGATTGGCCTGCGAGCCGGAATTGGCCTGCACATTGGCAAAGCCGGCGGAGAAGAGTTTTTTGGCGCGCTCGATCGCCAGGGTTTCCGCGAGGTCCGCCGGGCCGCAGCCACCGTAATAGCGTTTGCCGGGATAGCCCTCGGCGTATTTGTTCGTCAGCACCGAGCCCTGCGCCTGCATCACCGCCGCCGAGACGATGTTCTCCGAGGCGATCAGCTCGATCCCATCCTGCTCGCGCACCAGCTCCTGGCCGAGGATGGCGGCCAGCTCCGGGTCGGTCTCCGCCACGGGAGCGTTGAAAAAACGGGTGAGGCTGGGGCTGACGTGGTGATCATTCATGGTTGAGGTTCCGTTTGCGGGTTGAGTTTGGCGAGGCGGCGGTCGTGCCGCCCGCCCTCATATGGCGTGGTGAGGAATGCATACAGAATATCGAGCGCCACCTGCTCGCCGATCATCCGGGCGCCCAGCACCAGCACATTGGCGTTGTTGTGCGCGCGGGTGAGCCGGGCGGAGGTGACATCATGCGCCAGCCCGGCGCGGATGGCGGGGTGGCGGTTGGCGGCGATGGACATGCCGATGCCGGTGCCACACACCAGAACGCCCAGATCCGCCGCCGCGGTGCCCACCGCCGCGCAGACCGCCTGGGCATAGTCCGGATAATCCACGCTGGCCGTGCCGGAGGTGCCGTAGTCCCGCACCTGATGCCCGGCCTGCGCCAGCTCGGCGGCCAGGCGGTCCTTTAAAGCGACGCCGCCATGGTCGGCGCCCAGAGCCACGATGAGGGAACGAGTCATGACGCTGCTTACCATGGGCAGGGATGCGAGGGAAACGGCATGAAATGACATCTGGGCTGCTCTGCGGGCGCGGTTCGGCCAGGGGCCCACGAATATGCAGATCATGGTTGCAGAACCCCGCCTTCTCATTCTATCAACCGTTTATGATGGAGGCAGAATGATGCGCTTGCGAGATACGGCTATTACGGTAACGACCATCCTGGCGCTGGGCGCCTGCCCCGCCTGGGCGCAGGACTTCTCGGCCAATGACCCCTATGGCGCGCTCAGCGCACTGGCAGCCAAACAGCGCGCGGTGCAGGCGGCGGAGACCAACCTGAATATCAGCCTGAGCGCGATGCACACGCAATACCATGAGAATGCCGCGCCGGGCTCGGGCGACGATGAGAACGGCTTTACCGGCGGCGGCGGGGTGGGCGCCAGCGTGCTCATGCCCGAGCCCGGGCTGTTCCGCGATGCGGGGTTCTATTCCGCCCTGTCGCTCAACCTCTCGGCCGGGAACCTGCGCTACGGCGGGCATCATCTGTTCACCGGCCAGCCAGTGGATGCGACCGACCGGGCGGTGTTCTTGCGCATCGAGGGCCGGCTTGGCATGGGCATCGCGCTGCGCCAGGGGGTTGAGCTGATCCCGTTCCTCGCCGGTGGCTACCAGAGCTGGAACCGCAACATCGACCTGCGCGGGCAGATCGGCACGGATGAGCAATACACCAGCGGCCTGCTGGGCGGCGGGGTGCGGCTGGACGTGCCGGTGACGCAGCGGCTCGTGCTCTCTGGCACCGGCGAGATGCTCGCGCTGTTCGCCGGGCATATCGTCGCCCATGGCCTGGGCTTCAGCCATGGGCTCGGCGGCTCCGCCGAGGAGCGCGTGGCCCTGGGAGCGGATTATGCCATCGCCGGGCCGCTGCATGGTTTTGTCTCGGTCAGCTGGGAGCATTTTAATTATGCGGGCAGCAAGAGCACGCTCAGCTCGAACGGTTTTTATGAGCCGCTCAGCACCACGACGCAGTTTGGCGTCAATGTCGGGGCGACGTATAGCTTTTAAGAGATAAAGAACCCGCCCAGCCCGCCCAGCACCGCGAACAGGCAGGTGATGACGCAGACCGTGATGACGAGGATTTTATACGACCCGCGCAGCCGGTTGGCCTCCGGCAGCGCCACCACGGCCAGCCGCACGAGAAAGCCCAGCACGAGCGGCAGGAGCAGCGCGTTCATCACCTGTACGCCGACATTCAACGTGACCAGGTTGGGCGCCAGCCCGACCAGCACCGCGCCGCCCACCACGCACAGCGCATACACGGCATAGAACCAGCGCGCTTGCAACGGCTTATATTCCAGCGAGCGCTTGTAGCCCGCGACCTCACCCAGGCCCCAGGCCAGCGCCAGTGAGGCGACGATCGCCGCGACCATGCCGGCACCCACCACGCCCAGCCCGAAGATGAGCCGGCCCATCTGCGCGCCGAGATAGGGTGTCATCGCCTGGCTCATCTGGCCGACGGTGGCGAGGCTTGCGTGGGGCGCATGCGGGCGGATGGAGGCCGCCGCGGCGATGAGCACCGCCGCCATGACAAGCTGGGTTATCACCGCGCCGACCGCCGTATCCCATTTGGCGTATCGGTAATGCTGTGGTGTGAGTTTTTTATCGGCGACGGCGGATTGTTGGTAGAAGATCATCCAGGGCATGATGACCGCGCCGATATTGGCCGCCACCAGATATTCAAAATGCGCATTGAAGAGCGGGACGGCGGCGGCCTGGTGGAGCATCTGGGTGAGGTTTGGCCGGGCCGCCCAGGCGACGAAAAAAAACGCCAGCTCGAACAGGCCGATGATGATGGCCACGCGCTCCACCCGCCGGTAGGAGCCGGTGAGCACCACCGCCAGCAGTGCTGCCACGGCGAGCGAGAGCGACACGGGCTGGGGCACGCCGTAGAGATCCCCGATGCCGGCCACGCCCGAGAATTCCGTGAGCAATGCGCCGATGGTGGCGACCGAGAGGCCGGCGGCCGAGACCCAGGCAAAGCCGGGGCCGAAACAGTCCCGGATCAGCTCGCCGTGGCCGCGCCCGGTGAAGATGCCGAGGCGCACCGTGAGCTCCTGCACGATGTAGAGCACCGGCATGAGCAGGACCTGCACCAGCAGGAGTTTATAGCCCCATTGCACGCCGCTCTGCCCGGCGGTGATGATGGAGCCGACGTCTGTATCCGCCAGCATCACCACGATGCCGGGGCCAAAGACCGCGACGAAGGGCAGGCGTGTGAAAAAATTACCCTGGGCGGGCGGAGCGGTCTCGTTCACGGACTTCAACGGCATGAATGACTCGCTCTCGCTAGATGCAATTAAGAATTAGTCGCAAATATAGATCAAATTACCCGCCGCTCTTGGGTGTGTCAACCCGCCGTTTGCCGCCCATATAGGGGGATGACCTATCCGATTTCCGACCATTTTGACGGCGAGCATTTTTTCAACCCGGAGCCGATGAACCGCCAGCGTAATGGTCGGCGCTTTGGCATTCTCAGTTTTTTGGCAGCCCGGCTGCGGCGGGATGAGCGCCAATGGCCCGCCTGGCCCGCCTGGGTTGAGAACAGGCCTTATGATCCGCCGATTGCGCCGCCGCCCACCCTCACCTTTATCGGGCACAGCAGTTTTTTGATCCGCCTGCCGGGGCTGAATATTCTGACCGACCCGGTGTTCTCCCTTCGGTGCTCGCCCACCCAGTGGCTGGGGCCAAAGCGGGTGCGGGCATCCGGCCTGGCGCTGGAGGCGCTGCCGAACACGGATGTGATATTGCTCTCGCATAATCATTACGACCATATGGATATATTGGCGCTGCGGGCGTTGCGCCGGCGATTCCCCGCCGTGACGCTGGTGGCACCGCTGGGGAATGCGGCTTACCTCGCCAAAAAGGGGCTGCCCGGCGCGGTGGAGCTGGATTGGTGGCAGACGGCGGCTATCGGCCAGGGGCATGTGACCGCGACGCCGGCGCGGCATTTTGCCGCGCGCACGCCGTGGGACCGCAACGAGACGCTGTGGGGCGGTTTTTTTATCTCGCACGGCGGGTTGCGCATCTATTTTGCGGGGGATACCGGGGCGACGATGTTTTTTGGCGAGATCAACGCCCGGTTGGGCGCGCCGGATCTGGCGCTGTTGCCGATTGGCGCGTATGAGCCGCGCGACTTCATGGCGCCGGTGCATATGAACCCCATTGAGGCCGTGCAGGCGTTTATCACGCTGGGGGCGGCGCGCGCGGTGGGGATGCATTTTGGGACGTTTCATTTGACCGCTGAGCCGATCGACGCGCCGGAGCGGGAGCTGGCGGTGGCGCGGGCCGCCGCCGGTGTGACGCCTGCGGCCTTCACCACGCTGGGAGTGGGCGAGAGCATGGGGTTGTAGCTGATTTTATTACGATATCGTAATAAAATGGGCGTGCAAAGGCGGGGTGGTGTTTATTGGTAAAAATCGCGCGGGTTGAAGAATTGCCGGGCGGCGAGTTGGGCCTCGAAGGGCGTCATGATTCTGGGTGGGGTTGGGCGCCAGATTTTTCGTAGTGGTTTTGTGGGTGGTGGTGTGGGTGATGGCGCGCGTTTTATGCGCGGCCTTGAGGGGAGTTTGAGGCAGGCGGGCGGTTTGATGCACAGCATGTGACACAAGGGCCGGAGGCTGCGGGCGAGCATGGGGTGGCTCGTGATGAGGGATTGGGTCTCGGGTTCATTCAGCAGGTTGAGCAGATGGCCGCGCATGGCCCGGATATCCGTGTCCGGGAACATATGGAAGAGCCAGCCGAAATTGGTGGGCGGGTAGAGTTCATCCGTGCTGGGTTTTGGGTTGGTGGGTGGGTTGCGGGGTGTGGCGCGCGCCGGGCGGGGTGGGAGTGAGCCGCGCGCGATGAGGACACGCAGGCGGTCCATCAGGCGGGTTAAGCGGCGGGAGATCGACTGGCACAATGAAACCGGCATTTTAACGCGCGGAGCATAGATGGTGAGGCTCTGACTGAGCGTCGCCACGATGCGGGTGAGGCGCTGAGAGATGGTGGAGCCGGACATGAAGTTAGTTATAGTGACAATTTGTGGGGGAGTCAAGGGGGAATTTGGGGGTTGGGGGTGGCGTTGTAATCAGTCGGGGGGATGGGTAATAGGGTGGATCGAACGGTGGCGTATTCATGATACGCTCCTTCACCTCGCAGCGGGACATCATCCGTTTTTAGATCGCCAAACATAATTCATCGACCGTCTTGGACAATTTTAGTAAGTGTTGCCTCCCATTGTGACAATGTCGTTTTTGGTAAGAAGCTCGTGGCAAAGTCATGCGCACGAACCAACATGAGCGTTCTTAAAGTTTTATCCAAAGAAAAATAGTAAATAATCCCGTCGGCAAGAGCTTCTGGTGATTCTTTGGTCACGATGCCTCGTTCATTTTTGCCGAGCATTTCTCTGGGACCAGAAGGACAGTCGTAAGATAACACTGGAATGTCGGCCAAATTAGCTTCCAGAATAACGGTTGGCCAAGCCTCATAAAGTGAAGTGATAATCAGCGCTGCGGCGCATTTTACGGTGGGCAATGGATTTGTATCTGACCCGAGATAATGCAGATGAGATGCAGCGGGCGAGGCCCTAGTCCGCTCTATAAAAGCTTCGCGCTCGATCCCATCACCGACAAAGGCCATATTAAATTTCCAGCCTTTCGCAGCCAGGTATTCGGCCACAGCTATGGCATCCTGCCAGCGCTTTTGTGGAAAAATTCGACCAAGAAAAAGCAACAGCGGCACCCCAGCGTTTGCCAATATCGTTGCTTTGATGGAGGTCTCGGACTCGGTCGCAGGCAAGAAAGACGATTCATCTAAAGTATTCGGCAATACATACCAAGCGGGCCGCGTTGAACCCTTGTGCCTGCTGAAGGAAGCCCGTGTGTTCTCGCTGACGAAGATAATGATACGAAAGGCGGGAACAAAATTCATATAGAGGATTTGTTGCAGACTATCGCGCAGCCCTCGACCTTTCGTCAGTCGGCTGCGCGAGATGCCATCCAGGTCATAATGCACCCAAGGAATGATTTGGCAGGGCATGAAAATGGTGGCTAGAAAAGCAAAAATAACTGCCGGAGGTGTCACCGCGATCAGGACGTCAAAAGATTTCGCGGAGCGACGGAGTCTCACCGTTGCGATCAGAGCTTTTTTCAGCCGGAATAACAAGCTACCAAAATTTGGCATATCCGGCGTCAGATGCATGAGATTCTCTGCGACCTTTGTGCAGCCTAGGCGGTCATCCATGCAGATAAACCCTTGCAGATTGATCGATTGCATGCGCCCGGCATGGCGCAGGAGGTTGACCGCAATTTTTTCTGCGCCACTGAGATCAAGATTGTCCAATACCAAGCCTGCATTTATTCTGGCTTTATCGTTCATCTCGCCGTACTCTGTTAGAATAGCGTCGCAGGTTGACCCATTTTCGGTAGGGCCAGCCGATAATCTGGATAGACCCAAGCGGTACAAGAACGGCGCCAAGACTGAGTGCCCCCACACCATAAAGCGGAAGTTTTGCCGCATAGTGTAACCAGGCCCGGAGCAGCTTGCCCTTGCCAACTCCGCGTCGTGCTGAGGTGATCATCACGTGACCAAAAGTCCGACGGAGATAGATTCGTGAGAGTTTTTGAATTTTTCCTGCAAGTTCGGATGGTATCGCGGATTTCGCTTTGACTTCGGTATTGACCAGCGCCATCAATTTTACGATATCTTCGATCAGTGTCTCGACATTAAAGGTTCGCGTCGCCATGCCCTCATGCACGATGCAGTCAACCTTGGCCTCGGGGAAGAAGGCACAATGACCCCGCATGGCGATAGGCAGCCATGTCGCGGCATCCGACGCGTAAGGGAAATTTGTCACGAAACCGCCGGCAGCGCGCAGCGCGGCCACCTTGAAAACCATACTTGCGAACGGCAGTACAAATGAGCAATCCAGCCAGGCAGGCAGGATGTCACGGACAAAATCTGCGCTACCGGCGGCCATGATGGGTGGATGATTGGTATTTGTTTCGCCAGTCAGCCTGTCCACAATCCGGCCCCGGACGATAAGCAGGTCTGCGCCTGGCGCTTTGGCCAAGGTCGCCTCCACTTGTTCGGCAAAATCCTGGCAGATCATATCGTCATCTGAAATCAGCACAAAATATTCACTGGTGCAGGAATCAAGACAGGCATTCCAGTTCGCGATCATGCCCAGCCTGGGGTGTTGCTTGAGGATTTTCAGCCGTGGATGAGCCAGCGCGTCGAGATTTGCTAATGTTGTATCATCTGAGGCATCATCCGACACGATGATTTCATACGGCACCAATGTTTGCGATAGGCAAACCTGCACGAGTTTGGCTACGAGATCCGCACGATTGAGTGTGGGTATGCCGATGGTCAGACGACTTGGCAAAACCATGTCGGTGTTTCCGCGATTTGTCACCATTGTCAAACCGGTTTGGTCGCGATGATTGTGACCACCTCCGCATCATTAAAAAATTCTGTTGCTTGCGAATAGGTTTTTAGAACGTCTGCTTTGACCGAAGAGGGGACATTCAGCGGCGACGCCGACATAGGGTCAAAGCCCTGCGATATCATCCAGCCACCGCCGTAAAAGTTTTTCTGGTCAAGCAGGCTAGGCGGCAAGGTCGTAACCCCGGTAAAGCCGACTTTGCTAAGCAAAGCCGCCAGGGAAGCACCATCGAACATAACCAAGTGCCGGGGTGGGTCCAGCAGGAAGGCATTTTGCTTAAAATAACGATGTGAAAGGGCCGCGAGGTTGGGCACTTTCACCCAGATTCGACCGCCCGGTTTGAGTAGCTTTAAGGCATCATGCAACGCCGCGACGGGATCGTGAAAATGTTCCAAGACATGGCTCATGGTAATATGATCATAGCTACTGGGCTGCAAAATCGAGCCGGGGAATGGGCCGGGATGAACGGTCAGCCCAGCCTTGTGCGCTACCGCGCGGGATATTGGATCGACTTCGAGACCTTCGACATTGAAGCCGATATCGCGAGCAATGATGAGAAAATCACCGTCGCCACAGCCGATATCAAGGAGCCGGTTCTGGCCTGGGCGGGTTGGCGGTAAATGCCTGATGGTATGGTTGGTAACGATCGCCTGCGACGCCATGATTTTATAAACAAGCCAGCCCAAGGGAAGTGCGCCGGGCAAGCGGTAGTGAAGGTGTCGCTTGAGGTGGCTGTGGCGAATACCGATCTGCAATTTTGCAAGCAACCTCCCCGTGAAGGATAATGAAGGCGCACCATGCGTATAATAGCTCGCATAAGCAGCGTGAATCGACTGCGGTGTGGGGCGCGGATCGAGGTAGGCGACATGGCAGGCCGCGCATGTCCAGGCTGTCCAGGCCCCTGGGGCGCAGAAAAAAACCCGGTCACGCTTGTTCTCGTAGGCCAATGTACGCTCGCTGGAACCACAAATTGGGCAGGCTCCCAATGTTTCGAGTTCATCGGCGAGCCAAAGGGCATCCACTGGGTCACGCTTAACCGGGGTAGCCGCTTGAGGTTGGCTCATTTGCAGGGTCTTTGCTCGCTTGATGCTATTAAAATATTTCTCACTCTCGACCTAGTACGTGATCGTTGATGAACCCGGCCAGGGCGTTTACCTTGTACGCGGCGCGCAGCGAATTCTCGGAATAGTCCTCCTGTACCCAGTCCAGGAATTTTTTGCCCCTCGCCTCGCCGTCCCGCTGGTAGGTGAGGAAGAAGGCGTCCAGGATCCCGGTTTTGGCCTGTTTGATATGGCCGTAGCGCCAGGAGAGTTGTTGCAGGGCCACCGAAGCGCGCTCCCCTTGCAGGAGTAGAAAGATGCCCGCGGCCAGACCAGCACGGTCCGCCCCGGATTTGCAATGGATGAGTGCGGGGGCGCGCATGCCGGCAAAAATGTCGGCGAGGCGCAGGATACGTTCGCGGTGCGGGGCGCCGCGGGATTCCATTGCCATGTCGTGGAAATCCAGCCCGAGTTGGGAAGCACTCTCGCGCGAGAGGGCGTCCGACCCGTTTTTGGCCTGGCCACGCAGGTTGATGAGGGTTTTGATGCCGTGCTTGCGGGTGAAGGCGCGCAGGTTGCCCGGTGTGGGGTGGTTGGAGCGGTACAGGACGCCGGGGCGGACCACGGCGAAGTTGGTCCACAGGATGCGCAGGACCGCGTGGTCGATGAAGAGCGCGTCCATCCAGGCGTTGCGCCGGCCGGATGGGGTGGTGAGGCTGCCCTTGAAGATCGTATCCATAACGATAGCTTAGCGCAGTTTCTCGGGCCACGAAAATAGGCTAACGCCCTTGCGCATGGAGCATGAATTTTCGACCCGAGTCCTCATCGCCCGGCTGTGGCGGGACTATGTGCGGCACTACCGGGTGCGGATTGGGCTGATCGTGGTGGCGACGCTTGTGATGTCCGGCACCACGGCGCTGTATCCGGCGTTGATCGACTGGGCGTTTACGATGTTCGCGCATAAGGACCCGAGGATTTTGTATCAGGTGCCCATTTTGGTGCTGTGCGTAACGGCGGTGAAGGGATTCTCCATGTATTTCCAGTCCGTGTATACGCAGGACATGGTGCTGCTGGTGATCCGCCGGTTGCAGGTGGGGATGTTTGGGCATTTGAGCGATGCGGCGCTGGCCCGGGTGGAGCGGGAGGCGCCGGCGACGCTGGCGGCGCGATTCACGACGGACGCGACCGTGATCCGCGAGGCGATGACACGGGCGGTGAACGCGGTGGCGGATGTGGCGACGGTGTTTGGGCTGGTGATCACGATGATCGTGATCGACTGGAAGCTGAGCGTGATCGCGGCGGTGCTGTACCCGCTGGCGGGGATCCCCGTGCAGAAGATCGGCAAACGGATGCGCCGGGCCTCGGGCGGGATGCAGGAGCGCATGGGCGAGGCGGCGGCGATGCTGAATGAGAGCTTTGCCCAGGCCAGGACGGTGCGCGCCTACGGGCTGGAGGCGCATGAGCGGCGGCGGGCGGAGCGGACGTTCGACGCGCTGTATCAGTCGCTGATACGGATGGTGCGGGTGCGCGCCCGGCTGGACCCGATGCTGGAGGTGCTGGGCGGGTTGGCGGTGGCCATGGTGATCGGGTTTGAGGGATGGCGCAACGCGACCGGCGGCGGCGGGGTGGGGAGCTTCATGGGGTTTGTGTCGGCGCTGCTGCTGGCCTCCCGCCCGCTGCGCGCGCTGGGGACGATGAATTCCGCGGTGCAGGAGGGGTTGGCCGGGTTGGCGCGGGTGTTCAACGTGATCGACGAGCCAGCCGCGATCGCCGATGCGCCGGGCGCGGTGGCGCTCACCCATGGGCCGGGCGAGGTGGTGTTCCGCCATGTGGCGTTTGCCTATCCGGATGGCAGGCCGGGGCTGCGGGACCTGAGCTTTACCGCAGCACCAGGCAGGATGCTGGCGCTGGTGGGCACGTCGGGGGCCGGGAAATCCACCGCGTTGGCGCTGATCCCCCGGCTGTATACGCCGACGGGCGGGGAGATACGCATCGACGGCGTGGTGGTGAGCGGGGTGACGCTCGCCTCCCTGCGTGGGGCGGTGGCGTATGTCGGGCAGGATGCGTTGTTGTTCGATGACAGTATCGCGGCGAATATATTGCTGGGGCGGCCGGAGGCGAGTGAGGCCGAGGTGTTGGCGGCGGCGCAGGCGGCGGCGTGCGGCTTTGCGGCGCAGATGCCAGAGGGGTTCAACACACGCGTGGGGGTGAATGGGCAGCGGCTCTCGGGCGGGCAGCGGCAGCGGGTGGCACTGGCGCGGGCGATTTTGCGGGACCCGAGGATTCTGCTGCTGGATGAGGCGACCAGCGCGCTGGATACGCAGAGCGAGGCGGCGGTGCAGGCGGCGCTGACCAGGCTGCGCCAGGGGCGCACGACCATTGTGGTGGCGCACCGGCTGAGCACGGTGCGGGATGCGGACCTGATTGTGGTGATGGAAGATGGATGCGCCGTGGAGGCGGGCACGCACGCGGAGCTGATGGCGGCGGAGGGTGCGTTCGCCCGGCTGGTGCGGGCGCAGGCGCTAGGATAGGTTTTCACTGAGAAATATCGCGCGTTTGCCGATGTCCCGGCGGCAGAAACCGTCGCTCCATTCTATTGTATCGACGGCGGCGTAGGCGCGCGCCACGGCCTGGGGCAGGCCGACGCCGGTGGCGTTGATGGCGAGCACGCGGCCGCCATTGGCGAGGATTCCGCCCTGGTCCGCCATGGTGCCCGCATGGAAGATGCTCACGCCGGGCAGGCGCGCGGCTTCCTCCAGCCCATAAATCTCGCCGCCGGTGGCGTAGGCGCCGGGGTAGCCCCTGGAGCACAGCACCACGGTGGCGGAGGCGGCATTTTGCCAGGTGAGCGAGGCGGTTGCCAGCGTGCCGTTGGTGGCGGCGCGCAGGGCGGGGAGCAGATCGCTGTTCAGCAAGGGCAGAATCGTCTCGCACTCAGGGTCCCCGAAGCGGACGTTGAATTCGATGAGCTTGGGGCCGTCTGGCTCCAGCATCAGCCCGGCGAACAGGAAGCCACGGAACGGGGTGCCGCGCGCCACCATCTCGGCCAATGCCGGGCGGATGATGCGCGCCATGGTGTCGGCGATGATGGCTGGCGTGGCCCAGGGTGGCGGCGAGATCGCCCCCATGCCGCCGGTATTGGGCCCGGTATCGCCATCGCCCACGCGCTTATGGTCGGCGGCAACGCCCAGATAGAGCGCGTCCAGCCCGTCGCACAGCGCGAAGAGGGAGATCTCCTCGCCCTCCAGGCACTCCTCGATGACCACCTGCGCGCCCGCCGCGCCGTGGATTTTATCCTCCATGATGGCGGTGATGGCGGCGTGCGCCTCCTCCAGCGTGAGCGCGACCACCACGCCCTTGCCAGCGGCCAGGCCATCCGCCTTGATGACGATGGGCGCGCCCATTTCCTCGATATAGTCATGCGCGGCGTCGGCATCGTCGAACACGTCCCACGCCGCGGTGGGGATGTTTGCCGCGTCCGCCAGCTCCTTGGTGAAGCGCTTGCTGCCCTCGAGCTGGGCGGCGGCGGCGCTGGGGCCGCAACAGGCGATGCCGGCGCGCGCACAGGCATCCGCGATGCCCGCGACGAGTGGTGCCTCCGGGCCGGGGATGACGAGATCGACCTGATGTTCGATGGCGAAGCTGACGATGCAAGCGATATCCGTGGCGCGCAGGGGGATGTTGGTGGCGATGGAAGCGGTGCCGGGGTTGCCGGGGGCGACATAGAGTTTTTCCAGCAGCGGGCTGCGCGCAATGGCGCTGGCCAGCGCGTGCTCCCGCCCGCCCCCGCCGATGATGAGTATTTTCATGCCCGCCCCCATTGTTACCGGGGCGCGCATTATCATAGAGTCGGCGCATGAGCGACCTGCTGGCGAACACGCCTGAATTTTCGGTATCCGAGCTCGCGGGCGCGGTGAAAAAAACGCTGGAGGGGGCGTTTGGACGGGTGCGGGTGCGCGGCGAGATCACCGAGTTCAAGGCCTATGCCTCGGGGCACCAATATTTCGCGCTAAAGGACGAGGGCGGCAAGATCCGCGCGATTATCTGGAAGGGTGCCGCAGCACGGGCCGGGCTGAAGCCGGAGAACGGCGTGGAGGTGATCGCCACCGGGCGGCTGACCTCCTACCCGGAGCGCTCGGAGTATCAACTCATCGTCGAGCGGCTGGAATATGCCGGGGCCGGGGCGCTGCTCGCGCGGATCGAGGCGCTGCGGGTGCGCCTGGCGGCGGAGGGGTTGTTCACGCGCAAGCGGCCCTTGCCGATGCTGCCACGGGTGATCGGCGTCGTGACGTCCCCCCAGGGTGCGGTGCTCCAGGATATCAAGACCACCATCGCCCGGCGCTTCCCCCGGCCTATCATTTTGTGGCCGGTGGCGGTGCAGGGCGAGGCGGCGGCCGGGCAGATCGCCGCCGCGATCAATGGATTCTCGGCCCTGGTGGCGGGCGGCGGCGTGCCACGCCCGGATGTGCTGATTGTGGCGCGCGGCGGCGGCAGCCTGGAAGACCTCATGGCGTTCAACGATGAGGCGGTGCTGCGTGCGGCGGCGGCTTGTACCATACCGCTGATCTCCGCCGTGGGGCACGAGACCGACACGACGCTGATCGATTTTGTCTCCGACCGGCGGGCACCCACCCCCACCGCGGCGGCGGAGATGGCGATTCCGGCGCGGCTGGAGCTGCTGGCGGACCTGGCGCAGAAGACCGCGCGGCTGGAGGGTGCGGTGCTGCGCAGAACCGGCTTTGCCCGCCTGCTGCTCAGCCGGGCCGGTGGGAAGCTACCGGATTTGCCGGGGATTCTGGGCCTGGCGCGGCAGCGGCTGGATGACCGGGGCGAGCGGCTGGGCCTGGCGCTGCCCAATTATGCCGCCCTGCGCCGCGCCGGGCTGGAGCGGCTCTCCGCACGGTTGCGCCACCCGCGAGAGATACTCGCGCATCGACGCAACGCGCTGGACCTCTCGGCGCGCCGGCTGGAGGGCGGGCTACCCGGCAGGCTGCGCGAGAAGCGGGTGAAACTGGAGCATCTGGCGGCCCGGCTTGAGGCGGTATCGTACGCTGCCGTGCTGGCGCGCGGCTTTGCGCTGGTGACCAACGCGGCGGGTGCCCCGGTATCGAGCGCGGCCCGGATCGCCCCAGGTGCTGCTTTGGTGGTCAAGTTCGCCGATGGCGATGTGGCGGTGAAGGCCGCGCCCAGCCAGGGGACGCTTTTTTAGAAGCTGATCAACGCTCTCGGTTGCCGCGCAAGAAGCGCCAACCTCAAACGATCAGACTCTCTTGTTTAGAGGCTGATCAACGCTCTCGGTTGCCGCGCAAGACGCGCCAACCTCAAACGATCAGACTCTATTTCCCGACTTTCGGGGGGTACTAAAGAAACCGCGATTTGCGGTAATAAATTGGTAACAAAATTCAGGGTGGGCTGCTGGTTGCACAATTTAGGAAAGCTAAGTTGATGCATCTTTTCAGTTCTAAGTTTTTACCGCGCGCGGACATATGCCGACCAACAGGAACTCCGCCATTGCCGGCTCATTCCGCTTGTTCCCACAAACTGTACCCATAACGCGTTATCAGGGGGTTTTCCATGTCGATCCATATTCATTCCCGCCGCCGGCGAACCGCGTTGTTTGCCTCCTGTGTCGTCTTTACAGCCAGCGCAGCCATGCCGTCCGTACTCCACGCGGCGCCATCCGCGACCTATCAATTTAATCTTCCGTCGGAGGATTTGGCTGACGCGCTTGCCGCATTCTCGCGCGTCACGTCGATTAAGGTGGTTGGCGCCAGCGATGCGGATGTGAGCGTGCCGTCCGTACAGGGCAATTTGACGCCCGCTACGGCGCTCTCTGCGATGTTGACGGGAAGCGGGTTGAGCTATCATTTCACCGATCCTGATCAGGTCGTCGTTGGCGCTGCATCACCCGCCGCGGCCGGAGTCATCGGTACGGTAAGAGTTCAGGCGGCGAGCGGCACGGAGAATGCAACACCTGCCTATGGGCCAAATGTGGGGGCCAATGGCAGCAGCGACCCCGATGCCACCGAGGGTACCGGGAGCTACACCAGCAATGCGCTGACAATCGGCTCCAAAACCCCGTTGAGCATGCGTGAGACGCCGCAAAGCGTGAGTGTCGTCACACGCCAGCAAATCGAGGACCAGCAATTACACAGCATCACGGCTGTGCTCAACCAGGCGCCGGGCATTACGGTTGTGCAGAACCCGACCAATCCGTTGCAGCCTGAATATTTTTCACGGGGGTATCAGATCGATACGTTCCAGATCGATGGCGGGGCGCCCATCAGCTATGTCAGTACGAATACCGCCGGCATCTCCCCGAATCTGACGCCGGATTTTGACTCTTCTGAATTCGACAGTGTGCAGATTATCCGCGGCGCGGATGGCCTGTATTCCGGCTCGGGTGATCCGGGCGGGGTTATCAGCCTACAGCGCAAGCGCCCGGTGCAGGGCGTGCAGCTTAATATCAGTGCCAGCATCGGCTCCTATAATGAGCATCGCCTGGTTCTGGACGGTTCGACGCCGCTATTTGGCAACAAAAAAATCCGCCTGCGCACTATTTTTACGCATGAAGACCATGATTATTTCTATAAATACGCTTATGCACACCAGAATTCCATCTACGAAAACCTGGAGCTCGATCCGTTCCTGGGCACGCAGATCAATATCGGCTCTGATTTCAGCGACGAGAATACGCTGCCCTTCCTGGGGGTATTGCCGCGCTATAGCGACGGCTCGAATATCAACCTGCCGCGCGATACCTGCCTGTGCTCGGATTATACGCATGAAGGCGTTCACTCGCTCGAATATTTTGCCGAGTTGCATCAGTCGCTGGGCAGCCACTGGAACTGGCTGGTTAATCTCTCCGGCTTGCAGCAGACTTCGTCCGGTGTGGAAGTGCAGGCGCTGGGTTTCAGCGGGATTAACCGGGCCAACGGTTCAGGCGATAATCTGTCAGGCGTTCGTTTTGCGGCACAATCGACGCAATATTCTGCGGACAGTTCCATTAACGGTAAGTTTGACATATTTGGACATGAGCAATCTGTCGATTTTGGCGGGAATTACGCGTATTTGAACACTGCCTACCCCTCGGCAAATGCGGAAAATGGTTATTATAACAATCCGTTCAATGAGCCGCCGAATTACGGGGCGATTGATATTTTTACCTACTCTCCCTCGCAGGTTCCCCAGCCGGGAGGTTATACACTTAACTCCTCCAACGGCAGCGAGGTTCTCAAGAGCAATTCCGCGCAATATGGTCTCTATGGTACGCTGCGTCTCAGCCCATGGGCGCCGCTGCATATCCTGTTGGGTTTTCATTATAATGTTTACCAGACCCGATTCGAGCAGATCCTGAGCTTTGCAACCCCGCCATTCCAGCGTAGCGGAACATCGGATCATACATTCGTGCCGCCTTATGTCGGCGCGACGCTGGACCTGACGCCGCGTATGACCGCCTATTTCAGCTATACCGGCATTTATAATTCTCAATCCGTGGACCGCACGCTGAGTGGCCGACAAATCGGCCCGGAAACCGGCACCAGTTATGAATTAGGCCTCAAGCGATCGGACTTCAACGGCACGCTGAACTCCTCGATTTCTGTCTATCATTCCAAGCAAGTCAATCTTGCCGTGTTGAACTTTGCCGGTTTTTCAAACCCGGTTTGCAACGCGCAGAATGGATGTTACCTGAATGAGGGTGAAACCCAGACCAGTGAAGGTGTCGATGTTGAAATCGACGGCGCGATCACGCCACAACTACAAATCGCGGCGAGCTATACCTATAATGAAAATCGGTTCGACCCGGGTGCGTCGGGGAGCGGGCCGGGAGTGCCCCTGACGACGCTTGCGCCGAAGCATCTGGCCAAGTTGTTTGCGACCTATCAGTTTGCCGGGGCACCCTGGCTACGCCGGTTGCAGGCAGGTGTGGGCATCCATGCGCAAAGCACCACGAACGCCAGCGGCTATGTCTGCAATGCCAACTTTACCTCCTGCGCCGATGAGCACCTTAACCAAGGCGGTTACGCGATTTTCGACGGTTTCGCAAAATACCAGATCAACCCGCGTGTGAGCGCGCAGCTCAATGTCACGAATATTTTCGACCGCAAATATTATCAAACCATTGGTGATCTTGGTGGGGGAAGCTATTATGGTGTGCCGCTCAGCGTATTGTTTACGCTGCATGCGTCGCTCTAGAGCCGGATTCAGACATGACGATGATCCGCCCGCGGGTTATCTTCATGTCATCGCACTCTGAGGATCAGCTTCGATAGACCTGTCCGGAACGGCGCATTTACCAACTTTCGTTGGATGCGCCGGGCCGACGAAGTGACTACTTCAGAAATGACGTAGATAATTGAATGAATAACTGAAAGCCAGAACAATGAATTTGAGCACAACGAAGGCACCTGCCGGGGTTGCAATGAATACGTTGACACAGTCAGATCATGCGATACCGACCTTGACCCCGACCCAGGCCATTGCCTTTGCCAAGTTGGAGGAAATTCTGCGCGTCGCCCCGATCGTCGCACTGGCCGGCGCGACCGGCAGCGGGCGGACACGGATTCTGCGCGCCCTTGCCGCCCGGCATGGCGGTACCATCATCACGGCCCTCGACATGGCCGAAGCGGCGAGCCATATGCCGGCCGACCAGTTCGAGGATGCGATCGGCGCACGGATCATCCAGGCGATCCAGGAGTCTGATCTGGTGGTGGTCGATGACCTGCAATACTGGTCGCGTTCGGGCAACAATAATTCAATCCGCCCGGGCTACTACCGCACCGTGCTGCGCCGCATCGTCATGCTTACCTTGGCAGCGGGCAAAAGCTTGGTGCTCTGCGGCCGTCCGCCGGAATCGTGGGAGAGCGCCGCGCAGCAATTTGGCGATCAGGCCGCGCTTGTCACCCTGTCGAGCTTCACCCAGGCGGATTACGCAGCGCTTTTCGAGACGGTTCTGGGCGCGGAAAAGGCCGACGGAATAAATTTTGGCATGCTCTATCGCTACAGCTCCTACCTCAATGGCTATCAACTCAGCCTCGCCGCGGCCCTGGTGGACCAGCAGGCGGCGCCCGATTGTGACAGCGTCATCCAGGTGCTGGAGGCCCATGTCGTGACCTCGAACACGCGGGTGAGCGAGGTAGAGAATATCAGTTTTGCCCAACTGCCTGGCCATGAGCATATCATCGAGTCTCTGGAGGCTAATATCATTTTGCCGCTGGAAAACCGCGAGCTGGCGCATCGACTGGGGTTGCGGCCCAAACGTGGCGTATTGCTGTTCGGGCCGCCCGGTACCGGCAAAACAAGTATCGGCAGGGCTCTGGCGCACCGAATGAGTGGAAAGTTTTTTCTCATCGACGGCTCGATCGTCAGTGAGCCGCCGGCGGCGTTTTTTGGTAAATTCCAGAGTGTCGTGCAGGAGGCCAAAGACCATGCGCCATCGGTTTTGTTCATCGACGACGCGGATGTGCTGTTCAAGATCGACCATATCGCCGGGCTATCGCGCTATCTGCTGAGTCTGCTCGATGGTCTGGAGAGCGGCACCTCCAGCAATGTCTGCGTGATGATGACGGCGATGAGCCTGCGGCCGATCCCCGAGGCGTTGCTGCGCTCCGGACGGATTGAGCTCTGGCTGGAGACCTCGCTTCCCGATGAACCGACGCGGGCACGGATCATTCAACGCTGGATGGGCGAGGAGCTTCCCGGCAGGGAGGCCGTTGATCCTGCTGCCGTGGCCAGCATCACGGAAGGTTTTACGCCTGCGGATTTGCGGCGCCTCATCGGGGATGCCAAGGCGCTCTACGCCAGCGACCTGGTGGCCGCCCGCCCGCCCGCCCTGGCGGCGGCATATCTGGAACGCGCGGTGGCGGAGATCGTCGCGGTACGCAACAGAATGGCCGACGGGATGGGGGATGAACGGCTGCGTCTGAAGGGCGGACGCTACCCAATGAACGCCATGTCCGGGCAGTGCGGATGGTAGCACGGACGCTTGCGGGCGGGCAGCAGGCTGCCAGCCCGCCAGCCGGGAAAACACGCGGCTTGTTGGATCAGCTTGCGCTGTCCTGGGACCGCTTCCAGCTTGATAACGGTTTGCGGGTGATTGTGCACGAGGATCGGCGGGCGCCGCTGGTCGCGGTTTCACTCACCTATCTGGTGGGCGCCAAGGACGATCCGCCAGGGCGTAGCGGGTTTGCGCATCTGTTCGAGCATCTTATGTTCAGCGGTACGCCGACTTTGTCCGGCCCTTATATCGCCCGGCTCCTGGAAGCCGGGGCGGTGCGTGCAAATGCGCAGACATCGCCGGACATCACCCGCTACCATGAGCTCGTGCCGTCCGGCATGCTGGATTTTACGATGTTTGCGGAAGCCGACCGAATGGGCTGGTTCAGGCAGGCGCTCGACCCGGAATTATTCGATCAGCAGCGCGAGATCGTGCTGCAGGAAAAGCTTGAACGCGAGGGCCGGCCTTTCGGGCTGCTCACCGATCGTATGAACGAACTGCTCTACCCGGCGGAGCATCCTTACCGGCATTCGGTCATCGGTAGTGTCGCGGACCTGCGTTCCGCGACCGTTGAGGAGGCGCAGCTTTGGGCGGCGGATTTCTATGGGCCGTCGAATGCGGTGCTGGTGATCGCCGGCGATGTGGATATGGCGGAGATGCGCGGCAAAGTCGCCGATTATTTCGGAGGTATTGCGCCTTGCCGACCGCATTTCAAAGCCGGACGATGGGTGCCGGCGCCATCCGGCAGGCGCGCTACCCTGCAGGATCGCGGTGCCATGCTGCCGCATCATAGCATGGCGTGGTCGGCGCCTGACCAGGCCGACAGAGCGTGCGACCTTGTCGCAGCCGCGGCCGGCCTGCTCGGCGGCGGTGCCGTCTCACCTCTATACCGTGCCCTGGTCGAGATCAGCCCGCAGGGTGGCGAGGCGGCGGCGCGTCAGGTTTCGGCCATGCTGCACCAGGGGATGATCTCCGGTCAGTTGCGGATTGACACAGGGCTCGCGCCAGGCGCCACGCCACGCGATGTTGAGTGCAGGATCCAGGATGAGATCTCCCGGTTTTTGGCGGTCGCCGCGCCCGAGGCCGAATTCGACCGTTTTCGTCGCAATTCCATGTCGGGCATGCTGCGCGCCCTGGAAAATATCGAGACCAAAGCCTGGCTGTTGTCATCGGGCGAGGTCGATGCGGGAAATCCAGGTGACTATCTGCTGGCCGCGACACGTATGGCGGAGGCAAGCGCACAGGATGTTATCGACGCAGCCCGGCCCTGGCTTACCGCGCCGCCCTGCGTCATCGATGTGGTGCCGGTCAAAGAAACATTCACCGCATTGCCAGCCACGTCGCGGCCCGTGCCCGCGATTAAAAGCGCGGTCGCTGCCTTGTCGGTTATTCCTGTCCAGAATACCACGCTGGATAGTGGTCTGAAGATCGTTCATGTGTCCCGCCCCGGCGAGCCTGGGCTGGTGGTTCGTTTCAGCGTCGATTCCGGCTATGCGGACGAGCCCGACTCATTGGCTGGCGCTACCACGCTACTCGGGCAACTACCCCGTTTCGGCGCCGGGGAGCATGATCCGGCCGGCCTGGCGGCTGCGCTTCAGGCCGCCGGTTTGTCGTTGAGTATCTCTGCTGGTCCGGCTTCATTCGTGATTCAAATAACCGGACTGGCGGACGGGTTGGTCTCTGCGCTCAATCTCCTGGGCGATGTCGTGCTGCGGCCCAGGCTGGCCGAACCCTTATTCAGTCAGCTCGTCAATCTGCAAAAAAAGACGCTGCTAGTGGATAAAATCATACATTTGAGTCCAATTTAGGATTCCCATTTTGCGTCTGAGATGCGATTCTGGGGCATGCTCGATGGTATTCAAGTTAAAGTCACTGCCAAGGACCGTGCCAAGCTGG